>DASRII010000525.1:0-40616 GCA_035650075.1 Micromonosporaceae bacterium | reverse complement strand
GCGGGCGTGCACCAGCAGCCCGGCGATGAAGGCTTGGGCCACTTTGGACAGTTTCATCGGGTCGCTGGCGTCGTGGAACGCGTTGCGCTCACCCTCGAAGAGGGACAGGTGGGTGTGCATGCCGCTGCCCGGCTGGTCGGTGAACGGCTTCGGCATGAACGTCGCGTGCACGTTGTGCGAGAGCGCGACCTCCTTCACCACGTGGCGGAACGTCATGATGTTGTCGGCGGTAGCCAGCGCGTCGGCGTACCGCAGGTCGATCTCCTGCTGCCCGGGTGCGACCTCGTGATGGCTGAACTCGACCGAGATGCCGATGCGCTCGAGCGCGAGCACGGCCTGGCGGCGGAAGTCGCGGGCCACCGCGTGCGTGGTGTGGTCGAAGTAGCCGCCCGCGTCGACCGGTACCGGCACACCGCCGTCCGGCCGCACCCCGTCGAGCAGGAAGAACTCGATCTCGGGGTGGGTGTAGAACGTGAAGCCGCGCTCGGCCGCCCGGGACAGCGCGCGACGCAGTACGTGTCGCGGGTCCGCCCACGACGGCGAACCGTCCGGCAGCAGGATGTCGCAGAACATCCGGGCGCTCTCGCCCGACGCCCCGCCCTCGAACGGGAACACCTGGAACGTGGTCGGGTCCGGCATCGCGATCATGTCCGACTCGTACACCCGCGCGAAGCCCTCGATCGCCGAGCCGTCGAAGCCGATGCCCTCTTCGAAGGCGGCCTCCAGCTCCGCGGGTGCGACGCTCACCGACTTGAGAGTGCCGAGCACGTCGGTGAACCACAGCCGGACAAACCGGATGTCGCGTTCCTCGAGGGTGCGGAGCACGAACTCCTGCTGGCGATCCACGAGGCCCATCCTGCCCCGATCGCGTTACGCGCGCGTTACGCCCCCCGTTGAGTTGACGTGATCTCGAGAGCGCGGTTCGGGTCGATCGCCGGGGGCGTGGCGGTCGCGGTGGCGGTACTGGTGGTGTTGGCGCTCGCGGGGGTGTTCGCCGACACGCGCCGGCGACCGCCACCGCCGGAAGGGGCCCTGGATCCCGGCCCGGCGGTCGCCTACCAGCCGGAGCTGGAACGCGCGCTGCTGGCCGAGTCGGATCTACCGGCCCCGCCCACGTCCGAGCCGTCTGCCGCGCGGCGGCCTACCACGCGCGGCTCGATGGAGGCTCTGCTCGGCGACACCTGCTCGACCTTGTTCGAACGTCTCGGCGCCATCGCCGGTGCGGTCACCCGGTCGTCGACCGGGCCGCTGGGATCGCAGCTCCGCCAGGCGCTCGCGGTCCTGCCGACCACGGCCCAGGCGGGCGCCGTCCTGCGCACGCATCGACTCGCCACGAACTGTCGGCCGTTCGCCGCGGTGCTCGACGACGGTACGCACGTCAGAGTCGAATCGGCACCGGCGAGCCTGGCGCCTCTGCTGCTGCCGGCGGACGCGGAGCTAACCACCATCCAGTTGCTGGTGACGGGGCCGGGTCGGGTGCTCGAGGGGTACCTGACGCTGGCCCGGGTCGGCCGGATCGTCTCCGTGCTGCGCATGCTCGGCCCGCACGGCGCGGTCACGCCCGGAGTCGCGGTGACCCTGCTCGGTCGGGCGGTCGACAAGCTCGTGCCGCTGGACATCGAGGGGTTCGGGCCTTCTCCCACATAATGGCGCGGTGACCGAGCCGGACATCGCTCGTGCGGCCGAGCGGGTGGTATCCGACCACTTCGACGCCGATGTCCGCTTGGAGCTCGCGTACCTGGTACCGGACCGGCGGATCAGCGTCGTCGCGCGACTGCGCACGGTCACCGCGCCCAGCCACGTACCGCCGACCGTCATCGTCAAGGCCGCGCATCCGACGTTCCCCGGCGCGGCGGACGAGATTCGCAACGAGTGGGCCGCGCTGGCCCTGTTGACCGAGCTGGCAGGTACCGGTGAACCGCTGTGCCCGCGGCTCTACGGCGGCGACGCGTCAACCCCGATGGTCGTGATGGAGGACCTCGGCTCCGGCGACGGCAGCCCGGCGCACGTGGTCGAGGGCGACGATCCCGATGCCGCTACCGCGTCGCTGCTGGCGTACATCGAAGCCATCGCACGGCTGCACGTGACCACCCGAGGGCACCGCGACACGTTCCAGCGGCTGCGGTCCGCCATCGGCCCGGTGCGACCGCCCAAGCCGCTCTTTCACGACCCGTGGTCCGAGGCGGTGGCGCGCACCGACGAGGAGGTCGTCACCGCGATCGGCGAGTACCACGCTGTGCTTACGTCGCTCGGCGTCCGGGCGCTGTCCGGTGTCGACGACGAGATCGCCGAGGCGACCTGGCGGGTGGAGCACGATCCGGGGCCGTGGCTGGCGCTGTGCCAGGGCGACCAGAACGGTCAAGGGAACAGCCTGCTCCGCGACGGCCGGCTGCGGCTGCACGACTTCGGCAGCGGAGGCTTCCGCCACGCGCTCATCGAGGGCGTACCGCACCGCATCACCTGGGGCTGCATCCGCCGGGTACCGGACACTGTGGCCACCGCCATGGACTCGGCGTATCAGGCGGCGATCCCCCGGGAGGCGACCCCGTCGTTCGTCGACGCGGCCACCGATGCCCTGACCCGCTGGCACGTCTTTCACGTGATCTGGCGAGTCCCCGATGCGCTGCGGCGCGACCGGCCGCGTGGCCCCGCCACCCTGCGCCAGCAGACGATCGCGTGGATCGCCGCCTACGTCGAGTGGTCGGACCGGCACGGAGTCGCGATGGCGCTGGCCGGTACCGCGCGACGGATCGTCCAGCGGCTGCGGGAGCTGTGGCCGCCGTACACCCATACGATCGAATACCTGCCCGCGTACCGCGGCGTGACGCGCGTGACAGCGCACGACGAGCCGTCGAGGCGCAGACTATAACTATGACCCTGCCAGCTATTGCTCGGTCATGCCGGCCCTCCGCTATCGCTGGAGGACCGGCATGACCACGGTGCGCGTTGCGCTGGCCCAGGTGGATCCGACCGTCGGTGACCTGCCCGGCAATGCCCGTCTGATTCGCGAGTGGACGGGACGGGCCGCCGAGGCAGGGGCGCATCTGGTCGCCTTCCCGGAGATGGTGCTGACCGGGTACCCGGTCGAGGACCTCGTGTTCCGCAAGTCGTTCGTGGCCGCATCCCGGAGGACGCTGCGCACGCTCGCACGGGAGCTGGCCGACGACGGGTTCGGCGACCTGCCCACGGTTGTCGGATACCTCGACGCCGATGCCGATGGCGCGCGCAACGCGCTCGCGGTGCTGTACGGCGGTCGCATCGTCGCCACCTACCGCAAGCACCACCTGCCCAACTACGGCGTCTTCGACGAGGACCGGTACTTCGTTCCGGGTGACACGCTGACCGTCATCCGGTTCGGCGGCATCGACATCGCGCTGACGATCTGCGAGGACCTGTGGCAGGCCGGCGGTCCGTTCACGGTCGCCCGGGCGGCCCGGGTCGGGCTGGTGCTGAACATCAACGGCTCGCCGTACGAGCTGAACAAGGACGACTTCCGGCTGCCGCTGGTCCGCCGCCGGGCCGCGGAGGCCGGAGCCACCGTGGCGTACGTCAACACCGTCGGCGGTCAGGACGAGCTGGTCTTCGACGGCGACTCGATGATCGTCACGCGCTCCGGCAAACTGCTGACCCGCGCGCCGCAGTTCACCGAGCACCTGCTCGTCCACGACCTGCGCCTGCCCGCCGCCGACCCGGATGCGCCTCAGGGCGACGGCCTCGGCGAGATGCGGGTCGAGCGGGTACACCTGTCCGACTCGCTGCCCCGGCTACCGGCACCCGCCGCGCGGGGCGGGCTCGTCGAACGGCTGGCCGACGAGGCCGAGGTGTGGCAGGCACTCGTGGTCGGGCTGCGCGACTACGTCCGGAAGAACGGCTTCGGTTCGGTGGTCCTGGGACTGTCCGGCGGTATCGACTCCAGCGTGGTCGCGGCGATCGCCGTCGACGCGCTCGGTCCGTCCAATGTGTACGGTGTGTCGATGCCCAGCCAGCACTCGTCCGGGCACTCCCGCGACGACGCGGCGGAGCTGGCCAAGCGTACCGGCCTGGAGTACCGCGTCGAGGCGATCCAGCCGATGGTGGACGCGTTCCTCGCCAACATCTCGTTGTCCGGGCTGGCCGTCGAGAACCTGCAGGCGCGGGTCCGCGGCGTGATCCTCATGGCACTGTCCAACCAGGAGGGTCACCTGGTCCTGACCACCGGCAACAAGAGCGAGCTGGCGGTCGGCTACTCGACGCTGTACGGCGACTCGGTCGGCGGCTTCAACCCGCTCAAGGACGTCCCGAAGACACTCGTCTGGCGGCTGGCCACCTGGCGCAACCTGATGGCGGACAAGGCCGGCGAGATACCGCCGATCCCGGAGAACTCCATCAGCAAGCCGCCGAGCGCGGAGCTGAGCCCCGGTCAGCTCGACACGGACTCGCTGCCGGACTACGCCACGCTCGACGCGATCCTCACCGGGTACGTCGACGGCGACCTCGGGCGCGACGACCTCGTCGCCGCCGGGCACGATCCGGCCACAGTGGACCGGGTACTGCGGATGGTGGACCTGGCCGAGTACAAGCGCCGGCAGTCCGCCCCCGGTACGAAGATCTCCATCAAGGCATTCGGACGCGACCGCCGGCTGCCGATCACCAACAGGTTCCGCGAAGGTCTGTAACAATCCTCGGCATGCCGTTGATCCCCCTCGTGGTAGCCGTACCGCTCGTCCTGGCCTTCGCCGGCGTGTACCACCCGGCCGACCTGACCACCGACACCGCCGACACCTGGCGGAACCTGCACCTCATCCTGCTGCCCGTGTTCCCGCTGCTGGCGGCCGGCCCGCTGCTGCTGTTGCGAGGAATCGGCGGCCCGGTCGCGGCGCTCGCGCGCGTGGCGGCGTACTCGTACGCCGTCTTCTACACCGCCCTGGACGCGATCGCCGGGATCGCCGCGGGGGCAGTGGTGGCCGAGACCGAGGAGGAAATCGAGACGGTCGAGCCGCAGCTGCACACGCTTTTCGACATCGGCAACCTGCTCGGCATCATCGGCTCGGTGTCGTTCCTGCTCTGCGCCGCGTCCGCGGCAACCGCGCTCGTGCTGCGGTACGGCCGCCGGGCCATCCCCGGTGCCGCGCTGTTCGTCCTCGCCAGCGTGCCGTTCCTGTTCAGCCACATCTACTGGCCGGTCGGTGGCAGCACCCTCGTGGTGATGGCGGTGGGCCTCGGCCTGCTGGCCTGGGCGCGTGTGAAATCTTCCACTGTTCCCTCGGCAGGCCCGTCCAGCTAATGGGACGATCGTTGTCGGACCCGGGGACCGCAGCGTGCGCGGCCTCGAGGCGAGAGGAGGACGATGATGTCCCTGTATGGCGGACCATCGACGAAGCGTGTCCGCACCCGTGACCTGCTGGATGCCAAGCAGCGCGGCGAGAAGTGGCCGATGCTGACGTCGTACGACCAGTACACCGCGGGAATCTTCGACGAGGCCGGCATCCCGGTGCTGCTCGTCGGTGATTCGGCGGCCAACAACGTCTACGGCCACGAGACGACCATCCCGGTCACCGTCGACGAACTACTGCCACTGGTCCGCGCGGTCGTCCGGGCCACCAAAAGAACGTTGGTCGTCGGCGACCTGCCGTTCGGCTCCTACGAGGAAGGGCCGACCCAGGCACTGCGTACCGCCGTGCGGTTCATGAAGGAGGGCGGCTGCCACGCGGTCAAGCTCGAGGGCGGACGCCGGGTGGCAGAACAGATCGCGGCCATCACGAGCGCCGGCGTACCGGTGATGGCGCACATCGGCTTCACCCCGCAGAGCGAGCACGCGATCGGCGGCTACCGGGTGCAGGGACGTGGCGACGCGGCGGACGAGGTGCTGGCCGACGCGCATGCGGTCGCCGAGGCGGGAGCGTTCTCGGTCGTGCTGGAGATGGTGCAGGGCGTTGTCGCCAAACGCGTCACGCACGAGCTATCCATCCCGACGATCGGCATCGGCGCGGGACCCGACTGCGACGCGCAGGTACTGGTGTGGCAGGACATGGCGGGTCTGCGTACCGGCCATCTGCCGCGGTTCGTCAAGCAGTACGCGGATCTGGCCGGAGTGCTCGCGGACGCCACCCGGCGGTTCGCCGAGGACGTGCGGGTCGGCACCTTCCCCGCGGACGAACACACGTTTCGCTAACTCAGTTGCGTTTCGAGGACGGCTCGCGCCTCCTCGAGGGACGGTCCGTACCACGTCAGGTGCCGGCCGGAGACGAGCGCGCATCGCGAGTCGGGAAACGCCTCCGGGCCGTCGGTGGCGGAGAACGCGTACGGCTCGTCGGGCAGTACGACCAGGTCCGGCTGGCGGTAGTAGATCTCGTCCAGCGACGGCCTCGGGTAACGTTCGGCCGCGTCGTCGAAGAGGTTCGTCACGCCGAGGTGCCGCAGCACGTCCCCGGCGAACGTGTCGGGGCCGAGCACGACCCACGGCCGCCGCCAGACCGGGATCACCGCTGGTGTGATCGTGGACGGTCCGGGGGCTGCCCACGCGGCCTTCGCCGCATCCAGCCAGGCCGGCGGCCGCAGACCCAGCACGTCGAACATCTCGCGCAGCGCCACGAACGCGCCGTCGAGCGTGCGCGGATAACACACCCACACGGGTACCGCGGCAGCCCGCAACGCCTCGACGTCGGCGAGTCGGTTCTCCTCCATGTTGGCCAGCACGATGTCGGGATGCAGCGCGAGAATCCGGTCCACCGACGGGTACTTCGAACCGCCGATCCGAGCGACATCCAGGTCGGCGGGGTGCGTGCAGTAGTCGGTCGCACCGACGAGCAGCTCTGGCGCGGTGACCGCGACGGCCTCGGTCAACGACGGCACGAGCGAGACGACCCTCACAGGTCGGTGATCCGGATGCCGGCGTGTACCTTGTACCGCCGGTTGATAGCGATGAGGTTCGCGGTCAACGCCTCGACCTGGCCGGCGTTGCGCAACCGTCCAGCGTGGACACCCCGTACTCCGGTGATCCGCCCCGCCAGCGCCTGCACGATCGCGACCGCGTCGGCGTCATCGCCGAGTACCAGCACGTCGAGCTCGACGCTCTCGACCTCCGGGTCGGCCAGCAGGACGGAGCTGACGTGGTGGAAGGCCGCGCACACCCGGGAGTCCGGCAGCAGCGCGGCGGCTTGCTGCGCGGCGCTGCCCTCCGGCACCGGTACCGGGTACGCCCCCCGCTTGTCGAAGCCCAGCGGATTGACGCAGTCGACGACGAGCTTGCCGGCCAGCGCGTCCTTCAGTGCCGCGACGGTCTCGGTGTGCCCCTCCCACGGCACCGCGATCACGGTGACGTCGGCCTCGCGGCACACGGTCTCGTTGTCCGCGCCGGAGACCTGCCCGCGTACTCCCGGCATGCTCCCGATGTCCGCTGCCGCTGCCGCACCGCGCTCCGCCGACCGGGATCCGATCAGCACCCGCTGGCCGGCGCGCGCCCAGCGGTACGCCAGCCCTCGACCCTGGTCGCCGGTGCCGCCGAGGATGGCCACGGTCAGCCTCGAGACGTCCGGCAGTGCACTCGCGTCGAACCCCATGCCGGCCATCCTGACAGACTTATCCCATGTCTGTTCCCGCACGACTCAGTCTGGTCACGCTGGGCGTGACCGACCTGGCTCGGGCCACGGCGTTCTACGCGGCGTTGGGATGGCCGCTCTCCTCGGCGTCGGTACCGGATCAGGTCAGCTTCTTCCACACCGCCGGTGGGTTGCTGGCGCTCTGGTCGACGGCCGAGCTGGCCGCGGACGCCAACCTGACGGCCGCCGGACCGCTACCGGACTTCCGCGGTGTCGCAATGGCCATCAACGTCGAGAGTCCGGCAGAGGTCGACGCGGCACTCGACGCCGCGGTGGCCGCCGGCGGCACGATACTGCGGCCGGCCACCGAGACTTCGTGGGGCGGCTACAACGGCTACTTCGCCGACCCGGACGGTTGGCCGTGGGAGGTCGCACACAACCCCGGTTGGCCGATCGGCGACGACGAACGCCCCGTCCTGCCGTAGCGTCCGCGTTCGGACCACAGTGGACGGCCGTCGCCGGAGGTCACTGCCGCCGATGGAATACGTTGCGTCGGGGTCGGCGCTCGTTGTCGATCCAGGCCGGTGGCGTGAACTCGGGTCGTCCGTCGTGTCCAATATGGACCGTCCATTCGCCCCTGTGGATTAGGCGATGGTGGAACCTGCACAGTAGAACGGCGTTTCCGAGGCACGTACGGCCGCCGTCGATCCAGTGGATCACGTGGTGGCCGTCGCACCACTTGAGTGGTCTATCGCAGTCCGGGAAAGCGCAACACCGACGACTCGACGCAGTCACCGACGGCCTCTGCCGCCCGGACCAGCGCCTCACGCATACATAGAGTTCAGCACAAATGTTTGATAGCTGTCGCGGACACTAGCCCTTGACCTTATATCCACAGTAGACAGTCGCGGTGGCCACAGTGGACTCTCAGTCGGGCAGGTCAGCGAGGTTCGTGGCCCAACGAAGCATCCCGGACTCCGGAGCGGTCGCACAGTACCGGCGGAATTGATCGCGGCATTCGGACCGACGGATGCCACCGGTCAGGGTCGGCAGGCGGTACCACGGCAGGTCAGCGTTGGCCGACCGCCAGGTCTGCGCCAGATGCGCGGCGCCGTCACCGGGTGACTCGAGTCCGTAGCAGACCTCGGCCACCCCGAGCGACATGGCGGCGCCGAGACACATCAGGCACGGTTCCAACGTGGTAGCCAGCCGCAGGACCGCACTCGGCCGGCGCAGCCCGAGTACCCGGTCGGCTTCGGTCAGCGCGAGCAGCTCGGCGTGCACGAGGCGGCTGTTTCGCGTGCGCTCCTGGGTGTACGCGCGGGCGATGACCTCGTTGCCCAGCACGACGATCGCACCGATGGGCAGCTCACCTCCCCGCATGCCGTCCTCGGCGGTCGCGATCGCCAATGCGAGCAACTGTTCGACGTTCACGACTCCGCCATCAGGCGCGGAACAGGACGCGGCGGCGTACCGGGTCCGCCTCGACGAGCCGCACGGTGATCCGCTCGCCGAGCGGCAGCACGCCTTCGCAACGCGCCCGGACGGGTGGGTCGTCGAGGGCGACCGTTCCACCCGGAGTCTTGCCACGATCGTCCACATCGAGCACTGCGACCTCGAACTCGTCGTTCACCCGGTCGGCGAGCAGCACCGCCTCCGTGAGGTCGACCGCGCCGCGTTCGGCCGCCGACGTGGTCCGGTCGGTGGCGGCCATCACGTCGGGCAGCTTGGGCAACGCCTCACGGGCCCAGCCAGGCACCTCGCGTTGCTCGTAGAGCGCCAGTGCCACCTCGGTCGCGTACCGGTCGGCGAGGCGGCGCAACGGTGCTGTCACGTGGGCGTACGGCCCGGCCACCGCACCGTGTGCCGGATCGGCAGGCGGAGCACCGTCGAACGCCGTGTACCCCGCACCGCGCATCAGCTCGGCGGCGTGGTCGAGGAAGGCGGCCGCCCGCGGCTGCGCCGGGTCGACGCGCGCGATCACCTCGCCGACAGACGCCTTCGCCGGCCATTCGATCCGTAGTGAATGAGCGGCGGTGCGCAGCCTCGCGACCGCGTCGGGCCGGGGCGCGGGCATCGTACGCAGCAGGCCGAGCCCGCCGTCCAGCATCAGCGTCGCCGCCGCCATCCCGGTCAGCAGAGAGATCTGTGCGTTGTACTCCTCGACCGGTGTCGGCGCCCGCAACACGATCCGCCACCCGTGGTCGCCGGTGAAGGGTTCGACCTCCTGCTCGGGAATCGGCAGGTTGATGCCGCCACGAGCCAGACCCCGCGCGACGAGCAGCGAGCCGACCTCCACCAGCAACGCGATCGGCTCGGCGACCTGCCCGGCGTCGACATCGGCCTGCACACCGCGGTAGTCGAGCTTCGCCCGACTGCGGACGCGCGCCCGCTCCACATGTACGGCGGTGGTAGCAGCATCGGAGTCGAGGTCGATGGTCCACACGACGGCCGGCCGGTCCGCGTCGGGTAGCAGGCTGGCCGCGCCCTCGCTGAGGACCTCGGGATGCAGAGGCACCTTGCCATCCGGCAGGTACACGGTCTGGCCCCGCCGCCAGGTCTCCGTCTCGAGAGCGCCGCCGGGGCGCACGAAGGACGCCACATCGGCGATGGCGTAGTGAACCCGGTATCCACCTGGTCGCCGCAGCAGGCACATGGCCTGGTCCAAGTCGCGGGAGGTAGCCGGGTCGATGGTGACGAACGGTATGTCGGTGCGGTCGGTCTCCGGCATTCGCTGCCGGCCCGCCGACTCGTCCGCTTCACGTTGCGCCGCGAGCGGGAACTGGGTGGGCAGTTCCAGCTCGCGGCGCAGGTCGCTGAAGTCGATGCGGGCCGCTCGAACGCGTCGGATTGCCACGCGCTCTTTCTACCAGTGCGGCCCGCTGGCCGAAGTCAGACTGTCTCGTCCGGGCTATGCCTTCTGCCGGAGAGACGACTCACATCGAGCCCACGCGGGCGGTTGCCCGGCTGCGGGTGGACGCCGTCTTGCGAGCGGTCGTCCGCTTCGCCGGCGCCTTCTTCGCCACAGTCTTCCGGGCAGCCGACGTCGTCTTGCGAGCGGCTGTGGTCTTCTTGGCAGCGGCCGTCGTCTTCTTCGCAGTCGTGGTCCGCTTGGCGGTCGTCTTCTTGGCGGCGGTGGTCTTCTTCGCCGTCGCCTTCTTCGCGGTCGTGGTCTTGGCCGCGGTCGTCCGCTTCACGGGCGCCTTCTTCGCGACGGTCTTCTTCGCGGCGGTGGTCTTCTTCGCCGCGGCCGTCGTGGTCTTCTTCGCCGCCGTCGTCTTCTTGACCGTCGCCTTCTTGGCGGTGGTCTTCTTCGCGGCGGCCTTCGCCGTCGTCGTGCCGGCCGCGCGCTTCGCGGCCGGGCGGGTCGTGGCCTTCTTCGCTACGGCCATCTTGTCCTCCTTCTTACCGTTGAGATGTTCGAGGTTGCGGTCGGTGCCTGATGTTGACAGTGTCTTCGCTCCACACCGAACGATGTGACACTCACGCCTCCTCGCCTGACCAGCGGGCGTCTTCGGCATCCCACGCCTCGTTGCGCTCGCGGATCCTGTCGAGCGAACTGGCCGCCTCGTCGGCGGTGGCGTATGGACCGAGCCGATGCTTCGCGGGGCATGCGTTGGCATCGGTCTCGACGCGGTTGTGGCGCAGGCACCAGTAGTACCGGCTGCCGATCCCGCTGTTGCTCATGAGAACACTGTGCACTGTAAACCGACCATGCGCTACCGAATCGCGGGAGATTCTCTCACTGACCTCCACTGTAGACCTAACCGCTCGACCGGGTAGCGACCACCCACCATCTCTCGGCGAGTTCAATAAAACGTTGCTGTACAAGGAGTTTCGCGCATCGACGGACCACTGTGGGTGGTCGCGGTGCCGATCGAGGGCCGCGGAAAATTTCTTCACTCGTTTGGGCGGGGTGGACGCCGTCGGACCGCTTCGGGCGGGACTGTCCACGACGGACAGAGGGCGTCAACGACAACCGCGCGACGTGCGCGTCAGCCGGCTAGCTCGCGCTCGTGTGCCAAACGGTTGAGTCGCCACCGCGGCACGCACGTGTACCTGACCTGCCCGTAGCCCACGGCGGTCAGCGCGAGTGCGGCCGCACCGAGCACCGGTACCGACAGCCCGAGCAGCACCACTGTCACCGTCGCGCTCGCGATGAGCAGGCCGGCTGTCGCGAGACCGAGCCGACCGAGCGACGAGTTGAGCATGCGGCTGGATACGAACTCGCGCCGCGCGCACCCGTCCACGTAACGACGGACCCGCGCGATCCCCGCTTGCAGGTCCGGGTCGTGAGCCACCTTGGCCGCACGGGTCAACAGGGTCCGCATCGAGGCGATCTCGGTGTCGCTGGTGATGAAGTACGTGTCGTGGTCGCGGACCTCGGGTACCAGTTCTGCGACCTCGGTGAGAGCGAGTGCCAGGTAGTCTCCGGCCACCCGCGGATCGGCAGTGCGCGCGTACACGTCTTCGAGGATGCGCCGGGCCGCGTACGGGTCGCCGTTGCGCAGGAACACCGATGCGGCGCCCACGTGCGCCGCGTCGCATCTTGGATCGAGTCCGGCCGCGGCGAGGTAGTAGCGCAACGCCTCGGTCCAGTTGCCGAGGTCGGCGAAGACGCTGGCGAGCGTGAGGTGGGTTTCCGCGTCCTTCGGTGCGAGCTTTATCGCGCGCTGCGCCTCGACGACGGCATCCTCGAAGCGCTCCATCCCGGCGTGCGCGCGGGCGAGCACCGTCCACACCTCGGCCGTCTCGGGGTTCTGGTGGCGCGCCTTCCGCGCGGCGTACGCCGCGGTGTGGAACTCGCTCGTCGCCAGCGCCCGCCTCGCATGCTCCAGCCAGCCGGTGCCGTCCGACTGCGGGGGCACGTAGCTGCGCCGACTGATCCGCCGTTCGATACTGCGCTGCGAGACGCTGCGGTCGGCACCGAAGGCGGCGTTGCGGTCGATGATCCAGGTGTGGTTCATTGCCAGCTCCCGCTCATTGCCAGCTCCCGCTTTGCGGCGCGCCCTACGCGGCGCCGCCGGCGGCGACGGGACCGAGGGCCGCGATCGTGTGCCGGCTCACCGTCGATGGGTGCCGCGCGAGCCGCGCCTGTAGCTCGCGCGGCAGCTCATCGGCGAGTGCCCAGCCCAGCTCCTTGGTCTCGGGAGGCAAGGTGTAGCTCCCGTGGGCGGTGCGGTGCACCACCACGAATGCGCTGACCTGGTGATTGCGGGGCAGGAGCAGCCGGCAGTCCTTTATGGCGGTCTTGAGCGAGCGCGTGCTCTGGCCGATGTATTGGCCGTCGCAGCGAACCCGTCCGGTGGCGTCCATCCGGTACCGACCCGGTGGCCAGGCCACCGACTCGACCAGGATCAGCATCCGGCCGGCACAGACCGCATGAGGGGCCACGGGTCGGGTCGCACCGCGTGGACGTACCCCTTGGAAGATGCGGACGCTGGGGATCGCGATGAGGCGGCCCAGCAGCGCATCGGTGCGTGCGACGACATCAGTGAGTGCCACCCCGACCGATCGCAACGAACGGTCCTCGTCCGCCGCTACCGACGCGAGGTCGCCGTACCACCGTTGGCGCAGCACGGGATCCGGCACCTGAGACCGGACCCGGGTGAACGTGACCACCTTCAGGGTGGCCCACACCGCGGGTGCTGCTGCGCCGCACAGCAGCACCAGCGGCGTCGGAGCCGGCCACCCGAGATGATCCAGCCATCCCAGCAGACCGACCAGTCCACCGAGAGCCACCAGCCACGCCACGGTCATGCCGGTGACCGCGAGAACCACCGCGAGGCGACCGGGCGCGAAGCGAACCGCCCCCGTCGGAGACTCGAGCGGCTGACGCATCGGTGCCTCCCTGATGGCCACGTGCGCGGCGACTGTCCGGCTCTCGACAGCCATTCAGCCAGCGGTGGCTACCGCTGGGCTTCCGGGAAGCTGCGAGATGGTCCCCGGTAGTGGCGTGGTGTGCGCAATCGGCCGTACCGTCCGTAGTGGACCAATACCCTCAGCTCAGTGACGAGCACCTGGAGGCAGGACGGGACGGAGACAGGACCCGATGATGTACCGCATTCTGGGTGAGCTGGCCATCGGTGGCGACGGGCGGCGGTTGGAGCTGCCCGGAGGTCATCGGTTGGTGATTCTGGCGGTGTTGCTGATCAATGCGAATCATCGGGTGTCGAGTTCCGAGCTCAAGCGGGCCGCGTGGGGACATGACCAGGTCGATACGACGCAGCTGCACAAGTGCATCTCCGACCTGCGCGCGCTGCTCGGTCAGGTCGGTCGCCGGGAGGATTTGAAGACCCATCAGGGGTACGGGTACGAGTTGCTGGTGGACGAGGACGACCTGGACAAGCTGGTCTTCGAGCGGTCGATCCGGCAGGCCACCGCGGCGAATGCGGCGCGTCGGGTCGACGACGAGGTGGAGGTGCTGCGGGCGGCGTTGCGGTTGTGGCGGGGGCAGCATGTGTTGTCGGGTGTGCCGGGTGAGGCGTTCCGGCGGGAGGCGTTGGAGTTGGAGCACCGCCGTAAGCGGGCGGCGGTGCGGCTCTACGACCTGGAGGTGGCGGCGGGCCGGTTCGGGCAGATCCTCGACGGGCTGGGCACGATGGCCGGCTACCACCCGACCGATCGGCGGTTGTGCGAGTTGTTGATGCTGGCGTTGTACCGCAGTGGGCATGCCACCGAGGCGTTGGAGGCCTACGACCGGCACAAGACCGCGTTGGTCGACGAGGCGGGTGCGGAGCCGGAGGCCGGTCTGCGCAACTTGATGTACGCGATCGCCAGCGGAGACGAGCCGGCGGTCGCCCGCTACGCCGGCGGGTCGCCGCGGCCGCTGGTGGTACCGCATCAGTTGCCGGCGGACCCGATGGACTTCGTGGGTCGCGACGACGTGGTGGGTGAGGCGTTGTGGTTGTTGAACCCGGCGCAGGACGTGCCGCGGCCGGTGTATGTCATCACCGGTCAGGGTGGTATCGGCAAGACGACCCTGGCGGTGCATGTGGCGCATCAGGTGCGTGACCGGTACCCGGACGGTCAGCTGTATGTCGAGCTGCGCGGCACGACGGGCGAGCCGCTGTCCACCGAAGAGGCCCTCGCGCAGATCCTGCGGTCGTTGGGCGTGGACCCGTTGGCGGTACCGGAGACGCGGCAGGAACGCACCACGCTGTACCGCACGCTGGTCGCCGACCGGCGGATCCTGCTGCTGCTGGACGATGCCGGCGGCGAGGCGCAGATCCGCGACCTGGTACCGGGCAACCCGGTGTGCGCGGTGTTGGTCACCGCGCGGCAGAAGCTGCCCGACATCCACGGCGCGCATCACGCGTTGACGTTGCAGCCGCTGGACGCGGACACCGCGACCGAGCTGTTCGAGCGGGTGGTCCGCCGCTCCGGCGTCGAGATGTCGGAGCCGGCGGCGACGAGGCAGGTGGTCGACCTGTGTGCCGGTCTGCCGCTGGCTTTGTGGATCGCCGCCGCGTTGCGGGTCCGCGACGCGGGCCGTAGCACCGCGGAGTTGGCCGACCGGCTGGCCGGGCAGCGCATGGTCGGTCTGGTCTACAGCGACCGCAGCGTCGAGCGCAGCATCGGCGCCGGCTTCGACCGCCTCGACGACGACGCCCGGGCGCTGTTCCTCGGCCTGGGGCTGCTGGAGATTCCCGACTTCGGCGTGTGGACCGCCGCCGCCGTCCTGGACGGAGAGACCTCCCTCGACCCCGCCGACGTGCTGCTGCGGCTGGCCAGCGGCAACCTCGTGCAGCCGATCGCCGGTACCGCGATGCGCTACCGCTTCCACGACCTGACCCGCGAGTACGCCCGCCGCCGCGCCGAACACGAGTACGGCACCGACGGCATCCGCCGGCACATCCTCGACCGGGTCTACGGCACGCTGCTCACCCTCGTCCGCCGCGCGCATCGGGGCCTGTCCGGCGGTGACTTCGACGTCGTACACGGCAACGCCCCGGACCGGTACGCGCCCGACAGCGTGCTCGCCGACGTCGACCGGGCGCCGCTGTCGTGGTACGAGAACGAACGCACCAACATCCGCGCCGCGGTACGCCACACCGCCGACCTCGGCCTGGTCGAACAGTGCTGGGACCTGGCCGTGTCGACGCACGAGTTCTACACCGTGCGCGGCTACCTCGACGACTGGCACGCCACCCACCAGGTGGCCCTGCAGGTCTGCCGCGACGCCGGCAGCGTGCGCGGCGAGGCCACCGTCGTCGCGCTGCTCGGCCAACTGGCCTTGACCACCGGCGGCCGCGAAGGCCTCCCCGGACCCGACGAGCTGGCCCACTCCGCCGCCCTCTTCCACCGCCTCGGCGAACAGCACGGCCAAGCCATCGCCCTGCGCACCATGGCCAACCTGCTGCGCGAACGCGGCCAGTTCGACCGCGCCCTGGACGCCCTCACCGAAGCACTGGCCCTCTACGAAGCCAGCGACGACATCGCCGGACGCTGGCAGACCCTACGCAACATCGGCCAGACCAACCTCAACCTCGGCCACCACGAAGACGCCTTGCGGGCCCTCGAACAAGCCCGCGACGCCGCATACGCCGCCGACGAACTGCTCCCACCCAACCGCCAGGCGTACTGGACCCGCCTGCTCGCCCAGACCATCTACTGGCTCGGACAGACCCACCTCGCCCTGAACCACCTCACCGACGCCCGCGACGCCTTCCAGTTCGTCTTCGACACCGCTGGCGACAGCGACGACACCAGCCGCGCCCGCGCCGCCTTCGGCCTCGGCGACACCGCGCTGCGCGCCGGCGAACTCGACGAGGCCGAACGACACCTCACCACCGCCGCCGAACTCGCCCGGCAGACCGAAGACGCGATCCTCGGCGGCCGGGTACACCGATGCCTGGCCGACCTGCACCGTCGGCAGGGCCGCCTCGACGACGAAATCATCGCCCTCGGACTCGCGGTATCCAACTTCGCCAACGGCGGTACGACGTACCTGCAAGCCGATGCCCTCAACGCGCTCGGCGACGCCTATTACCGGCGTGGCGACATCACACCGGCCCGCAACGCCTGGGTGCAGGCGCTCGAGCTCTACGCCGGTATGGGTCTACCGATCGCCGACGACATCCGCCGCAAGCTCGGCTCGCTGCCGGACGTCACGTGATGGTGGTCCGCAACATCGGTGGGTGCAGCGCGTCGGTCTTGTTGCCCCGGCGGTAGAGCGCGGCCGGTCGGCCGGTATCCAGGCTTCGCGTCGCGCCCGTCGGTTCGACGAACCCGTCGGTCTTGATGACCTTCCGGTTGAAGTTGCGAGGATCGAGAGGCATACCCCAGACCACCTCGTACACGTGTCGCAGCTCTCCGATGGTGAACGTCTCTCCACAGAAGACAGTCGCGAGCGTCGTGTACTCCAACTTGCTGCGGGCCCGTTCGACGCCGTCCGCGAGGATCTGGTTGTGGTCGAACGCCAGGCTGACCGACTTCGACAGTACGTTGCCGACCGGTTCCCACCGGGCGCTCTGGGCGTCGGTGCCGGCCGACGGGATCGGCAAACCGGGCGCCAGCGCGAGGTACGCCACGGTGACCACGCGGCCGCGCGGGTCGCGCTCCCGTGCGGCGTATGTTCGCAGCTGTTCGAGATGGAGCATGCCGCCCTCGACGCCGGTCTCTTCCCAGAGCTCGCGGCGTGCTGCCACTTCGAGATCCTCACCGGGTCGCAGGAATCCGCCTGGCAAGGCCAGTTGACCGGCGTATGGCTCGGCTCCCCGCACGATCAACAGGACCTGTAGCTGGCCGTCGCGCACGGTCAGGACCACCAGGTCCACCGTGAGGCTCACAGGCGCCCGGTCCCGCCTGCTTGTCGTCATGCCGCCACCATACCTAACTGTCCTGTTGACACAAAGTCCCTCGCCGCTTATTGTCAAATGGACAGAAACATCTCGCGCGAGTACTGCGGGACCCGAGGCCGGCCAACCTCCCCGCCTGTCGGTTCACCTCGTTGTCTTCCAGCCCCCGGAAAGGACAAACCCCCATGGGCACTCGCGTCTCGAAGCTGCTGCTCGGCCTGATCGTCACCCCGATGCTGGTGGCGGTCATCTGGCCGGCAACCCAAACCAGTGTGGTCGCTGGTGGGACCATCAACCCCAACTGTCCCACCGGTTCCACATGGGAGAGCTGCCACTGATCCGACGCGCACGACAGCGGGCCTACCACCGGTGGGCCCGCTAGTCGTCGAGTGCGAAGGCCACAACGTCGACCTCCAGCAGTCGCTGCTCGTCGCGGGGCCGGAAGGTCAGGAAACCGGTGTCCTCGTTGACGAACAGCCGGTCCGGCATCGCGTCCGCCACCGCGGGCAGCTGGCCTCGCCACTGCACATGATGACCGGTATCGAGCATGCGCAGACCCTGCTCGCCCGCCGCCACGATCCGCCGTCCGTCGGGAGTCGGGGCGATCCGCGCACCGCGTACCGGCTCCTGCCACAGCCCACCGCCGTTCGATACCCGGTACGCGGTCAGCGAGTCCGCGGCCACGAGCACCATGTCGCCGACCAGTTCCAGAGCCGTCACCGGAGTACGCGACGCCTCGTTCCAGACCCTGCGGCCGTCGGACATGCGCAGCACCCGTACCTCATGTGCGTCGCGCAGCGCCAGATGCGCGGTGGAGATCCGCCCCTCGGCGTAGTCCCACGTCTCGTCGCGTCCACCCGGTCCGCCGGGCCCGCCAGGTCCACCCGGGCCGCCGGGCCCGCCGCCACCCGGTGGTGGCCCGCCGACCTGCAACGGCGGCCCCAGGGTGTACGTCGTTGTCCACTTTCGCTTGCCGTTCTCGACGTCGACCAGCGAGATGGTGACGTCGTCGTCGACCGTGTCGTGGGTGGCCAGCCAGGTCGCGTTGGCCACCAACGGGCTGCCCGACGACGGCCGCGTGCCGTCCCGTTCGGGCGGCCGGGCCATCCGCCACTGCTGGTTGCCGGCGCGGTCGATCGCCACGGTCGCCGTACCCATATGCAGGAATGCCCGTTCGGCGCTGAGCGTCACCTGGATGATCTGCACCGGCAGCTCGTCGGGATTGTCGTTGCGAGAGGCCGCTTCCTCGGCCGCGACCGCTTCGAGCATGAAGAGCGTCCCGCCATTCTCGGCGTCCAGCAGCCAGACCGACGCGTTGTCGTTGACCAGTACCGCGTCGCCCCACGAACGCAGCTGCAGCAGCCCGCCCGGCAACGACCGGGTCCACCGGCCCGTGCCGCGCGCGTCGGTGCCGTGCACTTCCGAGCCGTCCACCGCGATGACCCAGTGCCCGTCGTGGATGACGATCCGCTCGCCCAGGGCGTACTCGCCGAGCAGCGCACCCCGCGGCCGCGCGCCCGACTTGGCGGTCCACAGCACCCGGCCCGGCCCCGATGGAGTCGGCGTGGGCGACGTGGGGCCTGCGGCGGTGGGCGCACCGGCCGGGTTGCGTTCGAACAGGCCGGCGGCGTACGCGGCTCCCGCACCGGTAACGGCGACACCGACGAGACCGCCCGCGATCAGCAACCGGCGCCGGGTCGTCCGGCGGTCGCGCGATGATGGGGTGTGGACGACCGGCGGGGGTTCGGTGGTCTTGTGCCAACCCGGCACCGGGGCGGAGATGCCCGAGGCGACGAGGATGCGTACGAGTTCTTGCGCGGTGGGCCGATCCTTGGCCCGCGGACTGACGCACATCACCACGAGTGGACGCAGCTGCTTGGGTACCGGGGACAGATCGAAGTTGCCCGCGATCATCTGCATGACCTGTGCCTGTACCGTGTCGTCGCGCACCAACCGCTTCCCGCTGCACGCGAAGACCAGCGTGGCGCCCAGCGAGAACACGTCACCCGATGGGCTGGCCTCACCGCCGGCTAGCCGCTCCGGCGACATGTAGGACGGCGTACCGACCACGAGGCTCGTGGTGATCCGGGTGTCGTCCGGCGACAGCGCGATACCGAAGTCGATGATGTGCGGCCCGGTATCGTCGATGAGCACGTTGCTCGGCTTGAGATCGCGATGCACCAACCCGACCCGGTGGATCGAGGCGAGCGCCTCGGCCAATCCGGCGGCCAGCATCAGCACCGCCGACGGCGACAGCGGTCCCTCGTCGACCACCCACTGCTCGAGGCTCGGCCCCTCGATGTACGTCGTAGCCAGCCACGGCGCCGGCGCCTCGGTATCCGCGTCGACCACGGCCGCCGTGTACAGCGGGCTGACCGCACGCGCGGCCGCCACCTCACGGGCGAACCGCCGCCGGAACACCGGATCTTCGGCCAACTCGGCCCGGACGACCTTGACGGCGACCTTACGCCCGGTAGGCGATTGTCCCAGGTAGACCTTGCCCATCCCGCCGCCCCCGAGGACGCCGAGCAGCCGGTACGACGCAACCACGGAAGGATCCGTGACGCCGAGCGGTTTCATGCCCACCCTCACGCATCGTGATTCATTTGGATGGATCAGTAACTTACCTTGTCAGTGGGCATCACGCTGTCCGGAAGATGGCCGGTGATTGTTTCGAAAGAAACTAGGTCTGCTTACCTTGGCGCCTGGACCTTCGGTCGGCGCAGATCCAGCCCAAGAAGCTATGTCTGCTTACCTTGGCGCCTGGACCTTCGGTCGGCGCAGATCCAGCCCAAGAAACTATGTCTGCTCCTGATCTGTAGGACGTTTGACGAGGAACACGGCCAACGCAGCCAGCGCGAGCACGACCAGCGGCAAGATCAGCGTCACACGCATGGTCGGGATGTACGCCTCGTAGAACGTCTTCTCCGCTACCTGCAGGACACCGGGTCGCACCGACGACGGGATGTCCGCGGGCAGCCTGGCCCCGGTCTGACCGGTACCGACCTGCAGCCCCTTGGCCGAAGCCGCCTTCTCGAAACCCTCGATGAAGCGGTTGCGGAACGACTGCGGCAGGGCGATCGCGTTCTCCCGGGCGGAGATCGGCAGCCGGTACGCGAGCTGTGCCTGCAGCACCGCGCCGACGGCGGCCGAGCCGATCACGGCACCGATCTGCCGGCTCGTATTGATCAGACCGGCGGCGGCGCCTGCCATCCGCGGTTGGACGCGGCGCATAGCGATCGACTGCAGCGGCGCGAAGGTCATACCGAGCCCGATGCCGGCCACCACGAGGCCGGTGATGATCTCGCTGCGGTCGTAGTAGAGCCGCGCCGAGTACAGCACGAGACCCACGCCGAACGCCCACAGCACGAGACCGATGATCAGGATGTCCTTGCCGCCGTACCGGTCGGCGATGCGGCCGGCGACCGGCGCCATCGCCACCGAGGCCAGCGACATCGGCGCCAGTACCAGGCCGGCCTGCAGCGCGGTGAGGTTGAGTACCGACTGGAGGAAGATGACCAGCGGCAGGAACAGGCCGAGCATGCCGAACGAGATCGCGGCGACCACGCCGTTCATCACGGCGAAGTTGCGGTCGGCGAACACTCCGAGCGGGATCAGCGGATCGCGCTCGCGGTTGGCGTACTGCTGCCAGAGGAACAGCCCGACGAGGCCGACACCGCCCGCGATGGCCGCGAGAATCCACGGGGACCAGGCCAGTGGCGGACCCTCGATGAGGCCGAAGCAGATCAGGAACAGCCCTGCCGAGCCGAGGACCGTGCCGAGCCAGTCGAGCCGCACCTTACGGTTGAACCGCAGGTCCGGCAGGATTCGCAGGGCCAGCACCAGGGTCACGATGCCGATCGGCAGGTTGACGTAGAAGATCCACCGCCAGCCCCAGGCGGTCACCAGGGCACCGCCGAGGGTGGGTCCGGCGAGGGTCGCGATACCGGCCACGGCACCCCAGATGCCGTACGCCGAGCCGCGCCGCTCAGGCGGAAAGGTGATCGTGATGATGGCCAGCGTCTGCGGGGTCAGCAGCGCGCCGCCGATGCCCTGCAGGGCCCGGGTCGCGACCAGCTGACCGGGTGACTGGGCCAGCCCGCACGCGGCGGAGGCGAGCGTGAAGACGACCAACCCGATCATGAACAGCCGCTTCTGCCCGTACAGGTCGCCGAGCCGGCCTCCCGTGATGAGGAGGCCGGCGTAGACGAGCGTGTACGCGTTGACGATCCACAACACCTGATCGAGATTGGCGTCGAGATCCGTGGTCAGGTCCGGCACGGCGATGTTCACGATCGTCGTGTCCAGCAGAATCATGAAGAAGCCGAGGCACAGGACGGTCAGCACCAGCCACGGGCTGCGCGAGGTCGGCGTTTCCGTCTCGGGCGAGGCGGCCACCGGCGTATCCATAGCTGGCGAGCATATCGACAGTTACCGCGTCACAGTACAGATCGCGGTGGCCGTCTTCGATGGGTCACTCTCCGAGGTCGCGCGCAGGGTCACGGTACCGGTCGGGGCCGCCGTGGTCGTGGCGGCCGCGTGGACCACGACGCTCGTGGTCGTACCGAAGGTCGTCGACGCCAGCGCGTTCGGCAGCACCACGCGGTAGCCGGTACCGCTGACCGTGGCGGACAGCCGGTAGACGTCGGAGGTCAGGAACGCCCGAACGTCCTCCGGATGGCCGGCACCGGTGCCCGCCGCGCTGCCGGTGTTGGTCAACGGGAACGTGCACGTCGCCCCAGCGGTGGCATTGCCTGTCGCGGTTCCGGCGGCCAGGGTTACGCCGCGAGGCTGCGGCCCGCGCCCGTCCAGTGACCGGATGCCGAGGCGGTACGACACCACGCCGCTGCCCGAGACACTGCGCGAGATCACATAGAAGTGCAGCCGGTTGGCCGAGTCGACCAACTCGTACTGGCTGCCGGAGTTCGTACCGGCGTGGAACAGCGCGTCGTTGAGCTGCCGGTAGTCCCCCGGCGTACGCATGACCGGTGTCCCGTCGGGCCGGTTGAAGTCCACCCGGTTGATGTCCTGCGGCTTCGCGTCGATGACCCAGGTGAAGCACAGGTACCCGCAGGTGCTGGTCTCGGCGTTCTTGTTCTTGGCCAGCAGCACGCCGGTGTCCGGGGTGAACGAGTCGAACCCGATGCGCTGCACGGTCTCGATCGAGTAGAAGTTGTACACCGGACTGCCCGCGCACAGCACGTTCGTGTTGACGTCGCAGGTCGGCGTGCGGTCCTGGCTCAGCTCGACGCGTACGCCCTGGATGCTGCCGGACGACGGGAGTGCCGTCCTGGCCCGCACGCTCACCACGATCATGCCGGTGGACGCGAGCGCGTCGCGGGACAGCCGCAGCACCTGCGCCTCGGAGATGTGCCCGAACTTCGTCTTGCTGCGCAACGTCTGCCCGGCCGGCATCGCCGCGCCCATGTTGGCCGGTACGACCCAGCGCATGTGCGGGCCACCCGGCCCGTTGAACGAGCCCCGGTCCATCACGTCCCAGGGACCGGAACCAACCCGGTGGTACGGCGTCGCGTACGGGTTGTTGTTGTTGTCCGCGATGCCGAAGGTGTGCGCGATCTCGTGGGTGATCGTGCCGGAGCTTTCGCCCTGGCGGATGCTCGCGTTGCCCCACAGCATCGAGCCGGCGAGCCAGGACGTCCACGGCACGTACCGGGTCGGCGCCCAGTTCGGCAGGTTCGGGTCCGGTGGCCCCCACGAGTCCGGTACGGCGTCGCGGGTCTGGAACTTCATCTCGCCGAACTCCTGCCACACCGACGTCTCGTCGTAGCCGGCGTACACCCGCAGCACGAGGTCGAACTGCTGGCGGATGTTCTCGCCGGCCGCGGCCCGCCACAGCGCGTCGGCATCCGGTTCGAGCTGACCGGTGCAGCTGAACCCGGCCGGGCAGTTGGCCTGCTGGCCACCGATGTCGTTGAGGCCGTACTGGAAAAGCCTCTTCGGCATCCGGTACGGGCCGAACGGCGTCAGCCGTACGCCGATGCGCCCGTTGGTCTGCTCCATCCAGTACTCGTGGACCGTATGCCCGTGGTTGAACGCGTTGGGCGTACCCCAGAAGTCGGCGTAGAACCGGGCGACGTCGGCGCGCGGGACGGGATCGACCTGCGGGTTGCCGAACGGGTCGGACAAGCGCGGCTTGGTGATGACGAACGCCTGGTCCGGGAAGTCCACCGCGACGACGGCCACCCGGAGCTGGCGGACGGTCGGCACCCGGGCCGGGTCGGCCCAGTTGGCGTTGGGCACGGGCCGGTAGTCGGCCCAGGTCATGTCCTGCTGATCCTGCCAGCGCTGGGGGTCGATGGGGTCGTCGATCGCCAGCTGGATCGCGGGCGCCGCAACGACATCGGGCGACCCTACGAGGGCGGTCACCACCGCCAACACGAGGAACAGGGCTACTCGGGCTCTCACGGGACACACATCCTTCCTCGTCGATGTGCGCCCGGCACTGACGACGGTACCAACAACCGGTGGCAGGATGGGTCGGTGCGAGACCGCCAAGAATGGCTATTCTTCACGGCGCTCCCCCGCGCCGACCGCACGCTGGCCACCGTGTGGTGGGCCATCCTCGTCGTCCGCGGCGTCCTGCCCGCGGTTTTCGCGGTCGCCACGGGAGTACTGGTCGGCGCCGTACAGTCCGGTCGCCCGCTGTCTGGCCCACTGATCCTCGTCGGCGTGGCCTTCGTCGCGATGTCGGTACTCGGCCCGATCCACACGGCCGTCAGCACGAACCTCGGCGCGCGGACGTCGGCCTGGCTGAACGACCGGCTGGCCACCGCGAGCGTGGAGCCGCCCGGCATCGGTCATCTGGAGGACCGGGAGTTCGCCGACGACCTGACGATGGCCCGCGATTTCGACCTCGGTATCCAGGGTCCACCGCTGGCCATCGCGCTGGACTTCATCGCGGTGGGGTTGGTCGAGCTGGTCGGCGGTATCGCCTGCGGCGTCGTGCTCTTCGGCTTCCGCTGGTGGGCGCCGATCGTGCTGGCCGGAGCGTGGTTGGCGACCCACTGGCTGCTGCGGGAGAGCGGCGTGTGGCGCGATCGACGTACCGAGGAGGTGCGCTCGGCGCAACGCGACTCAGACTACGCGTACCGGTTGGCCGTCGACCCGCCAGCAGCCAAGGAACTGCGCATGTTCGGCATCGTCGGGTGGACGATCGCCCGGTTCACCGCCCGCCGCAGGCGGCTGCACGAGCTGCAGTACCAGGCGACGCGGCTCCGCGAGAAGTCCGTCCTGAGCAGCCTGCTGCTGGTGGTCGCGGCGAACGTGGTGGTGTTCTGGGCACTGGCCTCGGCCGCGGGCGACGGGCTCGGCATCGGGCCGGTCGTCGTCTTCGCTCAGGCGGCGGTGGGTACCAGCCTGATCGCCTTCGGTGGGCTCAACTGGGCAATGGACGGCGCGGCCGCGCCGGTGGCGGCGGTACTGCGGCTCGACGCGGCCATGAGCTCGGTCGGCGCGCTGAAGCTCGCGGCCGATCCACGACCGGCCGACGGGCTACCGACCGCCGAGATCCGGTTCCGCGGCATCACCTTCGCCTACCCGGGCACCGATACTCCCGTGCTGGAAGGCTTCGACCTGACGATCCCGGCCGGCTCGTCGCTGGCCATCGTGGGACGCAACGGCTCCGGCAAGACGACGCTGGCGAAGCTGCTGTGCCGGCTGTACGACCCACAGGCCGGCGCGATCGAAATCGACGGTACCGACCTGCGCGATCTGGACCTGGCCGGATGGCGGCGCCGGATGACCGCGGTCTTCCAGGACTTCACGCGGTTCGAGCTGTCCCTGCGGGACAATGTGGCGCCCGCGGGCGCGTCCGACGACGCGGTGCGCGGTGCGTTGCGGGCGGCGGGGGCGGAAGGACTGGCGGATCTCGACACCGTGCTGGCGCGCGCCTACGACGGCGGTACCGATCTGTCGGGTGGCCAGTGGCAGCGGATCGCGCTCGCCCGGGCGCTGTGCGCGGTGGGTACCGGCGCCGGCGTGGTGCTCCTCGACGAGCCCACGGCCCAGCTCGACATCCGCGGCGAGGCCGAGATCTTCGACCGGATCCTGGCCGCCACCCGCGACTGCACGACGATCCTCGTCTCGCACCGCTTCTCCACGGTGCGGCACGCGGACCGGATCTGCGTGGTCGAGGGGGGACGGGTGGTCGAGCTCGGCTCGCACGACGAGCTGATGGCGCTCGGCGGCCGGTACCGCGAGATGTTCGACCTGCAGGCCAAGCCGTTCGCGGTCGTAGAAGGCGACGAGGAGATGCTGCACGATGTCCTCGACTGACACGTCACTGCCGCCGGCGATGTCGTCGATGTGGCGGCTGTGCAAGCTCGGGTACCGGCACGAGCCCGGTCTGCTGCTGGCCGCCTTCCTGCTCGCCATGCTGGCGGCGCTGCCCGACGCGCTGATCGCGCTCTGGCTGAGCCTGCTGGGCAAGGGCGCCCTGGACGGCGACCGCACGCTGCTGGCCATCGCCGCCGTGGGGCTGGCCGTCTCCGCCGCGGCCACCTGGTTCCTGCGGATCATCTCGCAACGGGTACAGCGGCGGTTCCGTGACAAGGTCACGATCGCGCTGGAGGGCCACGTGGCCCGGCTCCAGGCGTCCACGGCCACGATCGCCCACCAGGAACGCCCGGAGCTGCTGGACCGGCTGGCCGTCCTGCGGGACCAGGTCTTCGTGCTCGACCACATGTACCTGTCCGTGTTCACCACCGCCGGCTGGCTGCTCCGGCTCGGCGTGACGATCGCGCTGTTGATGTCGGTCGACCCGGTGCTCGCATTGCTCGCGCTGTTCGCACTGCCGACCGTGCTCACCGCGAGCTGGCGCCCCGGGATCGAGCGGTCCGCGGAGGAACGCGGGGCGCAGGCCAACCGGCTCGCCCGGCATCTGTTCGTGACCGCGACCACCGCCGCGCCGGGCAAGGAGGTGCGCCTCGCCGCTATCGGACCGAAGCTGGTGCGGCAGCGCCGCGCGGAGTGGGAACGCTGGTACGCCGTCGTCTCGCGGGCACGGTGGGCCAGCGCCGCCTGGCATACCGCGGCGTGGGCGGTGTTCGGCGCCGGGTACGTCGGTGCGGTCGTCTTCGCGTCGGCCGTACGGCATGCGCCAGCGGCCGAGGTGCTGCTCGTGCTGGCCGCCGGATCGCGGTTGTCGGCGTACGTCGCCGCCACGGTCGGCGAGATCGGTTTCCTGCGCGGCATGTGGCTGGACGGCGCACGCCGGCTGGCGTGGCTGGAGGACTACTCCGCGAACCTCGTCGCCCCCGCCGATCTGGCCGTGCCGTCGCGCCTGACGAAGGGCATCCGCCTCGATCACGTGTCGTTCGCGTATCCCGGTACCGACCGGCTGGTGTTGCGGGACGTGACGCTCGACCTGCCGGCCGGCTCGGTCGTGGCGATCGTGGGCGAGAACGGCGCCGGCAAGTCCACATTGGTCAAACTGCTCGCCAAGCTGTACGAGCCGACGGCGGGCCGCATCCTCGTCGACGACGCGGATCTGGCCCGGATGCCACCCGACGAGTGGCGCGACCGGTTGGCCGGCGCGTTCCAGGACTTCTTCCGGTTCGAGCTGCGTACGCACCAGTCGGTGGGGCTCGGCGATGTGCCGCGGATCGACGACGAACCCGCGGTGCGTACCGCGGTCCACCGGGCCGGCGCGACCGATGTCGTCGACCGGCTCGCCAACGGTCTGTCCACTCAGCTCGGTCCCACCTGGCCCGAGGGCGTGGAAGTCTCCTTTGGACAGTGGCAGAAGCTCGCGTTGGCGCGCGGGTTCATGCGCGACGAGCCGCTGCTGTTGGTACTCGACGAACCCACGGCGGCCCTCGACGCGGAGACCGAGCACGCGGTCTTCGAGCGGTACGCCGCCGCGCTGCGCCGCGCCGATCAGGACAGCGCCAACGGACGGATCAGCCTCCTGGTGTCCCACCGGTTCTCGACGGTACGGATGGCCGACCTCATCGTGGTGCTCGACGGCGCCCGGGTGGTCGAGTTCGGCAGCCACGACGAGCTCATTGCCGCCGACGGTACCTACGCCGAGCTGTACCGGATCCAGGCGGCCGCCTACCGTTGAGCCCCGGCGAACAGCGCCGCCAGCTCCCGCCGGCTGGTCACGCCCAGCTTCGCGAACGCCCGGCCCAGCGTGTTGTTGACCGTGTGGACGGACAGTCCCAGCCGGTCGGCGATCTGCTTGCTGGGCAACGTCGTGGCCAGCAGGGCGACCTCGTGCTCGCGTCGCGACAGCGTCCGGACGTCACCGTCGTACCCGAGCAGCGGGGTGCGCGCCGACTGGCAGAGGCCGGCGAGCGCGGCCGCGCGCTGGCTCATCATCAGGCTCTGTCCACTGTGGCCGCCGCGCTGGTACACCCGGGTCGCGATCGCCGCCACCTCGGCGGCCAGCAACAGGTGCCCGCTGCCCGCGAAGGCGCCCGAGGCGCGTTCCAGTGCCGGCCCGTCCCCGGCCAGCCACGCGGCAACGGTCGCCGTCTGGGTAGCGGCGAACGGGGTCCCGATCGCGGCGGCGACCTCGCTCAGCCGCAGGCGTACCGTTGCCGCGGCACCGAGCCGGGCCGCGTCGAACAGACAGCTCGCCTCGACGGCCGGTTGCCCGGTGGCCCGGGCCAGCTCGGCCGCCCGCAGCGCCGCGTCGACACCGCGGGACGACGAGTCGGCCGCTTCCACCCAGGCGCGGCTCCGCTCGACCCACGCGTCGAACAACCGGTGAGTTCCGCCGTCGGCCCTCGCCAGCCACTCCCGAGCCCCGGCGGCATCCCCGGCGACGGCATGTACGCCGGCCAGTTCCGCGGCGCAGACGCGTACCAGACGATGGGAGTACTCGTCGGCGAGCAGAGCGACGGCCTCGCGGAGGGCGACCCGCGCGTCGGCGATGCGGCCCTGGTCCCTGGCCACCACCCCGCGCAACGCGGCCCAACAGCCGGCCAGTTGCCGGGACCGGTCCGTGACGGCGGCGCGGTAGCCGGCGTCGACCAGCTCCGCGGCCTCGGCCAACCGGCCGGCGGCGAGCAGCGCGAGGCACCGTCCACAGTCGACACCGGGTCCGCCGACTTCCCAGGCCACGTCGGGCCGGCCCTGCACGCCGGCCGCGATGGCGCCGGCGGTGGCGGCCCGACCACTGCCGGGCACCGCCTGCGCTGCCTCCAGGGCAGCGGCGGGATGCCCGTCCAGCAGCAGGATCCACGCCCGCGCCGACCGCGCCGGTACGGTGTCGGCGAACGGCTCCAGCACGTCGAGCGCCTCGCCGATCCGGTTCTGTCCACAGTGGATGATGCTCGCCCGGACGACCGCCGACCGGGCGTCCACCGACTGCTCCGGTAACACCTCGATCGCCTCGTGGTGCCGCCCGCGGAGGTGCAGCACTCGAGCCAGCAACAGATCCGCGCCGTCGGTACCGCGCACCGCGCGCACCAACCGCTCGGCCAACCCGAGGTCCGAGCGGGCGATCGCGTGACGGGCGGCGGCCAGCACCGCCTCCGGATGTCGGACCACCCCCGACTCGAGCTCCCAGGAACCGAGGGTCGGCACGTCTTCGCGTCTGCGCCGAGGGCCTTCGGCCAGCGCACCGGCGAGCTGACCGAAGATGGCCCGGGACCGGCTGGCGGGCAGGTTCGCGCGGATGACCTCGGCGTACAGCGGGTGCGCCAGCCGGATCGCGGTACGGTTGCCGGAGCGTTCGGCCATCGCGAAACCCCGCCGTTCCACGTCTTCGATCGCGCCGGTGTCGTGCAGCCGGGCCAGCAACGACAGGGCGAGCGGCGCTCCACACGCGATCGTCTCGACCACGCGCATCGTGGGTGTGTCGAGGTCGGCCAGCCAGACGGAGGTCAGCTCGGCGAGCCGGGCGGTGTATGGCACCGGACCGCGCCAGCACCATACTCCCGCCCGCCGCTCCATCGCCCCGCTGTCCCTCGCGTCGAGCAGCAACTCGCGGAGCAGCAAGGGATTGCCGGCCGTCAGCTCGCGCAGCCGGTCGCGGCTGATCGGGTCCAGTGGACCGTCGAGTGCGTGGTCGAGCAACCCGTCCACGGCCGCGGTCGGCAACGGGTGGACGTGCAGCCGTTGCGCGTTCTCCTTCCACAGCGCGGTCACCGCGTCGGAGACCGGTTCGCCGATGCGCACCGAAGCCACCGGCACGACGAGCCCGCGCACGGCGAGCTGATGCAGCAACGCCGCGGACGCCTCGTCGAGCAGATGTGCGTCGTCGATACCGACGAGCTTCGGACCCGTGCCCCTGCGCCGGCCAAGCCGGGCAGCCACCGCGTTCAGCAGCGCGAGCGGATTCCCCGTCGACCTCGGCTCGGCGGGCAACAGGTGCGACACCGCGCCGAACGGTATCGTCGCCGCGGCCCGCGTAGCGGCGACCCACACCCCGCGGTCAGCCGACGACCAGCGGTGCAGTGCCTCGCGCACGAGTCGGGTCTTGCCCACTCCGGCGGCACCGACCAGCACCACACCACCGGGCGTACCCGATGCCAGTGCCGCTTCGATGGCGCGCAGCTCCCGATCGCGCCCGATCAATGGCCAGACGTCCGGCCCCTCCACCCTCCATTACCCCCGGCAGTGCGCGCGATACCCGTCCCCCCTGGTTCGTGCCGAGCCGCTGGTTTGGACTGGTTGGTCAGAGTGCTCCCAGATACCTTCCGATGTCTCGAATCTCCTCGTCGCGTTTGGCGTGCCGCAAAGCGTACCTGCGGAAGTCCACGCCCAGCCGCCGCAGGGCGCGGGCGGACTCGACGCTCTTGGCGGCCGCGATGCCGCGCCGGAACGCGCGCTTGGCGTCGTCGAGCCCGTCGACGGCCAGCTCCGCCACGGCCAGCTCGCGGAACATGACCGCGGCGGTGCGGCCGGGCTCGACCGGGTTCATCGCGACGGCCCGCCGTACGAGGGCGACGCCGCGCTCGGCGTCCCCGAGGCCCTCGTGGGCAAGCCGCGCCAGGCACCGCCCCTCGGCCAGCATCAGCCACATCTCGTCGCGCAGGAACGACCACTGTGGATCGTCGCGCTCGCTGGCGGCGAACGCGTCCCGGGCGCGGCCGAGCGTGGTCAGGGTCGCCTGCCGGTTGCCCATCTCGGCGTGCACGATAGCCTCGTGCGCCGCGACGACCATCGTCGCGCCGGCCGGTGGACCCCTGTCCACCAACGCGCGGGCCTGGCCCATCGCGAGCAGCGCGGCTTCGTACTGCTGGCGGTCGTGAAGTGCCTGCCCGCGGCTGAGCAGACCATGCGCGGCGAGCACCGGTTCCCGGGCCGCCCGCGCGATCTGCTGGGCAAGGTCGATCTGGCGGCGCGCGGCGGCGGTCTCGTCGGCGTCCAGATGCATCCAGGCCACCATGATGTGCAGGTCGCCGAGGAGCCGGTACAGCTCGGCCCGCGTGTACGCGTCGCTGATCCGCGCCGACAGCAGGGGCCGGGTGCGGTCGAGGTACGCCGCTACGACGTGCCGCAGTTCGGCGCCGCCGATGCGCTCGTCGACGAGCCGGAACAGTTCGACGTGTTGGCGCAGCCGGTCCACGTCGCTCATGCCGATCCGACCCGCGGCCGCCAACGGAAGGCCGAGCGGGTCGACGAGCAGACGGACGGCCGCCATCAGCACCGCTTGCTGCCCGTTGCCCGGCTCGTCCACCGACGGCACCGGTACCGGATCGGTCGAAGGCGCCACCCGGTCGGTGCCCGGGAACCCGAGTAGCTCGGTCGGAATGTCCAGCGCCTTGGCCACCCGGGCGATCACCTCGACGCTGCGCAGCCGCTGGTTGCCGCGCTCGACCTTCGAAATCTGGCTCTGCGCCAGGCCGGTCACCATACCGAGCTGCTCCTGGGTGAGACCGAGCTCGGCGCGTACCGCCCGGAAGACCGGCCCGAGGTCGGCGGCGGCCAGCGCGGCTGCCAGCGGAGGGCGCGCGTAGAAACCACTCGGCAAGCGGAGCACCGCAGAATTGTGCACCGTCAATTCCATGATCGCCTATTCCAAACCGACATAACGCTTCGCTGACTACCCTTGGCGACGGCTGTCGCGCGAGTAGCATCGGCCGGGCCCGAAGACACATCGATGGAGGCTCGCGGCGATGACAGGGTACGGCGGCGCGACGACTGGCGGCCAGTGGCAGCCCCGCGCGGTGGTGGAGCGGGCGCCCGACGACATCGAACTGCCGGGGTACCGCGACTTCGAACCCGTGGCCCGCAGCGACGGCAGCATCGTCTACCGCGCCCGGCAGGACGGCGTGGACCGCCCGGTAGCGGTCAAGGTCCTGCGCCTGGCCGACCCGGCCGCGGTGACCAGGTTCGAGCGCGAGGTCGAGATAACCGTGCGGCTCGGCCGCCAGCATCCGCACATCGTGACCGTCATCGAGACCGGTACGACCGGACGTGGCGAACCCTGCATCGTGATGGAGTATTACGACCTCGGGTCGCTGCACGACCTGCTGCGCCGGCACGGTCCGCTGGCCGCGACCGAAGTCGTCACGGCCGGTACCGTCGTCGCGGACGCGCTGTCCTTCGCGCACCGGCACGGGGTTCTGCACCGCGACGTCAAGCCACAGAACATCCTGGTTTTACCGACGTCGTATGTGATTGCCGATTTCGGCATCGCGCGGCGAATCGACGCCGCGCACACGGCATCCGTCGAGTGGTTCAGCTTCCGACATGCCGCGCCGCAGGTGATGGACGGCGAGCCACCGTCGGTCGCCGACGACATCTGGTCGCTGGGGTCATCGCTGTTCACCGTGCTCGACGGCCGGCCACCGTTCGCGGCCGACGACGAGAACGACGACAGCGATACGGCACTGGCCTACATGCACCGGGCGCGTACCGAGCGGCCCCGGCCGCTGTCCCGTACCGACCTGCCGCCCGGCCTGGCCACCATCATCGACACCTGCCTGCAGCGGGAACGCGCGGACCGCTTCCCCGACGCGGCGGCGTTGCATGACGCGCTGCGCGCGCTCGCCGTCCGGGAAACTGCCTGGGCACCGACCGACGCACCGAGTGCCCCGCCGGTAGCCCGGCCCGCCACGCCGGCGGCCGCCGCGGACTTCCCCGCCACCCGCATCGCCCCGCCTGCCCGGGTGAACACGCCGGTGGCGCCGATCCCGGTCGCGCCCTCTTCGCCGCCTCCCGCGCGACCTCCCGCGCCGCCGTCCGCACCGGCGGGCTCGCCGGCGCACGTGGTCGCACCGCCTTTCTTCGTAACGGATTTCGTGCCCGGTGACAGCCCGACCGGGCCGTACCCGAGCGAGCCGCCGCCGGCGCCGGAACCACCGGTACGCCCGAAGCGCTCGCGCCGTTTCGTCACCGCGCTGCTGGTCACCGTCGTCCTCGGCGTGGTCGGCGGGGTGGCCGGTACCTGGATCGCCCAACTGGCCAGAGGTGGCGACCCGAACGGTGCCGGGACGGGTAACCCGACCGGCCCAGGTCCGGTGTCCACGGTGGAGAATCTGAACAACGCGCGGATCGCGCCCGAGCTCACCGCCGTATCCGTCCAGGGCAACGCGGTCACCCTGCGGTGGCGGGACAAGTCCGCCGGCGAGGCCACGTTCATCGTGGTCCAGGTGGTGAATCACCGGGGGACGACGGTCGGCACCGAGCTGGCGCCCGGTACGACGCAGACCCTCATCGAGGGTCTCGAACCTCCGTACTGCTTCCTCGTCATGGCGAGAGTCGGCACGGAACGTGGTGTCTCACTGGAGAAATGTGCCACTGCGACGCCGGGTGGTTAGTTAATCGAACGCGCCCATGGGTTATTCGCACTCACCTACCGACGAGGCGAGCAGCGACGTACGTTCTGGGCGCATCCGCGAGACAGCGGTTGGCACCGCCGTGCCGACCTCACGACATACGAGCTCTTTTCGAGGACCAGACGATGACGACAGCAATGACCCTCGACGCGCCGACCGAGCAGGATGTCGCCCGGTTCCGCTCGCTCTGGTCTCGCGTGGGCGACGCGGTCGAGGTAGCCGTGTACGGCAAGCGTCCGGTCGTCGACCTCGTGCTCACCGCCATGTTCGCTTCCGGACACGTGCTCATCGAGGACGTGCCCGGTACTGGCAAGACCACGCTCGCCCGGTCGCTCGCCGCCGCGCTCGGCGGTGTCTGCCAACGGATCCAGTTCACCCCGGACCTGTTGCCCAGCGACGTCACCGGTACGTCGGTGTACGACCCGCGCTCCGGTGAGGTGCGGTTCCGGGCCGGCCCGGTGTTCGCCAACGTGGTCCTCGCCGACGAAATCAACCGGGCCGCGGCCAAGACGCAGTCCGCGTTGCTCGAGGTCATGGAGGAGCAAACGGTCACAGTGGACGGTACGGCGTACGAGGTGCCGACCCCGTTTCTCGTCGTGGCCACGCAGAACCCGGTGGACCTCGACGGCACGTACCGGTTGCCGGAGGCCCAGCTCGACCGGTTCCTGATCCGTACGTCGCTGGGCTACCCGGACCTCGAGGACGAGATCGGTGTGCTGCGACCCGGTGCACGCGCCGGTGCCGTCGAGGGCGTACCGCAGGTCACGAACCCGGACGAGATCGCGCGGTGCAGCACCTTGCTGCGGCACATCCACGTCGCCGAGTCGCTGCTGCGGTACGTGCGCGCGTTCGGCGCGGTGACCCGGGCCGACTCGCGGTTGCGGTTGGGTGCCAGCACCCGCGCGCTGCGGGCGTTGGTGCGGTGCGCGCAGGCGTACGCGGCGGCGAACGCCCGACACTATGTGACGCCGGCGGACCTGCACCGCCTCGCGGAACCGGTACTCGGACACCGCCTGCTGCTGACCCGCGAAGCGCAACTGGCCGGCGTCCGCAGCGCGGACGTGCTCGCGGACGCATTGGCTTCGGTGCAGGTGCCCCGCCCATCGGCGGACTGAGACGACCCAAGGGGAGGCACGACCGTGTTCGGATTCGCGGGTCGGCTGCGCAAGTTCGGTTCGCGCGGCTCGGCCGAGATCGGACTGGTCGCGCTGGTCGGCGTGCTGGCGGCCAGCGCGGTGGTGGGTAGCGGGTTCGCCCAGACGATCCTGCACACACCCGACCAGTTGACGTGGCTGTCCAACAAGAAGGGCGACGTCGTCCGGATCAACCCGGCCACCGGTCGGCCGGTGGACCGCATGCACGTGGCCAACCCCGGCGCCGACCTCATCCTGACCCAGGGCGACAACGGCATACTGGTCGTCATCGACCCGCTGAGCGGAGAGATGACGTACATCGATGTGTCCATGTTGGACATCGGCGGCCGGCGCCGGGGCAACCCGGGAGCCGTCGAGGTGCTCCTCAACAGCGGCCGGCTCTTCCAGGTGGACCGGTTGGCGGCCATCATCGAGGCGGTCGATCCGGCCAGTGCGGCCACGATCGGGACGCCGTACCAGTCCGACGTCCAGTTCGCCGACACCGCGATCTCCGAGGACGGCGACATCTGGGCACTCCGCAAGGACGGCCAGCTCGTCACACTCCAGTTCTCCGACACGCAGCGCGCCTTCATGGAGATACGGCGGCAGACCGTGCCCGGCGCCGGCGGCGAGGCGGTGCTCGTGTCGCACAAGCGCGGCGTCACCGTGCTCGACCCACGCAGTGGTCGGGTGGCGCAGATCGGTACCGGCCAGGAGTTCACGGCGACCGCGGGACAGCTGGGAGACCGGCTGCAGGCCGCGGACTCCAGCCCGCCGAATCTGGTACCGGCGGCCGACCGATCGACCGTCGTGCTGGTCCGGCCGGACCGGGTGGTACGGGTCGGCGGCAACTCGATCCAGTGCCAGCCGGGCAAGCCGGCTGTCTACCGTGGACTCGTCTACACGCCGTGCCTCGGCGGAGGCAAGGTCGTCGTACTGGACCCGTCGGGCAAGCTGGTCGAGCAGATTCCGGTGCCCGGAAACGGTGACCCGGTACTCGTGCTGAACGCGGGACTGCTCATCATCCACGTGCCGGGCGAGCAGACCGGTCTGGTCGTGGACCAGAACGGGAAGACCCGCACGATCCGTACCGACGATCCAGGGCTGGCGGTCAACGACCCCGATGCCCGGCCCACCGCGATCCCGAGTGCGGTGGGGGGCGGTCAGCCGCCGACGGGCCGGCCCACCAACACGCGTACCGACCGGCGAGGTGCGCAGTCCGGGCCGAGCGGCAGCCGGGGCGGTCCGAGCGGTACCCGCGGTCCCACCGGAACCGGCGGTCCCACCGGAACCGGCGGTCCCAGCGGAACCGGCGGTCCCAGCGGCACCGGCGGCCCGACCGGCTCGCCGCGGCAGACCACGTCACCACCGCCACCGCCCCCGACCACACCGTCGGACCAGGACTACACGCCGACGAACGCGACCGCGGAAGCCCGCCGGGACACCTCCGTACTGGTCTCGTGGACGCCGGCCCGGATACCGCCGGACAGCTACCGCATCCTGCGGGCGGACGACCCCACGATCCAGGTCGGCATGGCCGCCGGCAACGCCAACTTCACCATCGTCACCACCGGCGTACCGGTCGGCCAGCAGATCGCGTTCATCGTCGAAGCGGTCACGCCCGCGCGCACCTACCGCTCGGCGCCGAGCAACCCGGTTACCGCGTACGGCATTCCGGCCGGGCCCAACGTCTCCGTCAACCTCGCCGCCCGGACTCCGAACAGCGTCACACTGGACGTGTCCGTGGACGTGGTCAGCGACGGCGGCAGCCCCGTGACGTCGTACGACCTCACCGTGTCGGGCGGCTTCGGCGGCGCCCAGGGCATCCCGATCACCCAGCGGCCGTATCGGGTCACCGTCACCTGCCGGTCGTTCGGGGAGGTCTGCCTCGCCGGCGCCGACGTGACCGCCACCGCCAGCCTCACCAACGCGGCCGGGATCGGACCGCCCAACTCCACGACCGTCAACGTGCCCGCGCCGCCGACGTACTTCCGCAACATCTACGACCCGGTGATGCTGGTCAGCGCCGGAGGCAAGTGCTTCGACCGCGACTTCGCCCTGCACGCCTGCAACGGCAACTCGAGCCAGCTCTGGATACCGAGGGACCTCGGCGACATCCTCAGCGCGCCCGACCGGGCGTGCCTCGACCACGAGGCGCGAACGCGGCTGGGCCTGTCCGCCGCGTCGGTGGGCAACTGCCGGTCGCGGGACGACCCGGACCGGTGGGTCTTCCTGCCTCCGGACAGCGCCGGCAACCTGCGGCGGTTCCGCGGCGAGGGCCTGTCCCGGTGCATCACGGTGCTCGGCGACCCGGCTGGCGAGGGTACGCCGGTGAACCTGCGGGACTCCACGTCGCAGTGTTCCGGCACCGACCAGGACCTGTGGTACCTCTACAAGCAACAGCCGGGCGTACCGACGACCGCCGCCTCCCTGGCCAGTATCCCGACCACCGCGACGACCAGCAGCGCGCAGCAGGCGTCGCAACCGGGCGGCGACGGCGCGCTCGGCACGACGGGTGCGGCGCTCATCCTGCTGCCGGTCGTCGGGGCCTACCTGCGCCGTAGGCGACGGGGTCTGACGTGACCGAGCCGCTGACTCCAGCACTGCCGGGCCGCTGGCGGTCCCGTTGGACCGGACGTGGGCTGGCCGTCCTCGTCCTCGGTGTGGCGCTGCTGGCGGCCGGCCTGGCCTGGCGGTACCCGAGCGTCCAAGGTCTGGGCGGCGCGTTCGGCACGCTCAGCCTCCTCAGCCTGCTGGCCGTGCGGTACCGCGCCGCGATCACCGTGCGGCGGTCGGTGTGGCCGCTCGAGGTGACGAGGTTCGAGCCGTGTACCGCGATCCTGCGGGTCCGGCGGACGAGCGGCCTGCTGCCGATGGGTCTCGAGGCCGTCGAGCGGGTCGCCGGTCAGCCCATCGAGGTACGCATCCCGCACCTCGTCCCCGGCCGCACGACCGAGGTGAGCTATCCGGTACCGACGCAGCGCCGCGGTGTGCTGACGATCGGCCCGGTCGAGGTACGCCGGCGCGGGCCCCTGGGACTCGCCCAGAGCACGGCCGAGCTGGCCGGTACCGCCGAGGTGCGGGTGCTGCCGCGGGTGTTGCCGGTGCGCGGTATGCCGAGCGGGGTGCGCCGGGGACACCAGGGCACGGACGAGCGGGTGCCGTACGGCGGTACCGATCTCGTGGGCATGCGCGACTACGTGGCAGGCGACGACCTGCGCCGGGTGCACTGGGCGACGAGCGCGCGTACCGGCGTGCTGATGGTGCGCGAGGACGCCGACCCGTCACGGGCCCACCTCACCGTGCTGCTCGACGACCGGGAGCAGAGCTATCCCGATGACGGGATGGAGGACGCGGTCGAGGTCGCGGCGTCGCTCGCGGTCGCGGCCGCCGAACGGGCTCACGGCGTACGCCTGCTGACAGTCTGCGACCAGGTCGACATCGCGATTGCCGAGCTGGCCAGCGGAGCAGCCGATGCCCCGGCGCACGAGGTGGTGTCCGGTCTGGCCGAGATCGTGGCGCAGCCCGGACCGCGCTCCCCCGGCCGGCTGCCCGCGTCCGGGCTCGACATCGTCGTGGTGGTGACCGGTGCGGCGGCGGATCTGGGCGCGCTGCTCGCCGAGGCCGGCCGGGCGTCGCTGGGCGTGGTCGCGGTGGTCTCCGAAACAGGCGAGGACAACAGCCCGCTCGTGGCGATCGGCTCGGTCACCCTGCTGCGCGGAGCCCACGCCGGCGCGCTGCTGCGGGTGTGGAACACCGCGGTGGTCGGCTGATGGCTGGCGCCCTCACGCTCCTCGTGGGCGCCGTCGCGCTCGCCACGGGCTGGGTCGGCTGGACGTCCCGGGTGGTACTGGCGGCCGCCGTACTCGGCCCGTACCTCGTAATTTTGCTCGTGGGACGGCGGCCGCGCGTGCCGCTCGGGCTGGCGGTCGTCGGGGTTCTGATGACGGTCGAAGTCGCCGCGGGTCTGGCCGCGGGGGCGTCGCCGGCCGTGTTCCGCGACGCGGTGCCGAGCCTGCTGACCGCGCCGCGACCGGCGCCGGGCACGCCGGAGTTGCTGCTGCCCGGCGTGCTGCTCGCGGCTCTGGTAGGCACCTGGGTGGGCGCCCGCGCCAGCCGCCCGCGCGGCGGGGATGTCGGACCCGCCGTCGGCGCCGCGGTGCTCTACGTCGCCGGTGCGTTGCTCAGCGCCGGCCAGGCGGATCCGCACGGCATCATGGCGCTGATGCTGGTGCTGGGTGCAACCGTGGCCTGGCTCGACCGGGCTCGCGGAGCGTGGGGGCGGAGCGTGACCCGCGCAATTCCGGTGACCGCGCTGGGAATCGCGGTCGTCACGCTGCTCGTGACGGTCGTGCCGGCCGATCGCGGGTTCGAGCCACGGCAGCTCGTGACTCCGCCGCCGCTGCCGATCGTCGAGCCGAACCCGCTCTCCCAGCTACCCGCGTTCGCCGATCTCGGTGACGAGACGCTGCTGCGGCACACCGGCGCGGGAACCCGCCTGCATCTGGTGGCGCTCGTCGCGTTCAACGGCACGGTGTGGCAGGCGCGGACGAGCTACCGGCCGGTGGGCGCGGTGACCGGTCCGGGGCTGGTCCAGCCCGGAAACCAGCGCAGTGAGGTCCTGACCGACGTGACGATCGGCGCGCTCGACGGGCTGTGGCTGCCCGCGCCCGGCGATCCGACCGCGGTGTCGCTGCCGGACGCGAAGGTCGACGCGGAGACCGGATCCCTCGTGCTGCCCACCGGTCTGCGTACCGGGCTGACGTACCAGGTGCACAGCCTCGTGGAGATGCCGACCGAGGCGGACCTGGCGGTGGCGGGCGTGCCGGCCGTGCAGCCCTATCTCGAGGTACCGCGGCTGCCGTACCTGTTCACCGAGTACCTGCAACGGATCGTCCGCGGCGCCACCACGCCGTTCGAGCAGGCGGTGCTCATCGAGGGCGCGGTACGCGAAAAGCGTCAGCTGTTGCTGAAGGCGCCGGTCGGCTCGTCGTACGCGCGGCTGGAGATGTTCCTGTTCGGCGAGTCCGGCCAGCCGGGCGCGCAGGTGGGTACGTCGGAGCAGTTCGCGACCGCGTTCGCCGTACTGGCCAGGGCGGCCGGGCTGCCGACGCGTGTAGTGGTCGGCTTCCGGCCCGGGGCAAAGCAAGCGGACGGCTCGTGGATCGTCCGCGGTCGGGACGCGCTCGCCTGGCCCGAGGTGTACTTCACCGGCCTGGGCTGGGTGCCGTTCGACCCGACACCGATGGGCGACGGCCGATCCGGTGCGGCCGACGACATCCGGCGCCAGGTGCAGGACCGGATCGGGGACAGCCAACCGCCGCCCGCGCCGGCCCCGGCCAAGCCGGTCGGCCTGCCCACACCGGCCCCGACCGCCCCCAACGGAGCTCCCGGCGACGCGCCGGCAGGTCGTGCGTCCTATTTGGACAGTGCCGCTTGGGTAGTCGGCGGGCTGCTGCTGGCGCTCCTCGTCCTGCTTGTCGCGGGCCGCGCGACACGCCGCCTCCGGCACCGGCGGGCCGGGCCACGGGGAGCGTGGTCGGAGGTACTCGACCTGCTCCTGCTGCTCGACCGCAGCCCGCCGCGGTGGCATACCGCACCGCGGATCGCGGCGGATCTGTCCCAGGGCTTCCCGGTCAGCGGCGAGCAGCACCCGGCGATCCGGCTGGCCGCGTACGCCGACCGGGCCGCGTTCTCCCCCGCCGGCTCCGCGCTCCCGGCACCGTGGCCGGACCTGCGCCGGCTGCGGATCGCGGTCCGCCGTACCGTGCCGTGGTACCGCCGTACGATCTGGCCCCTGGACCCGCGGCCCCTGTTCCGCCGCTAGATTCCCCGCCCCGCCCCGTCGGGGAGATCAACTGTGCGCGAGCACTATCACGCGGTCGATCGCCGGCATCGGGGCGGCCTTGTCGGGGTTGAGCACGACGCCGTGGCCGTCGCCGGGCTCGGCGATGCGGTAGCCGATGGCCACCTCGTTGCGCCGGCTCGCCGCGGCGACGATCGTCGCGAACGTCAAACCCGGTACCGGCCGGATGTAGTAGCTGGCCGGACGTACGTAGATCTCCGCACCGTCGGCGTCGAAGAGGTCCGTGAACACCGACTCCAGGTGGCGGTTCTCCGAGATCTGGGTCATCAGCAGGCTCACGAGCTGCTCGCTGACCACGAAGTCGTCGGCGCGGGTCAGCTGGGCCAGCGCCCGATCCCGGTCGTCGCGCATCTCGCTCACGATCGAGCCGGCGATGCCGCGCTTCGCCAGCATGTCGCGCAGGTGCAGCAGCGTCACGAGCACACGGGAGTCGGCGGCCAGCGGGTCGAGCCGGTCATCGGAGAGCATGATGATGTTCTCGTAGCCGGCGATGTCCAGTGACTCCAACGTGTTCCGGTCGCGGGTGTCGCCGTCCTTGACCCGCA
>DASRII010000524.1:0-7685 GCA_035650075.1 Micromonosporaceae bacterium | reverse complement strand
CGGATGAGCGCTCCGCCGACCACGCGCGGCGGCGGAACCACCCCATCGCGGTGGTCGCGATCACCTTGCGGGTGTACGCCTCGGCGGCACCCGGGTCGCGCAGGCGTGGCCAGGCGCCGCAGGTCTTGACCAGTGCCTCCTGGACCAGATCCTGGGCCAGACCCACGTCACCGACCATCAGGTACGCCGCGCGCTGCAGCGCCGACGAGCGTGCCGCGACGAACTCGACGAACGACTCCCAGTTCTGTGCTACCACACCCTCCTGGAGTGGGTCGGCCCGCCAAAAGGTTCGTCCGCCTCACGGTGCCCAGGGTGCGACCACGTTCCACGTGCTGTCCGGTGCCCACAGGTTGGGTGTGTTGTACGCCGGGCCACCGGCTCCGTTGCTGATCCATACCTCGGCGTTGAAGTGCCGCATGAACGAGCCGCGGAAGTTGAACGACTCGAACGACACCCCGCTGCCGGTCAGCCCGGTACGGGGGCACCAGGTCGCGTCGGCGCGCATCAGCGCGGTGCCGTCGTTGACCGAGTTGCGGACGCGCGAGTTCTGGTGGCGGAGGTACTGGCCGGGGAAGTTCACCGACTCGAACGAGTAGCAGTTCGCGTCGGCCAGGCCGGGCCGGATGGTGTAGGTCGCGTCGTTCTTCAGCAGCGCCGGACTGCTCGCCGTGACGACCTCGGTGTACGCCAAGCTGTTCATGTGCCGCAGGTACCGGTTGGTGAAGCCGGGTGTGGTGACCTGGTACGAGCGGCGTACGTTCAACGGCAACGTGACCGGCGCGGAGTTGTTCAACGCTCTCGACGCGGCGATCAGGGCCTGGTTGGCCGCCCGTACCCGGGCCTGGTCCACCTTCACGATCTGCCGGTCGTAGGTGACGAAGCCGTTCAGCTCGCCTTCCAGGTCGGTGATTTCGGTGTAGATGGAGGCGCTCAACCCGCGCCCGACCATCAGGTTCTGGCTACCCTGCACGAGGCCGACGTACCGGTCGGTGAGCACTGTGGAGTTGGGCTGCCACTCGTAGGCGAAGAAGCCGCCGCTCGGGCTGTACTCGTGCCCCGGAGTGCGCAGGCCGAGCCCACCGAACTCGCCCAGCACCGCGACCCGGGTCGACGACGGCAGCGGGGAGTCCGGCCCGACGTAGACGTGCCAGTCGTCGATGTCGCCGTTGCCGGGATTGCCCAGCGACTGGCAACAGTTGTATCCACTGTGGACGTTGACGAGTCGGGTCGGGTCCTGGTTCTTCACGTTCTGCCCGACCCGCTGCGTATCGGCCAACGCCCGCTCGCCCCAGCCCTCGTTGTAGACGGTGTAGGCGACGACCGCGGGAGAGCTGCGGTGCTCCTCCACTATCTCGCGGGCCTCGGTCTCGAACTGGGCCTGCTGCGTGTCGTTCGGGTCGATGTTCTGCGCGGTCAGCGACGGGACGTCCTGCCAGACCAACAGTCCCAGCCGGTCCGCGTGGTAGAACCACCGCTGCGGCTCCACCTTGATGTGCTTGCGCACCATGTTGAAGCCCAGATCCCTGTGCTTCTGGATGTCGAACGCCAGTGCGGCGTCGGTGGGTGCGGTGTAGACACCGTCGGGCCAGAAGCCTTGGTCGAGCGTGCCGATCTGGAACACGAACTCACCGTTGAGCCGCGGCCGCAGTACCCCGTTGACCAGACCCGTGCCGACTTCCCGCATGCCGAAGTAGTGCATCGTCTGGTCGACCGACGCGCCGCCGGAGTTGCGCAGGGTGACGCGCAGGTTGTACAGGAACGGATCCTCCGGTGACCAGCGTCGCGCGCTCGGTACCGGTACGGCGAACTCGGTGAACGCCCCGGTGGCCGACCCGACCACCGTGCCGCCGTTGAGTGCCTCGGCGAAAACCGTGTGGCCGGTGACCGTGCCGCGGGTGAAGACGCGCACCCGTACCGTGTTGTTGGCCAGGTTCGGGTAGAGGTCCACCCGGCTGATCGAGGCGGCGGGTGTCGGCTCCAGCCAGACCGTCTGCCAGATGCCGGAACTCGGCGTGTAGAAGATGCCGTTGGGTGTCTTGGTCTGCTTACCGATCGGCTGCAGGCTGCCGTTCTGGCGGGTGTCGCTGGGATCCCACACCTTGACGACGAGTTCATTGGTGCCGCCATTGAGTTGTGGGGTGATGTCGAAGGTGAAGGCGTCGTAGCCGCCGGAGTGCGTACCGACCTGTACCGCGTTCACCCAGACCGTCGCCTGCCAGTCGACCGCGCCGAAGTGCAGCAGCACCCGCCGGCCCGACCAACCAGACGGGACGGTGAACGTACGCCGGTAGAACAGGTAGTTCCGGTTGTCGTTCGCCGGCCGCATGACGCCGGACAACGCCGACTCGACCGGGAACGGTACGTTGATCCGCTCGGGCAGGGTGGTGTTGAACTGTGGGGCGTCGTTCGTGGTGGACTGACGCAGTTGCCACTCACCGTTGAGGTTCTGCCACTCGGGGCGGGTCATCTGCGGCCGCGGGTACTCCGGCAACGGCGTACCGGCCAACGCCTGAGCGGTCCACGGTGTGGACAGTGGCGGGGTGCGGGCCGGTACGGCGTGCGCCGCGGGCGGTACGAGGAACAGCCCTCCCACGACAGCGGCGACGGTGCACAGGATCAGGGGCTGTCTCATCGTCGTCTCCTCGAGTCGTGAGAGCGCTCTCACCCAGGCTGCGCCGCACAGTGAAGACTGTCAATACGGGCTGCGCCCGACGCGAAGCCCGGCGCCAGCGTGGTCGTCAGGAAGACGGGCGTCGCCTTCGACGAAGAACGCGGTGAGGTTCTCCTTCTCCGCGGTGAGGTGCTCAACCAACTCCGGAACACGACGTACGCGACCTCGCTTGCGTCGGCGGCGGTGCGGTCTTCACCGGCTCCGTCGCCGGTCGCGTCCGGACCAGCCTCAGTGGTGGTAACGGACGCCCCCCGTTGACCGAACGCGAAGCCGAGGTGCTCGAAATACTCGCCAGTGGAACGGACCCGGGCACCATCGCCCGCCAGCTCGGTCTGTCCACGAAGACCGTGCAGAACCATGTGTCGCGGATACTCGCGAAGTTTCAAGCCCGTGACCGGGTCGACTTGATCTTCAAGGTACGCGGCCTGGACTCTACATAGCACCCTCCCACCAATCGAGTACCCGCAGCGCTCGCAGCGTGTTCCAGCGGCTCGGCTCTCCCACGCCACCCTCGAAGGCGAAGTGAACGCGACCGGGATGGATGCGGTCGAGCAACCACCAGCCCTCCGGCTGCCGCTTCGAGCGCACGGCATCCACGGCCTCCGCCATCCGGGAGTCCGCCTTCCCGCCCGCACCCCGGAAGTAGTCCAGCGCGCGGAGTACGTCGTAGTGCCAGTAGTACGGGAAGGCGAAGTCGAGATACTCCGGATCCACGATCTCGCCGGTGCTCTTGCGACGGAACAGGCCGCGCTCTAGCAGGTACTCCTCCCCGCCGCGGCGCGCCTCGCGCACCGCGTCGGACCCGCCGGTCGCGCGCTCGAACTCGAGCAGCCCGTCCAGCACGGTGATCGTGGTGTCGAACGACGAGCGCACGGATCCTCTCTCGGCCTCACAGTTCCACCCGCCGTCGGCGAGCCGTTCACCGAGGATCCGGTCGACGATCGACGAGACGTCCACTCCGAAGTAGGCGCCGGCCTCGATCGTCCTGCCGTTGATGCACGGCTCGACCTCGCCGTCGAAGTACCGCTGTCCCTCGTGCTCCCAACGCCCGTGCTCGGCGATGAGCGCGACCGCACGGCGCGCCGACTCCGACGCCGGGTCGAGCCCGAGGATCTGCAGCGTCTGCAGCGTGTGCATCGTCGCGGTCCAGGGCTGCCCTGGCTCGCCGCCTTTGTACGACGCCGGGAAGCACGCCCCGCCGTCCCACAAACCGTCGGTACCCTCGAGCGCCAGCAGACGGGCACCCCAGCCCTCGTGCTCCACCCGCGCCCGCTCGGCGGCCACCTCGTCGGGTGACGCGTCCGTCAGATCGCGCAGCACCTGCCAGCGTATGGCCGGGTCGGAGTCGAGCAGCCAGTCGACCTGATGTTTGGTCGTCGTCCGGTTGGTCATCGCGCCACCGTAGACGCCATTACGGACGTTCTACGTCCGGAACTTCCCATTCCTCTTTGCGGTCACGACGCCGCGCGGGTGATCAGATCGTGCATGCGGCGCCGGGCGAGCTCCATGCGGATGCGTCGGTCACTGCGTGGATCGGTCATCGTCGGAGCGATGGGATCGCCGAGGACGATGACCATGGTCGGTTTGCGAGAGAACAGTCGCCGCAACCCGGTCGGCGGGGTGAAACGGATCGACAGCGGCACGACGGGTACTCGGGCCTGAGCGGCGAGGTGGAACGCGCCCCGCTTGAAGTCACGCAGGCTCGTGTCGTACGGCTTCAGCTCGCCCTCGGGGAAGAAGTGCACGATCCTTCCCTTGGCGAGGAACAGCTCCATCTCGGAGAAGAAGAGCGGCAGCCCCACCGGGGTGAGCGGTACCGCGACGCCGCCCAGCAGTCGCACCAGACCGCCATACCAGCGGTTCTGGAGGTTCGCCGGTTCCGAGGTGAAGACGGGTCTGCGCGGGAACAGGGCAAGGGCGATGAGCGCGCTGTCGAGGGGATGTACGTGGTTGCACACCGTGAGCGCGCCGCCGTCTCGCGGGAGTCGGTTCTTGCCTTCGCTACGGACCCCCAGGACCACGCGGGTCCAGAGGAAGAGGATCGGAATCGCGATCACGTAGTAGAAGGCGTTCGACAACAGTCGGTACACCCAGCCGGCGTACCCGGTCGGCACCTCCGGCGCGTGGCCCGCCCTCGCGTAGACCCTCTCGATCGCCTTGACGCTACGGTCGACGGCGAAGAGCTTCCCGTAACTGGCGTAGGTGTCCGACGCGGCCTCGAGTGCGGCCTGATCGTCGATCCAGCCGTCGATCCGTTCGGCGAGCGCTGACGGGTCACCGGAGGGGAACAGGTTCCGGGATCCCAGCGCGAACTGGCTCGTCGCGCTCCGCGGGCTGTCGGAGATGACCGGTACCAGCCCGCAGGAGAACGCCTCCATACAGGACAGTCCTTCGATCTCGACATCGGAGGTGTGCACGTAGAGGTCACAGCTACGGATGAGATCGATGAGCTCTTCTTGCGAGTAGTACCCGAACTGGGCCTGATTCGCGAGCTTCGCAGTCATCCGGCGCAGGCGCTTCTCCCGCGGGCCGTGCCCCGCGAAGTACAACTGGATTCGCGCGGCGTAGCGCGATCGTCGCACGGCCCGGATCAGCACGGCCTGCCGCTTCTCGGGGGAGAAACGGCCCACCGTGAGTATCCGGAACGGCTCGTCGGCCTTCCGCGCTCGGGCCGGTCCCGGCCGAAAGCTGTCGTCCACGCCGTTGGAGATCACGTGGAGCCGTGCCCGGTACCCGTGGCGGCGCAGCTGTGCCGCGATGAAGGTCGACGGACAGTGGATGTCGGCGAAGCGTCTGTAGAACGCGAGACGCAGCAGGAGGTACACGAGATGCGCGGCCGGGGGGAACCAGCCCAGGCCGATGTTGTAGGTGATGTTCTCGGGCTGCATGTGGAAGGCGGCGACGGCAGGCACGCCGAGCTGGCGGGCGATCCGCTCGGCTGCCCGACCCAACGGCCACGGTTGGTAGATGTGGACGACGTCGGCGCCCTCGATCGCCGCCGTCAGCACCTCTCGGACAGGCTTCGCGAACATGGTGTCCTGGCGATGCGCGAACCGGCTCGCGATGGGCACCACGAGTTCCGGAACGTAGAACATCTCGGGGCCTTTGAGTTCCTGTCCGCCCGGTTCGCGGCACGTGACTACGCGCACCGTGTGCCCCCGCGACACGAGGGTGGCGGCGAACCGCATCGCCGAAATCGTGGTCCCGTTGTTGTTGACATTGAACGTATCGATGACCAGCGTGATGATCATTGCCCCGCTGCCGCTCCCGAGTCGTTCCGCGCCGACCTGTTCTACTTCCTCCCGACTGATAGATCTTGCCCACTTGACAGCGGATCATGGGGGCGGGGTCGGACTTCGGCGCGGCGTGGGTTCGCCATCGGGTCCGCACCTGATCAGCTCGGCCACAATCCGGACGCATTCCGTCCGCAAATCGCTCTACCCTGCAGCCATGACCAAGGTCAAGCCGACCGTACGCACTGTTGTCGAACGCGGACCCAAAGGCAAGAAGTCGGTGGCGTTCGGCATCGACTGGCCGGGGTGGAGTCGGGGCGCGAGGAGCGCGGACCTCGCCCTGGAGACGCTCGAGTCCTATCGGGCGCGCTACCGGCCGATCGCGGTTCTCGCCGGAATGGCACGCGAGTTCGACGCCGCCGGGCCTCTCGAGATCGTGGAGGACAGGGTCGGGCCCGGTTCGACCGACTTCTGGGGCATCTCCTTCGCACCCTCCGCGACCGAGCAGGAGCCGATGGGCGAGGCGGCACTCGAGCGCGGGATCACGCTGTTGCGGGCCAGCTGGTCATTCTTCGACGGCGTCGCGGCGCGAGTCTCGGCGGAGATGCGCAAAGGTCCGCGCGGCGGAGGGCGCGACCGCGACAAGATCATCCGCCACACCATCCGCACCGAAAGCGAGGACTTCGCGAAGCAGGTCGGATTGCGGGTACCGGAAGGTGCGGCGCTGACCCCCGACGGACTGCGGCAGCATCGGGAGACGTACGTCGAGGCGATGCGTGCGTACAACGCCGGTGAGGTCAAGCGGCGCATGCGGTCGTGGACGCTGGCATTCCTCATCCGACACTCCGCCTTCCATACCCTCGACCATGCGTGGGAGATGGAAGACAAGGACCTCTCCACCGAGGACGATGCCTGACCTACGCACCGTCGCGAGTGACCAGTGCCCGGCTCGGGTCGAGCCCACGGCCGGCCGCTCCGCCCGCGGTCAATCGTCGATCGCCTGGTAGACAGCGGTCCAGAAGTCGTGCCACATCGGCAGCCTCTGGTCGCCAGCGTGCGCCCGTTGCATGATGAAGATCGCCGTCATGTCCTCAGCGGGATCGTTGTACCAGGCGGTGCCGTAGAAGCCGGGCCATCCGTAGGTCCCGACCGAGGGGCCGAGGTGGGTGCGGCGGGTCTGGACCGACATTCCGAAACCCCAGCCGATGTTGTCGAAGTAGCCCGGCCAGAACCCGGAGATCGCCTTCTGCGCGGGTGTCAGTTGGTCGCTGGTCATCAGCGTCACCGCCGGCCGCGAGAGTACCCGTTCGCCGTAGTGGGAGCCGCCCGCGAGCAGAGCCGAGGCGAAGGCGAGCCAGTCGTCGGCGGTCGAGACGAGCCCGCCGCCACCTGATTCGAACGCCGGCGGCCGGCTCCACTGCCCATCGGGGCCGTCTTCGACGACCGGCTCACCGGTGGCGGCATTGTCGCGCTCGTACGCCGTCGCCAACCGGCCGATGCTCTCGCCGCCCACGCTGAAGGCGGTGTCCTTCATCCCGAGCGGATCGCAGATCCGCTCGCGCAGGGCATCCCCGAAAGACATACCGGTGGCGCGGGCGATGAGCACGCCCGTCACGTTGGCGGCGGTGTCGTACATCCATCGCTCACCCGGTTGGTGGACGAGCGGCAGCTTGCCGAGCCGGCGCATCCATTCGTCCGGGGCGGGCCTGCCGAGTGCACCCAGCGCGTCCGAGATCGGGACCGTTCCCGGCTCGGCAGGGACCATGCCGGTGCCGAGGGTG
>DASRII010000523.1:0-36398 GCA_035650075.1 Micromonosporaceae bacterium | reverse complement strand
GTCCTAGGCCGTGTTTCATAGGTGCTGGCCGGTCGCCGCCTGGACTCCGCCTCGGCTCGACCGCACCTATGAAACGCGGCCTAGAGATCCAGCCGAGCCCGAACCCGGGCGGCCTCCGGTACGTCCAGCGACTCGAAGATGGCCAGCGCCTCGCGCCAGAGCTCCCGGGCGCGGGCCCGTTTGCCGGTGTCGTCCAGCACGTGGGCGATGCCGTCGAGCGCTCGCGCGTGCTCGTACTGGTGACCGGTCTGCCGGGCGAGCGTGAGCGCGGCCTGGTGATGGGTGACCGCCTGCTCGGTCTCGGCCACTGTTCGCAGCGTCTCGCCGAGCGTGTTGAGCGTCTCCACCTCCAGCCGGCGATCGCCGATCTCGCGACCGAGCGCGAGCGCCTGTTCGAGGTTGTCGAGCGCGTCGGCCACCCGGTCCTGCCGGCGGTGGATCGCGCCGAGCGCGGTCAACAGCTCGCCCTCGGCGCGCCGGTCGCCGATCTCGCGGCTGTTCTTCAGCGCCTGTTCGAGGTGGTCGAGGGCGTCGTCGTAGCGGCCGAGCCGCTCGTACACGTCACCGAGGTTGGCCACCGCGTACGTCTCGATCCGCCGGTCGCCCACCTCGCGGCCGATCGCGGCGGCCTGCCGCTGGTGGTCGGCCGCTTCGACGTGCCGGCCCAACCGGGCGTACAGCACGCCGATGCTGCCGAGCGCCACGCCTTCCCGTTGCCGGTCGCCGATCCTGCGGTACACGTCGAGGGCGAGCTGGTTGCTGTCCAGGGCTTCGGAGTACCGGCCGAGGTGGTCGTAGACGTTGGCGAGGTTGCCCAGCACCCGCGCCCGACCGTCGTGGTCGTCGCTGTCGCGCAGCAGGTCCAGCGCCCGGCGCAGGTGCGTGATGGCCTCCGCGTGCTTGCCCAGCCGCCAGCACACGATGCCGAGGTTCGTCAGGCAGGCCGGATCGCCAGCGGCGGCACCGGCCGTGTGGATGGCCAGCGCCTGGGCGTAGTGCGCGTGGCTGTCCAGGTACCGCCAGAGCACCTGCGACAGCCGCACGCCGTAGCCGTCGACGGCAGCCGCCGCCACGAGATTGTCCAGTTCGGCCTCGAGCCACTCCAGGGTCTCGTCGGGACCGTCCACGGCCGCCGCGGCGGCCGACAGGTAGTAGTCGCACAGCCGGGTCACCGCCGCGCCGGCATCGTCCACATCGGACTCCGCGCGTTCTGCGGCGTACGCGCGCAGCAGGTCGTGCATGCCGTACCGGCCCGACTGCTCTACCAGGAGGTGCGCGCGAACCAGTTCGTCGAGCAGCCGCCGGGCATCCGCGACGTCGGTGTCAACGAGCGCGGCGACGGCGTACCCGTCGAAGGTTCGTCCCGGGTGCCTGCCGAGCAGGGCGAACGCCCGGGCGGCGGCCGGGGACAGGTGCCGGTAGGACCAGGAGAACACCGCGCGGACGGCGGTGCGCCGGTCGCCCGAGGCGTCCAGCGCATCGAGCCGGTGCTGCTCGCCGCGCAGGTCGTCGGCGAGTGCGGCCAGCGCGACGTCGGGCCGGCCGATGGCCATTTCGGCGACGAGCCGCAGCGCGAGCGGCAACCGTCCACAGTGCTCGGCCAGGGCCGCGGCGGCCGCCGGCTCGGCGTCGACACGATCCCCGACGAGCGTGCGCAGCAGCGTGAAGGCCTCCGCCGGCGAGAGCACATCGAGGTCGATGCGGCGGGCGCCGTCGCGGGCGACCAGGCCCGCGAGGCTGTCGCGGCTGGTGATCAGCACCAGGCAGGAGGGGGTACCGGGTAGCAGCGGGCGTACCTGTTCCGCGTCCCCGGCGTTGTCGAGCACGACGAGCATCCGCCGGCCGGCGAGCAGGCTGCGCAACCGCGCGGCGCGCTCGGCTACCTCGGGCGGGATGTCGGGTCCTGCCACGCCGAGAATGCGCAGAAACGCGGCCAGTGCCTGGTCGGGCCGTACCGGCTCACTCGGGTCGTACCCGCGCAGATCCATGTACAGCTGTCCGTCGGGGAACCGGTCGGCGACCCGGTGTGCCCAGTGGACCGCGAGCGCCGTCTTGCCCACCCCCGCGGTGCCCGCGACCGCCGATACCACCACCGAGGCCGGCCCACCCGGCCGCAGCAGTTCGTCCAGCGCGGCGAGCTGTTCGGCGCGACCGGTGAAGCCGTACACCGGTGCCGGAAGCTCGCGCGGGACGGACCGTCCGTTCGGCTCGGCGCGCGCGCCACGGCGGCGCTCCTCGACCCGGTCCCGGGCCGTGGCCAGCGTGCCCTGCTCGGCGGGGGTGGCCCCGAGCAGACGCACGAGTACGTCGAACCGGTCGGTCGGGGGCAGCGTCTTGCCGACGAAGTACTCCCCGATGGCAGCCTGCGACCAGCCGGTCCGGGCGGCCAGCTCGCGGTACGTCAGCTCCGAGTCGCCGCGTCGCCGGGCTTCACGGCGGCGTAGTTGGCGCAGTAAACGGGCGAGTTCGGGCACGGTATCGACTCCGTACGTGTCGGCCACGTCTCGCAGGGTAGTTACGCCGGAGGTCAACCGAAAGACGCTCGCTGATGTCTGCCCCTGACCGGTCACTTCCGGGGAGACACGCGTCTCACGATCGGGTCCGGCTGACATCCACCAGCCGGGTACGTGCGTACCTGTAGCAAGGGGGGATCGATGAAAGGTCGCGCCCGCTGGCTGTGGTTGCCGGTACTCCTCGGTCTGGCACCCCTCGGCGCATCGCCAGCGGGCGCGACGTCGTCGTGCCTACCTCTTCGGCTGAGCTAGCAACCGGCGCAGCGCGGTGGGCGTCTCGCCGAGGTGGTCGCGTACCGTGCGGCACAGGTGGGCCTGGTCGGCGAAGCCCAGGTCGGCGGCGAGCGCGGCGAGGTCCCGCTCTCCTTGCTCGATCCGGTCGATCGCGCGTCCCACCCGGACCCGGTTGCGGTAGCGGGTCAGCGACACTCCCAGATCGCGCGGGAACGCGCGGCTGAGCCGGAACGGCGAGACGCCGAGCAGTTCGGCGAGCGGCAGCAGGCCGCGGGCCGCCGGGTGGTCCGCGTCGATGGCCTCCCTCGCCGTGGCGACCAGGTGCCGCTGACCGCTGGACGGCGTCGCCGGCCGCAGCACGATCGCCAGCAGCCGCACCAGCTCCTCGGCCAGCGCGTAGTCCACGTCACCTCCGCGAACCGCGGCCCCGATCCTGCGGTACGCCAGCTCGAGGCGGGCGTCCACGTACACAGTGGACTCCGGCACCGTACGGTCGCCGAGCAGGTCGCACCACGCGGCCGGGGTCAGGGTGAGCGAGATGCACTCGTCGCCACCGAAGGCCGGGTGGGCGAAGGACGCCTCCTGCCCGGGCGCCCGCAGGTAAGCCAGCGTGCGGTCGAGGTCGGTGACCACCCCGTCGACCCGCCGGCGGAAGCGACCCCGGCGCACGAACACCACGCCGTAGCCGTCGCTGACCTCCACATCGGACCATCCCGTGTGGTCGTCGCGGCAGATGACCGACGCGAGCGTGAACTCGGGTGGGCTGGCGATGACGACCGCGGTACGCACCCGCGCAAGAATATCCAAGCCTCCGGCCGAGGACAGCGGGCAGACTGGGCCGTATGTTCGGGCACGACACGTTCTGCGACCTCGCCGGTGCGGAAATCAACCGGCTCGCCGACGCCATCCGCCGGGTCGATCCGGCCCTGCCGGTACCGACCTGTGGCACGTGGACGGTGACGGACCTCGCCCGCCACACCGGGGTGGTCCACCGCTGGGCTGGCGGCCTCGTCACCGACCTGGTCCAGCGGTACCGGGGTGCGTCGGGTTACTACGACTGGGATCCCGACGCCACGCCGGCCGCGCACGCGGAGTGGCTTGCGGCCGCCGACAAGCTATTGCTCGCGCCGTTGCGGGATACCGATCCGGATCTGCCGATGTGGGCGTGGGGCGCCGACCAGCATGTGCGGTTCTGGTCACGCCGGATGACCCACGAGACCGGCGTCCACCGCGCCGACGCCGAGTTGGCCCTCGGTATCACGCCGGAGTTCGCGCCGGCCGTCGCGGTCGACGGGGTCAGCGAGTTCCTCGCCAACCTGCCGGGCGCACGCCGCTGGCAGCCCACCATCGACCTGTTGCGCGGCGACGGCGAGACGATCCGTCTGTCCGCTGTGGACAGTCCGGACGAGTGGACCATCACCCGGCGGCCCGGCTTTCCGGAGTGGTCGCGGCACGAGCCGGCCGAGGGTCCGCCGGCCGACGTCACGGTACGGGCCGGCGCGGTCGACCTCTACCTGATGATGTGGGGCCGGTACGCCTGTACCGATCCGCGTTTCGACGTCACGGGCGACCGCGAGCTGCTCGAGCACTGGCAGCGCAACTCGGCGGTGTAGTGCCGTCCGGTCAGGCGTTGGCGAAGCGGTCGGTCGCCGCCACCAGTGCTTCCGGCATGCCGGGCGTCTTGGTGTCGTGGCCGGCGTCGTCGATGATCACCAGCTCGCTGCCGGGCCATGCGTGGTGCAGTTGCCAGGGCGTGCCCAGCAGGTTGTTGAAGTCGAGCCCGCCCTGGACGAGTACCCCGGGGATGCCGGCCAACTCACGGGCCCGCCGCAGCACGACGCCCTCCTCGAGCCAGGAGCCGTGCCGCCAGTAGTGCGTCACCAGGCGGGCGAACGCCATCCGGAACTCGGGCGGATCGTCCCGCGGGTCCCAGGGCGCCGTCGGCACGATCGCCGCCTCCCAGCGGCACCAGTCGAGCGCGGCCCGCTCGCGTACCCACGGATCGGGGTGCGACAACAGCCGGTGGTACGCGTCGGCCAGGTCGCCGTCCCGGTCGGACTCCGGAACCCCGTCCCGGAACCGGGCCCACGCATCGGGAAACATCCGGCCGAGCCCGCGGGTGAGCAAATCGGTCTCGGCCCGCCGGCCGGTGGCGATGCCCATCATCACGATCTCGGAGACCCGTTCCGGATACCGCAGCGCGTACACCAGCCCGAGTACGCAACCCCAGGAACCGCCGAACACCAGCCACCGGTCGATGCCCAGCCGCTGGCGCAGCAGTTCCAGGTCGGCGAGTTGGTGCTCGGTCGTGTTGGTGCTCAGGTCCGTCTCCGGGCCGCCGGCGTGTGGCGTACTCCGGCCGCAGCCCCTTTGGTCGAACAGCACGATGCGGTAGGCGGCCGGGTCGAAGTAGCGCCGCAGGCCCGGCCCGCACCCGGAGCCCGGGCCGCCATGCAGGACGACGGCGGGCTTGCCGTGCGGGTTTCCGCAGACCTCCCAGTACACGTGATGGCCGTCGCCGACGTCGAGCATCCCGTGCTCGTACGGTTCGATCTCGGGGTAGCGCGCCACGGCAGGGAACCCTACCGGACCTCTTGACCCCGGGTCATGTTGTTCATTGGCACCGGGGTGCTAGATTTCGCTGCGTCGATGGGGGCTGGTATGGCAGACGAGTTCCTGCAGGACATCTACAAGATGCAGAAGTACGCCGAGGGGCTGCAGAGCTTGCTCGAAGGGGCGAGCCGGGCGGTGTCCAACGACGTCGACGGTACCGATGCCAGTGGCGCGATCGTCGCGGTGCTCGGTCCCGATGGTCTACCCAAGTCGCTGACGGTCGATTACGACTGGAAGCGCCACCTGCGGCCGGAGGCGTTCGGCAAGGCCGTTGTGCAAGCGGCCCAGGCCGCCGCGAACCGCCGGGCGGAAATGTGGGCCCAGGCGTTGAACGAGAGCGGCTGGGAGGAGCAGGCCGAGCAGTTACGTCAGCGCATCGAAGCCGAGCCGTCGGGCGAGCCGTCGCAACCGCCACCGGCACCGCCGCCGAGTTCGGACGGGACGCGGGCGCGTCCACGCAGCATCGAGGAAGTGTCGCGGGCGATGCTGGATGCCACCGACAACCTCGACGCGCTCACGGAGGGGGCGCTGGCGCAGGGCGTCGGCGCCAGCGGATACGGCAAACTCGAGGTGACTCTGTCCACCAATGGTCTGGTCGCGTGTAACGCCGACCAGTTCTGGGTGTCCGACAAGACCGGCGAGGAGCTGAGCGAGGCGCTCGGCGCGGCTCTCGGCGCCGCCCGCGAGGATCTCGCCAGAGCCGTCCGGGCCACGCCGGCCGGGCAACTGCAGGGGCTGCTGGACGAGGCCTTGTCGCTCCTGCGTGACTCCGCCTCCTGAGAGGAAGCACAACCGTGACAGGTTTCCAGGTCGCCACCGACGCCCTCATCAACGAGGCGCAGCGTTGGGAGGAGCAGGCCCACTGGATGTCCGAGGCCGGGCGCAAGGCCAATGGTTTGCGGTTCAACCCGGACGAGGAGGGTGTGTTCGGCCGGTACTTCATGCCGTCGTACCGCGCCTTCGTCGACGCGTTCACCGCCAGGTGCCGAGAGGCCAACGTCTGCATGAACGATATCCGCGACACCCTCGTCCACATCGCCAAGAGCTACGAGCGCGAAGAAGAGAAGCACTCGAAGAACATCGGCGCGCTCGGCAGCGGCCTCGGCCAAGCGCGGCAGCCATGATCAGCACAGGCGACTACCAGGCGGTTCTGGACCGGTTGGAGAAGCTGGTCCACGAGATGGCCGAGAAACTGGCCGGCGTTCCGGCCGCCGAAAACCGTGGCATCCGCGTCCTGCAGGATTCGATGCTGCCGGACTGGGTGATCTCGGCCATCGAACGGCAGATCAGGGCCGCCGGGCGGGAGATCAGCCGGTTGGGCCGAGAGGCCCAGAAGGAAGTCGACCAGCTGCTGAAAGAAGCCAACGCGCCGTTCAAGATGGCGGAGTACGACGATCAGTGGCAGGCGGTCAAGGAGCTCGTGACGAGGGCGGGTGCCAGCGCCAAGAACCCGGACCAGCGCATCGGCGTGCACTGGCAGGGTGACGCCGCGAAGGCGTACTACGGCGCCGTCACGCCGCAGGTCGAGGCGGCTACCGCTGCCGCGAACATGGCGCAGCTGGCCTCCACCACGCTGTCCGACATGGCGTCGGCCGGGATGAACTTCTACACGGCGGTCTGTATCGCGATGGGTCTCTACATCGCCGCTGCGGCGGCCGCGATCGTCAGCGTCGCGACGGGACCGGGCGTAGCCATCGGCATCGCCGCGTTCATCGTGGCGTCCGTGACGTACACCGGCGCGATGTTCACCGCGAAGTACCTCCTGCAGGGCTCACAGAACAAGGCGGCTACCGCGCTGCTCGGCGCGGCTCACGACAACACCGGGTTCGCCCGCGGCCCCGAGTGGCCGAAGGCCGTCCGGGAACTCTACGACAACGACGAGACCGACACCGAGGACTGGAAGGTCCGGCGGCGCAATCTCTCCGGCCAACCGCAGCCGATCTAGCGTTCAGCGGCGGCGCGCGTGCGCCACTGGTTCGGACACGGGCTCGGCCAGGGTCGTGGGCGGTGGGGAGTACCGCACGAGGCTCGCCTCGCAGTGGTCGAGCCAGCGCACCTCGGCCTCGGCCTGGAAGAGCATCGCGTCGAGCACCAGCCGCCACGACAGGTCGCGGGGGTCGTCGGCCGCGCCCTTCAGGCGGGTGTACTCCTGCAGCGTGCGCATCGTGGCCCCGCGTTGGGTCTGCACCACGGCCTGTACGTCGACGCCGGGCGTGGTCAGCGCCAGCGCGAGCTTGATGGCCAGTTCGTCGCGCGGTCGGTCGGTCCACCCGATCGGGGTGGCGAACCACAGCGCGAGATCGGCCCGGCCGGCGTCGGTGATCTCGTACGGCCGCTGCCCGCCCTCACCCTCCGGCAGGTGGTTGACCAGCCCGTCCCGCTCGAGGCGGGACAAGGTCGTGTAGACCTGCCCGATGTTCAACGGCCACGTGCCGCCGGTGGACTGCTCGAAGGAGAGCCGCAGCTGGTACCCGTACATCGGACCGCGCTCGAGCAGAGCCAGCAGACCGTGTTTGACCGACATAGTCACCGAGTATGCATACTCGGTATGCCGAGCGCAACCTCCGGCCGGTAGATGCGATAGCCGGCTATCTCGTCGATCGTCGCCGGTACGCCCTCCACGTGCAGCCGCTCGACGAAAGCACGCTCCACTGTGGACCCGATCGGCAGCACGTAGCCGGGGTTCGCCGCGGCCGCCACCTCGGTGCGGTAGGGCAGGTACCGGTCGCGCCCGGGCCGTAGGTCGTCGTCGAGAGCCGCACAGACGATGCGTTCGCGGGAGCCGAAGGCGAGCCGGCCGCAGGTCCAGTACTCGCTGTAGATCTGGGTCAGACCGAGCCGTTCCAGTTCTGCGATCAGCGCCTGCTCGTCCCGTGCGGCGGCCCGACCGGAGTCCACAGTGGAGACGAAGTCGACGGTGGCCTTGCCCATCGCGAGCGCGAAGATCAAGAGGGCGGTGATACCTGGGATCCGCCACCATCGCCGGGACGCGGCCGTCCACATCGGCCACAGGACGGCGGGCAGGGTCAGCAGGAGTGGGGTCAGGTACCGCACGTTCGTGGCGGGGGACAGGCCGGCGCCGTCGCTGCGCGTGTACAGGATGATGCTCAGGGCCGCCCCGGCGACCAGTGCGAGCCGCCCCGCGCGCTTGGTGCCGCGCTCTGCCAGCGCCAATCCGGCCGCGAGGAGCAGCAGCGCCGGGTACACCGCACCGAACGCCAGCGGCCACCCGTCGCACTTGGCGCCCTCGCAGAGACCGGTCGCGAGCGGTATGCCCAGCAGCACGCCACCCTGGATCCGGTCGTCGAGCGAGGCGTGCACGTTGCGGCTGAGATAGAGCATCTCGGCGAGCGTGCTGTCGGCGTACCCGCTCTGGACATTGTGGACGATCGTCGGCAGGGCGCCGACCACGAGCCCGGCGAGGATCAGCAGGCCGGGCCGGCCGAGCAGCTCGCGCCAGCAGCCGACGGCGAGGACCACGGCGGCCGCGCCGGCGTACGGCAGGATCAGCCAGTCCGTCCATACCGCCAGCCCGGCCAGCAGCCCCCACGCGGCGAACCCGAGCAGCCTGCCCCGTTTCGGCTGGCTGCCGAGCCACACCGCGAGTAGCAACAGCCCCGCGCCGATCGGCTTGATCTCCGGGTATCCACCACCGGCGAACACCTCACCCCGCACCACGGCTTGTGAGCCGACCGCGAGCAGCCCCACGACGAACACCGCGAACCAGGCGCTGTAGAGGCGGGCGGTCAGCCGGTACATCAGGAAGCCGAATACGACGTACAGCGCCAGCATCGGCAGCCGGAGCGCCACTACCGACGGCCCGAACGCCGCGACGAGCGGTGCGGCGAGGTACGCCTCGATCGTGCCCATGTGGTTCTGGCCGTAGAAGAACACCGGAAAGTCGCGGCCTTCGGCGATGTGCAGCGCGGCGATCCCGATGGTCGACTCGTCGCTGTTCGTCGGCGGCGTCAGGTTGAGCGTCAGGTAGAGCCGGTAGGCTAGCCCCGCCACGATCAGGAGCGCCGCGACCAGCGCGGGTCGCGGACGCCAACGTCCGGTCGCGGGAGGTTCCGGTCCGTCGTAGGCGGCCGCGGGCGCCGCGGTCGTCAACGCGATGGACATGGCTACGCAGTATGCGGACGCGAATGCCCGGGGACAAGACGAAACGGGGTGATTAGGGTGACAGTGGCCGTTCGGGTGATCCCGTGTCTGGACGTGGACGCGGGCCGGGTGGTCAAGGGCGTGCGGTTCGTCGACCTGCGCGACGCCGGTGATCCGGTCGAGTTGGCCGCCGCCTACGACGCGGCCGGCGCCGACGAGTTGGTCTTCCTCGACGTCACCGCCTCGGCCGACGGGCGGGCGACGATGCTGGACGTGGTACGCCGGACCGCCGAGTCGGTCTTCATCCCGCTGACCGTCGGTGGGGGCGTCCGCTCCGTGTCCGATGTGGACACCCTGCTGCGGGCCGGCGCGGACAAGGTCGGCGTCAACACGGCGGCAATCGCCCGGCCGGAGCTCATCGCCGAGATCGCCGAGCGGTTCGGTCGGCAGGTGCTCACGCTGTCCCTCGACGTGCGCCGGTTCCCCGGCGGGTTCGAGGTCACCACGCACGGCGGTCGGCGCGGTACCGGCATCGACGCCGTCGACTGGGCCCGGCGCGGGGCGGAGCTGGGCGCGGGCGAGATCCTGCTCAACTCGATGGACCACGACGGTACGCAGGACGGCTTCGACCTCGAGCTGATCCGGGCGATCCGGGCCGTCGTCGAGGTACCGGTCATCGCCAGCGGCGGCGCCGGTGCCGTGGCCGACTTCCCGCCCGCCGTCGAAGCCGGCGCCGACGCCGTTCTAGCCGCCAGCGTCTTCCACTTCGCCCAACTGTCGATCGCCGACGTCAAAACCGCCCTGCGCACTGGTGGCTTTCCCGTCCGTTGACCCCGCCCTGACCCCCCGTTGATCATGAACTTTGTTGGTGTGTGGACGGCGTGTCGGGCCATCAACTTCATGATCAACCGGGGGGGGGGAGGGCGTCAGGGGAGTAGCAGGTTCAGGTCGCCGAACTCGTGCCAGAGGTAGGCGTGGGTCAGCGCCTCTCGGTAGCAGGCCGCGAGTAGGTCCCGGCCGGCTACGGCGGCCAGCAGGTCCAGGTGGGACGCGCGCGGTTCGTGCAGGCCGGTCAGGAGGCCGTCGACCACCCGTACGCCTCGCTCCGGCGTGATCACCAGGTCGGTCCAGCCACGCTGGCCGTCGGCCGCGCTCTCGAGCGCACGGACGGAGGTCGTACCGACGGCGATGACCCGGCCACCGGCTCGCTTGGCCTCTGCCACGATCCGCGCCGTCGTGGCCGGCACCTCGAAACGTTCCGGGTACGGCCGTTCGTGCGCCTCGGCCGACGCCACCCCGGTATGCAGCACGATCGGTACGACGAGCACCCCGGCCGCCACGAGCCGGGTCACCAGCTCCGGGCTGAACGGCCGGCCGGCACTGGGCATCTCCGCGCTGCCGGGCTGGGTCGCGAACACGGTCTGGTAGTACGGCAGCGGCCAGGAGCGGGTGACGTACCCGTACCGGATCGGCCGGCCGAAGCGCTGCAGGTAACCTAGCACGTCTACGTCCACAGTGGATACATCGGCCACCCACAGCCGGCCGGCCGAGTACGGCGACCGCAGCGTCACGATCCCCCCACCGCGCAGGCGGTACCGCTCGCCCACAGCACCGCCCGGGTGCGGAAGAGTCGCCTTGCCCTCGGCCGCTCGGCGCAGCTCGACCAGCCACGTGCCGTCGGGGCGTTCGGTCGAGAAATGCACCACGAGCCCGGTACCGTCCACAGTGGGCACTGCCGCCGGCACGGTCGCCGAGGTGTTCACCACCAGCACGTCCCCGGGTCGCAGCAGCTCCGGCAGGTCAGCCATCCGGTGGTGGGCCACCGCCCCGGATCCGCGCCAGCCGACGAGCAGCCGTACGCCGTCCCGGGGCAGCCCGCGCGCCTCCGGCGGTTCGTGCGCCTCCAGCTCGGGCGGCAACGTGAACTCGGCTACCGTCATGTCCCTGCCTCGCTCCACAGCATCACCTCGGCGCCGGCCGGCGCGGGCAGCACGAACCCGTAGTGCCCGCGCGGGTACCGGTGTGGCGCCGGCCCGTCGAGGCGGGCGAAAGCGTCGACCTCGGCCGCGGACGCCAGCTCGAAGGCGAGCGGAGCCCCCCGTACGGGTGCGCGACCGATGGGCTCCACGAGCTCGACGTACGCCGAACCCGCGGCCCGCAGCACCGCACCCCGCTCGCCGTCGCGCGTCCACGCGTCGGTACGCGCCAACCCGAGCCGGCCCTCGTAGAAGGCCAGCGCGCCGTCCAGGTCGGAGACCTCGAACGGGAGCCAGAGCGCCTTCACGAGACCGCCAGCAGGGACGCGGCTCGGATCCGCCCCGACGGAGGCCGTTCGCGCAGCAGCCGCAGGAACGCCGGGACCGCGGTCGACGGCAGCGGCCGGTCGGAGATGTCCTCGCCCGAGAACGCCTCCTGGTGCATCTGCGTACGCAGATCGCCCGGGTCCACCCACCACACCCGCACCGCCGGCTCCTCGGCGGCCAGTACGCGGCTCGCCTGTTCGAGCGCCGCCTTGGCCGAGCCGTACCCGCCCCAGCCCTCGTACGCCTCCACCGCCGCGTCGGACGTCACGTTCACCACCGCTCCGCCGCGCTCGCGCAGGCCGGGCAGGGCCAGCTGGGTCAGTGCCAGCGGGGCGATGACGTTGACCTCGTACACGTCCCGGAGCACGTCGAGCGGGTACGTCGACAGTGGAGGTTGCGGGCTCGGCCCGAGGATCCCGGCGTTGTTCACGACGAGGTCCGTCCCGCCGAGCGAGTCCGCGGCGGCGATCAGCTCGGCCCGGTGCGCCGGATCCACAACGTCGCCCGGCAGAGCAAGCACCCCAGAGAACGAAGCGAGAGCCGCGTGCAGCGCCGAGGCACCGCGCGCGTCGACGACGAGGTCCCAGCCGGCCTCCGCGAGCCCGGCGGCGAGTGCCTGCCCCAGCCCTCGGGATGCTCCGGTCACGATCGCAACTGGCATGATCCCGACGCTAGGTCGCAGCCCGGGCGGCGCCATCGGGCCACGGCCGGGTACGGGCTAGGTCTTTGGACGCAGGACCACGGGCCGGTCCCCGGACCCGCCCACCGGGGTACCGTGCGAACTATGACCTGTGGGCGCGAGGAGCTGCGCGCGGTGAGCGCGGCGGTCCTCGCCGTGACCGCCCACCTGTCGATGCGTGAGGTGTTGCAGACGATCGTGCGGTCGGCGCGGCGGCTGCTGGGTGCGGAGTACGCCGCGCTCGGCGTGCCGGACAAAGCCGGCTCGTTCGCCGAGTTCCTGGCCGACGGCTTGACCGACGAACAGTGGGCCGCGATCGGCCCGGTACCGCGGCAGCACGGCCTGCTCGGTGTGCTGTTGCGACAGACCGAGCCGCTACGCCTGCCCGACATCCGGGCGCACCCGCGGTTCGAGTACTGGCCGCCGGCCCACCCGGAGCTGCGCGACTTCCTGGGCATGCCGATCACCGACGGCGGCGAGATCCTCGGCGCGCTGTACCTCGCGAACAAGCCGGGCGGCTTCACCGCCGACGACGAGGATCTCGTCTCGATGCTCGCCGCGCACGCGGCGATCGCCATCGTCAACGCCCGACTCTACGAACGGGTCCGCGAACTGTCCATTGTGGAGGAACGGCAGCGGATCGCCCGCGAGCTGCACGACGCGGTCGCGCAGAAGCTGTTCAGCGTCCGGCTGACCGCCGAGGCGGCGGCGACCCGGCTACCCGGTGAGCCGGAGCGCGCCGCGGCCGATCTGGCGTCGGTGCGCCAGACGGCGGCGGAGGCGGCCGCCGAGCTGCGGGCGATCGTCGTCGGGCTGCGCCCTGCGGACCTCGCCGGCGACGGGCTGGATCTGGCGCTGCGCAAGCAGGCCGAGCTGCTGGACCGGGTGCACACCGCGCGGGTGCACTACGTCGGCGCTGCGGTACCGCGACTGGCCGCCGAGCGCGAGGAGGCGGTGTACCGGGTCGCGCAGGAGGCGTTGCACAACGCGCTGCGGCACGGCTCGCCCGCCTCGGTGGAGGTCCGGTTGCACGCGGCCAACGGCCGCCACCCGCAGGTGGTGCTCGAGGTACGCGACGACGGCGCCGGCTTCGATGCCTCCTCCGCGCAGCAGGCCGGGCACCGGCTCGGGCTGGCGTCCATGCGCGAACGGGCCCGCGCGGCCGGCGCGCGGCTCGCGGTCACGTCGCGCCCGGGCAAGGGTACGACCGTGCGGCTGGAGGTGCCCGTTGGCTGAGCGGATCCGCGTCGTGATCGTCGACGACCACCAGGTCGTACGCCAGGGACTGCGCGCGTTCCTGGACGCCCAGCAGGACATCGAGGTGGTGGGCGAGGCGGTCGACGGGGACGAGTGCGTGGCCGTCGCCGACGCGGTACGCCCCGACGTGGTGCTGCTGGACCTGCGCATGCCGGGCGCCGACGGGGTCGCCGCGCTACGTGGACTGCGGGAGGCCGGCATTCCGGCCCGGGTATTGGTCGTCACGAGTTACACCGAGCCGTCGGCGGTCCTGCCGGCCGTGCGCGCGGGAGCCGCCGGATACGTCTACAAGGACGTCGATCCGCCGGCACTCGCGGCGGCGATCCGCTCGGTACACGCCGGTCATGTCCTGCTGCACCCGGAGGTCGCGGCACTGCTCGCGGCCGGCGACCCGGCCCGCGGCCCGGTGTCGCTGACTCCGCGCGAGCGGGACGTGCTCGCCGAACTGGCCCGGGGTCGGTCGAACCGGGAGATCGCCCGCGCGCTCGGCATGGCCGAGAAGACCGTCAAGACACATGTCAGCGCGATCCTCGCCAAGCTCGGCGTGCAGGACCGCACCCAGGCCGCACTCCATGCGGTGCGCAGTGGACTGGCTTGACGGTAAATTGGACTGGTGCGCGGTAGCCAACTGGAGCGTCTCCTCGGAAATTGGCATTCGAATCGCGGTCCAGACTATGCGGCGCTGGCGGGTACGGTCCGCGGCCTGCTGAGCGACGGGCGCCTAGCCCTCGGCACGCGGCTGCCGGCCGAACGGGAGCTGGCCGACGCGCTGGGCATCAGCCGGACCACGGTGTCGGCGGCGTACCGCCATCTCCGCGAGTCCGGCCACCTGACCAGCCGGCGCGGCGCCGGGAGCTGGACCACCCTGCCGTCCGGCCACCGGGTCGCCAGCTCCGGCGTCTGGGCACCGGACGACGAGCTCGACGTCATCGACCTCGCCGCCGCGTCGCCGGCGGCGCCCCCGCAACTCACGGCCGCGGCGGCGGCTGCCCTCGAGCAACTGCCGCGGTACACCGGCGGCGCCGGCTACCACCCGACCGGACTCGCGGAGCTGCGCGAGGCGGTGGCCGCCGGTTACGCGGCCCGCGGACTGCCCACGAGCCCCGAGCAGATCATGATCACGAGCGGCGTCCAGCACGCGCTCGACCTCGTCCTGCGGTTGCTCGTCGCGCCCCGGCACGGCGTACTCGTCGAGTCGCCCACCTATCCCAACGCGCTCGCCGGGCTGTCGGTGCGGCATGCCCGGATCGCGACGTACGGCATGCCGGACAGCGGCTGGGACGCGGACCTGTTCCTGACGACGCTGCGCCAGACCGGCCCGCAGGTGGCGTACCTGATCCCCGAGTTCCACAACCCGACCGGCCACCTGATGCCGGTCGAGCTGCGCGAGCGGCTCGCCGCGGCCGCGCACGCCATCGGTTGTGACGTCGTCGTCGACGAGTCCTTTGTGGACCTTCCGCTGGACGGGCAACCGGTGCCACCGCCGGTGGCGACCTTCGACCGGCACGCCCGGGTGCTGTCGATCGGCGGGATGAGCAAGCCGTACTGGGGCGGGCTGCGCATCGGCTGGATCCGCGCCGCCGCGCCCGTCGTGCAACGCCTGGTCGCCGTGCGGGTCGGCGTCGACATGGCGAGCCCCGTGCTCGAACAGCTCGTCGCCGTCGAGCTGTTGCGCCGCGCGGATGAGGTGGTCCCGGCCCGCCGCCTCGAGCTGTCCCGACGGTGCCGGGCCCTGGTCGCCGCCGTGCGTGCGGAGCTGCCGGACTGGCACTTCAACCTTCCCAAGGGCGGCGTCACGCTGTGGATCGAGCTCGACGCGCCGGTGTCCAGCGCTCTTTCCCGAGCGGTGGAAAATCTGGGGGTACGCCTTGCGCCCGGCCCCCGGTTCGGACTGGACGGCACCCTCGAACGCTTCCTGCGCCTACCGTTCACGCTGCCCGAGGCCGACCTCGTCGAGGCGGTACACCGCATTGCCGCCGCCCGGTTCGACCTCGACCGCACCGGCCGTCCATCGTGGACGGAGCCGGCGGTACTCGCCTAACGTGTCAGGATGGAGTTCTCCCTCGCCGCACTCGACCTGCCCCACGGCTGGCGCCTCGACGAGCCCGGTACCCTGACCGCCGTGGCCCCAGCGGCCACCGACCTGTTCGTTGATCCGGCCGGTGACCCACCGGCGCTGAGCGCGCCGCGGGCTCTGTTCGCGCCACCGCCGGGTGACTGGCAGCTGTCGGCGCGGGTGCGCGTCGACTTCGCCGGGATGTACGACGCCGGTGTCCTTCTACTGTGGTCGGACGAGCGGCACTGGGCGAAGCTCTGCTTCGAACTGTCGCCGCAGGGCCGGCCGACGATCGTCACCGTGGTGACCCGAGGCGAGTCCGACGACGCCAACGGGTTCACTGTGGACGGTGCGGTCGTCCGGCTGCGGGTCACCCGACACGGGCGGGCGTGGGCGTTCCACGCCTCGACGGACGGCTCCTACTGGCAGCTGATCCGGTACTTCGCCCTTCCCGGGGACGACGTGCGGGTCGGCTTCGAGGCACAGTCGCCGGTCGGCGCGGGCTGCACGGTGACGTTCGACGAGATTCGTCTCGTCCCCGAGCGCCTGGCCGACCTGCGCAACGGCGGCTGAATGCTAAGCAGCCGGCGCTGCTCACTGTTTCCACTCCGTGCTGACCGCAGTTCCGATGCTTTCGTGGGAGGTAAGGCCGATAAGCGTCGCAGCCTTGTGGATCGGGCTTTGCGAGGAAAGGACGATGATGACGGCACGCCGCTCGAGGAGCCGGTATATGACGGCGAATCCGGCACTGTCCAGATACCGCAGATAGCTCAGGTCGAGAATCAGCGGGCGCGGTCCTTCGACGTTGTCGACCGACCGCGCCAAGTCCGACGCGTTGGTCACGTCGACCTCACCGGTGACAGTCGCAGTCACCGCAACTCCATCGGCTGTGTCCACGGTATCGAGGCTTACGTCGAACGTCGACTTCATCTGCGGGTACCTCCGTCCGGCATGCGTCGGAAGTGAAGATGCACATTCGTTCCGTACGGTGAACGATTTGTGTCTACCCGGTCCGCGAGGCCGTTGATGAGTGTCAGGCCCCGCCCGCGTTCTGGTTTCGGGCGGGAGGCCTCAGGATCCAGCGTCCAGTGGCCGAGATCGCTGATGGTCGCGTTGATCGCTGCGGGGTGTGCGAAGATCTCGATCGAGACAGATTTCTGCGCGTCCAGCTCGTTGCCATGTTCGATGGCGTTGGTCAGCGCTTCACTGACGCCCAGCACAATGTTGTGCTCGAGCATCGCACCGACGTCGAGGTCGGCGAGCCATTTCCGCAGGCGGTGACGTACCGCTGTTACCTGCGCCAGGTCCGCCGACACGGTGGCCACAAAGCTGGTGTCCGTCGTGCCGGTACGACGCAATGCGAGGACGACTACGTCGTCCCGGTGGCCGGCCGCGGGCGTCAATTGATCCAGTAGGGTGGAGCACACCATATCCACCGGTAGGTCGACGCAAGCAGCCGCGGACCCGGCAAGGCGAGCGAACCCTTCGGTGAGGGTCTCGTCGTGACGCTCGATGAGGCCGTCGGTGTACATGATCAGCAGGCTGCCGGCCGGAAACAGTGCGTGACCCGGTTGCGTATCGATGGCAGGCTGCTGCGCAGCCAGCGGGCGCATACGACCGTCCTCGAGGTACCGGGCCACACCGTCCGGTGTGACCAGTAACGGGTATGGGTGCCCCGCGCACATGTAACTCATGGTGCCCTTGGTCGCGTCGATCGTTGCGAAGGCCAGCGTCGAGTACATGGCACCTGGAACCGTGGAGGCGTACCGCTCGATGGCGCTCAGTACGAACGGGGGATATGAAGCGGTCAAGGCCGCGACGGCAGCGGCAGCACGCAGTTTGCTCATCGCGATAGCCGCTCGTAGGCCGTGGCCGACCACGTCGCCCACGCAGGCCGCGACGTGACCGATGTCGTTCAGCGGAGTGACGAGGTACCAATCGCCGCCAACCCGCATCGCTTCCGACGCGGGCTGGTAAATCGCGGAAACCACAACAGCATCCGAGCCGCGGTCGAGGTCGAGCAATTGGTCCTGGAAGACGGCTGCGATACGGCGCTCTCGTTCGGCCGCCCGGATGCGGGCGATGGTCGTCCCGGCAACTGCGGCGACATCGCTCATCAAATCGATCTCGTCTTGCCTGAATGTGCGCGGTGTCGGCCAGAACAGCGCGACGGCTCCGATGACGGTGGCGCCGTCCTCACGTACCGGGAATATCGCCGCCGCTCGGTTGTCGCCGCCGCCAAGATCGTCGACGATGATCGGACGGCCGGTAAGTATCACGTCCAGGATCGGCTCGCGCACGTGCTGACCAGCGGCCTCAGCATCGGGAGACAGGCCGTCGAGCGCACCCGCATAGTCAACCGTGACCTGTTGGGTGGCCTGGTCGATCAGACCAATGGCCACCGCCACGACGCCCAGCGACCCGATCGGAGCGGTCAAGAGTGCCCGCAACGTACCCTGAACCGACAGCGCCGACGCGAGCGCGGCGGTGACGTCGGCCAGGGCGGTGGCGTGGCGTGCTTGGATCTCCTCGTCCGCCCGGCTTGCTCGTTGTCTGGCGATCGCGCCAAGGCGGGCCTCGACCCGGTTGAACAGGTCGGGAGACGAGAAGGGCTTCGTAAGGTAGTCATCGACGCCGCTGGCGAAGCCTTCGCCCGCTGCCTCCGCACCCGCGCGGGCCGACAGCATGATCACTGGAGTCGCCGCGAGAGCGGGGTCGGCCCGCAACGCCGCGACGAGACCGAAGCCGTCCAAGGCAGGCATCATCACGTCGGTGACCACAACATCTGGGTGGTACTGGCGGATGCCGTCGATTGCCGCCTGGCCGTCGCCGAAGGCAATGGTGTCCCAACGCTCGGACAGGATGCGCCGAAGGTGGTTTCGCATGTCGGAGTTGTCATCCGCGATCAAGATTAATGGCCGCGACCGTTCGGTTGACAAAGACCCGTTGGCTGACTCCATTGAGTCGTTGTCTATCCACTGCATGGCCTCGGCGACGTACGCGTTGTCAGCTGGCTGGCTCACCGGCGCAGCCGTGGCGGACGATGAACTGCTGATGGGCAGAGTAATGCTGACCGTGGTGCCGACATCAACCTGACTGTCGATACCGATGGTGCCGCCCAGTAGCTCGACCAGGCTGCGCACCAACGACAGCCCGATTCCGCTTCCCTCGACGCTGCGGCCGCGCAAATTGCTGGCTCGATAGAATCGCTCGAACAATCGGTCTAGGTCGGCGGCCGGGATGCCAGTTCCGGTGTCGATCACCTGTACTCGGCACTGCTCGGCCGAGCTGGCCGCCACGACTACCGTTATCGACCCACTGAGCGTGAACTTGATCGCGTTGGACAAAAGGTTCGACACGATGGTTTCCCACATCGCGACGTCCACGTCGGCGATCACCGGACTGCAATCGAGTACGAGCTCGATTCCAGCACGTTGACACAACTCGGAAAAGGACGAGGCGATCTGCGAGGTGAGCGCACCGATATCGACCGGTACCGGCGTGGCGTTGGTCCGACCGGCCTCTATCCGGGAGAACTCCAGCAGTGAATTGACCAGGCGAAGCAACCGGCCCGCGTTGCGCTGCGCTGTCTGCAGTCGGTCACGTTGTGCCGGCTGGTCAGCGTGACGGATGGCGTCATCGAGCGGACCCAGTAATAGTGTCAAGGGCGTGCGGAACTCGTGGCTGACGTTTGTCAGAAACACCGTTTTCGCTCGATCGAGCTGAGCAAGCATCTCGGCGCGCTGGCGCTGCTGGTCGTAAGAGTGCGCAGCGGTAAAGGCAGCTGCGACCTGGTCGGCTAACAGTCGACAGAACGTCAGATACAGCTCGTCGAGGGGGCGGTACGCGTTTACGCCGGCAACCATGTAACTGATGACGTCTTCCGTGGCGGCATCGGCCAGTGGCATCACCAGTGCCTGCCGCGGGCAGTCCTCACCGAATGCGGCTGGGAGAGCCTCGACGACCCGTTCGAGGTCGTCGAGAACAAACATGTTCGACGAATCGTGTGAGCCGATTAGATCCGACAGCGAGAGCGGCAGCAGCCCGGCTACGCGCTCGCTCGCTCCCCGCAGGACGGCCTTCTCGTCGTCGCCGCCTCCGACATAGACAGCAACGAATGGGAGATCGGGATGGTGCCCGCCGCACGCCTGTATCGTCGCCTCCACCGCGTCGTCGACGGTACGCGTATCCATCAACGCCGCGGCTGCGGTGTTCAGGATCTGCAGCCTCCGTTCACCAAGCACCCGTTCGGTCGTCTCGGTCACGGCGCAGAACACGCCGCTCACATCTCCGGCCGAGGCCAAAATGGGGCCGTAGCTGAACGTGAAGTAGCGTTCCTGCCGCTGTCCGGCGGTTGCCAGCGCCAGCCTCAGGTCATCTGACCACGTCGCTCGACCGCTGGCGACGACGCCCGCGAGCATTGGCCCGATCGGGTCCCAGATATCCCACCACACGTCACGGCCGGGCTTACCCAACGCAGCCGGGTGTTTGTCGCCCAGCATGGGAATGTACGTGTCGTTGTACACCAGAAACAGGTCTTCGGTGCCCAACCACAGCACGATGGGGAATCGCGATGTCAGGGCGACAGCGACCGTCGCACGCACCTCTGCCGGCCAATCCGACATAGGCCCCAGCGGATGCGTTTTCCAGTCGTATTCTCCCAGCCGGCGGCCCATTTCGCCGCCGAGCGCAATCGCAACAGCCAAATCATCGGGTATGTCGTTGCTCAAGATCCACCCTCGTGGTGGCGCCGCGCCAGCAACCCGGCACGAAGCCACCGAGACAGCTTGGGCCAGCGCATGAAGCCGATTCGCACCTTCTGATAGCTTAGGCTACGATTTGTGGCTCGCGCGAGGGGGGACCGGGTGTTGACCGTGATTGAAACTCGGACGGGTCCCGCACGACCCCGGTCGTTCCGGGCGTACGTCGTGGCGGTGGCCATCTCCAGCGCCGTGATCGCGATCTCCCAGTTTCCGGACTTCGTGGCGGTGGCGGCGACCGAGCCCCGGTTCTGGCTCGTCGGCGCGCTAGCCGTGCTCGTCGCGTGGCTCGCGTTCGCCACGCCGCAAGCGGACGGGATGATGACCGTTGTCAGCCCGGGTGCCTGTTTCACGTTCGCGACGCTGTTGTGTTGGGGGCTCGGCCCGGCGGTCGTGACCCAGGTGGTGGCCGCCGTCGCGGCGGCCTGGCGCGTACGCGAACCTCCGTTGCAGGCCGTGACCCGAGCCAGCAATCTCGTCCTCGCGCTCGCCGCCGCCGACGCGGTACTGGTCCGGGGACACCTGGACCGATTCGGCAACGATGGCCCGGTCGACGTCGTTTCCGACGCACTAGCGGTGGTCGGCGCGATCGCGGCGTGGCTGGGTACCTTCGGCATCCTGCTCGCCATCTCCATCTTGCTGTGGCGGGGTGTACTGCCGATCCGGCGGGCCGGTCGGACCGTGGGCTACCACGTGCTCTATGCGGCCGCAGTGCTGCTGCTGAGCCCGGTGGTGGCCGTGGCCGTCCGCGTCAACGTGCTGTTCGTACCACTGGTCTTCGTGCCGTTGTTCGCGTTGCAGCGGATGGCGCGGCTGTCGGACGAGCGCAACCGCGCGGTACGCCAGGATCCCTTGACCGGGCTCGCCAACCGGGCCGGGCTCAGTACCCGCTTCGACGAACTCACAGACTGGGTCGGTCGATCCGGCGCCGGCGGGGCAGACCGCAAGCTCGCCCTGCTGGTGCTCGATCTGGACCGCTTCAAGCACGTCAATGACGCGCTCGGGCACCAGACCGGCGACGAACTCCTCGTCGCGGTGGCCGGACGGCTGGCAGCCGTCGATGTCGACGGCGGGGTCGTCGCTCGTCTCGGCGGGGATGAGTTCGCCATCCTGGCCGTGGTCTCGGGCTGCCAGGAGGCGCACGAGGTGGGTGTCCGCGTCGCGGCTGCGCTCGAGGAGCCGGCGACGCTCGACGGCCTCCGGCTGGATGTGACGGCGTCCGTGGGCATCGCCTTGCGACTCGACCGCGGCGAGGACTTCCCCACCATGTTGAGACACGCCGACGTTGCGATGTACGAGGCAAAGAAACGCGGCGACAGCATCGCACTCTACGAACCGCGGGCGGACCACAACACGCCCGAGCGTCTGGGCTTGCTGACCGACTTCCGGCACGCGCTGGAGGCTAGGGAACGCCAGCAGATCGCACTGCACTACCAGCCGCAGATATCGCTCGCGGACGGCGCGGTCGTCGGGGTCGAGGCGCTGCTGCGGTGGAATCATCCGACGTACGGACTGGTGAGCAACGAGGAGTTGATCCACGTCGCTGAGCACACGTCGGTGATCCACCTGCTGACGTCGCACGTCATCGACGAAGTGCTGGCGCAGGTGGCCGCCTGGGATGCGAACGGCATCAGGCTGCGGGCGTCGGTGAACATCAGCGCGCGCGATCTCTACCGGGGCGATGTTGTGACGCGCCTGTCGGAGCAGTTGGCTCGGCACCGAGTGCCGGCCGAACGGATCCAGCTGGAGATCACCGAGAGCGCCATCATGGCCGATCCGAATCGCGCGTTGGCCACCACGTCGCAGCTCGCCGATCTCGGGGTGGCCCTCGCACTCGACGACTTCGGTACCGGGTACTCGTCGCTGCAGCATCTGCGGAAGCTGCCGTTGACCGAGATCAAGATTGATCGGTCGTTCGTGGCCGGGTTGGCACACAATGCCGACGACGCCACCATCGTCGCGTCGATCATCTTGATGGCCCGATCCATGGGCCTGCGGACGGTGGCCGAGGGCGTCGAGAACGAGTACACCCGAAGGCTTTTAGGTGATCTTGGTTGCACGCTGGCCCAGGGGTGGTTCGTGGCTCGTCCCATGCCGGCGGATCACTTCTCGCGCTGGCTCAGTAACTACGGAGCCCGTACTGGGCGCCCGGTAACGGCAGGCAACGGCTGATCAGATCTCGGCCACGGCGCCGACATACATCTGGTCGATGTCGGTGCCGAAGTTCTTCTCCACGCCTTTGCGCTTCACCTTCATCGACGGTGTGATCTCGCCGTCCTCGATGGTCAGATCGCGGGGCAGGATCCGGAACTTCTTGATGGTCTCCCAGCGGTTCAGCTTCTCGTTGAGCTCCTTGACGTAGCCGGCCACCATCGCTTCGACCTCGGCCGAGGCCACGACCTCGGAGTACGGCTTGCCCTCCAGCGGGCCGCCGGCCGCCCAGCCCGCCAAAGCGTCCGGGTCGAGCGTGACGAGCATCGTGCAGAAGTTGCGGGCCTGCCCGATGACCACCGCCTGCGAGGTGTACGGGCACACCGACTTGAACAGTCCCTCGATATGCGAGGGGGCCACGTACTTGCCGCCGGAGGTCTTGATGAGGTCCTTCTTCCGGTCGGTGATGCGCAGGAAGCCTTCGTCGTCGACTTCGCCGATGTCGCCGGTCCGGAAGAAGCCGTCCTCGGTGAAGACGGCGGCGGTCTCGTCGGGCATGTTGTGGTAGCCGCGCATCACCGGCGCGCCCTTGACCAGGATCTCGCCGTCGGTGTCGAGCTTGTGCTCCAGATCGCCCATGGCCTGGCCGACCGTACCGATCCTCAGGTGCTCCGGCCGGTTGACGAAGTTGCCCGCGGACGTCTCGGTCAGGCCGTAGCCCTCCATGATGGGCAGTCCGGCGGCGGCGAAGAACTCGGCGATCTCCTTGGACAGCGGCGCGGCGCCCGAGACGAGTACCCGGATGTTGCCACCGAGGCGGGCCTGCAGCTTGGAGAAGACGAGCCGGGTCGCGAGGCCGTACCGGAACCGCAGGCCGCTCGGCACCGGCTTGCCGGCCTGCTCGAGGTCGACGACCTGCTTGCCGGTCCGGACGGCCCACCCGAAGATCTTCGCCTTGGCGCCGCCAGCGCTCTGCGCGTTGGTGACCACCCGGTTGTAGACCTTCTCGAAGACGCGCGGCGCGGCGCACATCAACGTCGGCTTGATGATGCCCAGGTTGTCGATCAGCTTGTCCTGCCGTCCGTCCACATAGGTCGGTAGGCCGACGTGCATGATGCCGCAGATCAGGGTCTTGCCGAAGGAGTGGGACAGCGGCAGCCAGAGGTACTGCAGGTCGTCCGGCAGCAGCAGACCGAGCTGGCCCTGGGCGACGCCCTGCCAGCACCATCCCTTGTGGAGCAACTCGACGCCCTTGGGGCGGCCGGTCGTGCCTGACGTGTAGATGAGTGTGGCGAGGTGGTCCGGCTCGATCTGCTCGACGGTCCGCTCGATCAGGTCGGGATCACCCTCGAGGGTCTCCCGGCCCATGCGTTCGAGGTCGGCCAGCGAGATCTGGTTGCCCTGCGGCTCGCCGTCGAGGACGACGATGTGGTTCAGGTCGGGCAGATCTGCGCCGTCGACCTTGGCGGCCTGCTGCGGGTTCTCGGCGATCAGCACCTTGGACTCGGAGTCGCGCACGATGTACGAGGCGTCCTCCGGTTCGGTGGTCGGGTACACCGTCGTCGTGGCGCCACCCGCGCACATCACCCCGAGATCCGCGAGGACCCATTCGAACCGGGTGTTGGAAAGGATCGCGACCCGGTCCTCGGTACCGACGCCGAGCGACCGCAGCCCGGCGGCGATCGCCTTTGCCCGGTCGGCGACCTGCGCCCAGGTCAGCCACTCGATCTGGCCGTCCGCGGTGGGGTAGCCCAGCGCCCTGGAGTCGGGCGTTGTCGCGACCCGTGTGAGAAACATGTCCGGAATGGACTTGTAGGGAACTTCCAGGGTCATTGCCCGTCGCCTCCGATGTGCACCCGTGACGGCCGTCACGGCAAGTGTTACCAGAGAGTATTGCGCGGGCGACCCCCGGGCTACCCCCTAGCTGGAGATGTCGCGGGTCGTGAAGCGTGCGCAGGCGGCCCCGAAGAAGATGACGGAGTAGCAGGCGGCCGACAGGATGCCGCCCGAGATCGATCCCCACGCGATCGGGTCACGGAGCAGGTCGCCGAAGGCGAGCCAGTAGTGCGTCGGCAGGTACTGGTGGATCCCGGACAGCTGCGGGATCTGGTCGAGGATGTAGCTGGCGATGGTCAGCATGAGCGTCGCGATCTGGGCGCCGAGCGGCTGCTCGGTCAGCGTCGACACGAACAGCCCGATCGCGCCGAGACCGATCAGGCACATGCTCAGGTACAGGCAGACGAGCACCACCCGCAGCACACCGGACCAGAACGGCAGCTCGGTGCCGGACAGCGTGAGCATCGGCCCGGTGCCGAACAGCGCCAGGCCGAGCACGGTACCGACCGCGGCGACGAGGAAGACCGCGGCAACGGTGAAGAGCGCGATGGCGCCGAACTTGATCGTCAGCAGCCGGAGCCGGTGGACCGGTACCGGCAGCAGGTAGCGCAACGTACCCAGGTTGGCCTCGCCCGCGACCGAGTCCCCGGCGATCGCGCTGACCGCCAGCGGCAGGAACAACGGCAGCTCCAGGACGATCGCGGTCAGCGCGACGAAGAGCCCGTTCGCGGTGATGTTCGCGAAGAAGTCCGGGCCATCGCCCGGTGCCGGCGTGGTGTTCGCCGCCGCGATCGCGATGATTATCGGGACGGCTGCCAGTACCGCCAGACCGGCCCAGTTGCGCCGGCGGCCGAAGATCAGCCACACCTCCGACCGGAAGAAGCGGGCCCGGAGGAGCTTAGCCACTGACATCGAAGCCCTCCCCGGTCAGCGAGACGAACATCTCCTCCAGGTCGGCTTCGAGTACCACGAACCCGCGGACGGGAACGTCGTCGCCCACCAGAGCGGCTACCACCTTCTCCGGCGCGGCTCCGCCGAGCAACGCGGTGACCGTGTCACCGTCCACTGTGACCTCGGCGAGTCCCAGGCTGGTCAGGGTACCGGCGGCGGCCGCCGGATGACCGGTACGCACTTGCACCCGCGGCACGGTCTGCGCCCGCAAAGCCTCCACAGTGGACTGAGCGACGAGCCGGCCGAGGTGCATGACGCCGACGTGGCTGCAGATCTGCTCCACTTCGGACAGCAGGTGGCTGGACAGCATGACGGTCGTACCGCTGGCGGCGAGCGAAGTGAGCAGCGCCCGTACCTCCCGGGTGCCCTGCGGGTCCAGGCCGTTCGTCGGCTCGTCGAGGATCAGCAGCTCCCGCGGGCGCAACAGGGTGACCGCGATGGCCAGTCGCTGGCGCATTCCGAGCGAGTAGGCGCGGTACCGCTTGCGGGCCGCGGCGAGCAGCCCGACGCGGTCCAGCGCCGCGTCCACGCGCTTGTCGACGGTTCGCGGGTCCGCGGTGCGGTCCGCCGCGTCGAGCCGGCGGAGGTTGTCGCGACCCGACAGGTACGGGTGAAAGGCCGGCCCCTCGACCAGTGAGCCGACCCTCGGCAGCGCTCGGGCCGCCTTGGCCGGCATCGGCTCACCCAGCAGCGTATGGCTGCCCGCGGTCGGCCGGATCAGCCCGAGCAGCAGGCGGATCGTGGTGGTCTTGCCCGAACCGTTGGGACCGAGGAAGCCGTACACCGAACCGGTCGGAACGGCCAGGTCGATGGCGTTGACCGCGACCTGGCCGGACCGGAACCGTTTCGTCAACCCCTCGGACGAGACGGCATTCACTTCGTCGAAGCGGCGACGGCGTACAGCTTCTCGGGCTTGACCGCGCCGAAGAGCAGCCGGCCGTCGTCGGTCAGCAGAGCGGAGAACAACTTGGACCGCAGCAGCCGCCCGCTGCCCCAGTCACCACTGACGGCCGGCAGGGTAGTCAGGAACGGGCCGAGCGGGTTGTCCGCGGCGTTCGTACCGTCGGACACCTTCTCCACGACGACCATCGTCCACGCCTGACCGACCACATTGGACTTGCCTTGGTCCGGGTCCGCCACGGGCTGGTCCGGCTTGCCGGCCGGGGGAACCTTCAGGTCGGGCCGGCGCTCGCCGCGCGCGTCCGGCTTCACATCAGGCCCGACCTGGTCGGGAGCGGCGCCCTCTTCCTGTACCTGCGTACCGGCCGGCGGGTTGAACTTGAAGTGCTCGTCGCCTGGCCGCTGGAAACTCACCTGGGTGAAGCCGACCTCGAACGCCGGTGTGCCGTAGCCCTTCGCGAACACCTGCAGGCGCAGCGGAAGGTGCTTCTCGCCGTCGATGGCGATGCGCACCTGGCTCACCAGCGAGTCGTTGTCGCGCGGCGCGAGGATGAGCTCGTACGCCGCCCGCCCGGCCACCTTCGTGGTACCCGAGGTGGACACCTGGGTACTCGGCTCGAGGATCGAGAGCACCTTGTCCGCCAGTTCCTGCGGACTCGCGGGCATCAGGTTCGGGTCGAGGATGGGACCGTCCACACCGGACCGTGCCGCCTGCTCCGGCAGTACCCGGTGCGTCGCACTCTGCTCCGCGCTGGACCAGAGCCACACGTCGCGGCCGTTGCGGATGATGTCCGACTCGCCGAGCGTGCCGAGCAGAGCGATCCGGGTCTTGTCGGGTCCGGAGTACCAGACCCGCAGCGTGTGCGAACCGTTGATGAGCGCGGTCAGCTGGCCGCTGCCGCTACCGGCGATCTGCAATGGCAGGGCCGGCAGCCCGAGGTCGGACCGCAGCACCACGGTGCCGGACAGGCCCTCGAGCCGGGCGGTCTGTACGTCCACCAGGAGCTGCGCCGCACTGCGCTCCGGCAGCCGTGGGTCGGCGGAGGCGCGCAGCGCGGTGGTGACCGCGGCGACCCCCAGGACGGCTACGGCCACCCCGGCCGGCACCATCCAGCGGTTGATACGGGACATCGGCTACCTCCCCGTTCGAAAGTCAGCACAGTCATCTTCGCTGCCCGTAGCTGTGCGGCCGCTGAGAGATCACTACGGCCGTGTGCCACGCTGTGTCTCGTGCGGCTGTTGGTGGTGGAGGACGAGGCGCGGCTCGCGCGCGCCCTGCAGCGCGGGCTGGCCGCCGAGGGGTACGTCGTGGATGTCGCCGCCGACGGTCCGAGCGGGCTGGAGGCCGCGCGGCACGAGGCGTACGACGCGGTGGTGCTCGACATCATGCTGCCAGGGCTGTCCGGCTACCGGATCGTGCGGGCGCTGCGCGAGGAGGGCAACTGGGTACCGGTCCTCATGCTGTCCGCCAAGGACGGTGAGTACGACCAGGCGGACGGTCTCGACCTCGGCGCCGACGACTACCTCACCAAACCGTTCTCGTTCGTCGTCCTGCTGGCCCGGCTGCGCGCGCTCCTGCGCCGGGGCGCGCGGGAGCGGCCGGCCGTGCTCACCGCCGGCACGCTCCGGCTGGACCCGGCGACCCGCCAGGTGACCCGGGGCGAGGCGGAGATCGCACTCACCGCGCGCGAGTTCGCGTTGCTGGAGTACCTGATGCGCAACTCCGACCGGGTCGTCACAAAGACGGAGCTGCTCGACCACGTCTGGGACGCCGCCGCGGATACCGACGCGAATCTGGTCGAGGTTTACGTCGGGTACCTCCGTCGCAAGATCGATGCTCCGTTCGGCTGCCAGTCGCTGCGGACGATCCGGGGCGCCGGCTACCGCCTCGTCGCCGATGGAGATTGAGCGGTGCCCTGGTTCCGCCGGCTCACGCTGCGCGGCCGACTGATCCTCATCGGTACCGCCGGGCTCGCCGTGGGCCTCGCCGTCGGCGGCCTGTTGCTGGTGTCCGTGCTCAACGTCGTGCTGGAGCGCGCCGTCGACACCGGCGCCCGGCAGACCGCGCGGGACGTTGCCGCGCTCGTCGACGCGGGACAGCTCACCGACCCGATACCAACGGCCGGTAGCCAGATCGTGCAGGTGCTCGACGAGAGCGGTGGGATCCGGTCCGCGTCCTTCGGCGCCGACCGCCTGGTACCGCTGCTGCAGGCGGACGAGCGGGCCCGGGCGCTGGCGGGCGCGGTGGTGGTGGTCGACGGGGACGCGGCCAGCCGGGAGGGACCGCTGCGGGTCGTCGCGGTGTCGGCCGGGACGACGGACGATCGCCGTACCGTCGTCGTGGCCGCCCCGGCCCAGGACCTCGAGGCGAGCGTACGGACGATGCGGGTGGCGCTGCTGCTGGCGTACCCCCTGCTGCTGGCGGTGCTCGCGGCGCTGGCCTGGCGGGTGGTGGGCTGGACGCTGCGCCCGGTCGAGGCGCTGCGCCTCGGTGCCGAGGAGATCACCGGGGCGGCCGGCGCCGACCGGTTGCCGGTGCCGGACGGCTACGACGAGTTACACCGGCTGGCCGTCACGCTCAACGGCATGCTCGACCGGTTGACCGCCTCGCGAGCCCGGCAACGGGCGTTCGTCGGAGACGCGGCACACGAGCTGCGTAGCCCGCTGGCCAGCCTGCGTACCCAGCTCGAGGTCGCCGAGCGGCTCGGCGAGCAAGTGTCGCCGGGGGAGCTGCTGCCCGAGGTCGAGCGGCTGGACCACCTCGTCGACGGGCTGCTGACCCTCGCTCGCGCCGACGAGGGCGACCCGCGGCTTCGCCAACGCGAACCGGTCGAACTGGTGTCGGTACTGCGGGACGTGGCGGCCGGGTACGCCGGCGCCCGGGTGCCGGTCGTCGTGTCCACCGAGGGTCCACAGTGGACGGAGGGTAACCGGCTGGCGCTGCACCGGGTGGTGGACAACCTGGTCGGCAACGCGGTGCGGCACGCCCGGACCGGGGTACGGCTGTGCGCCGGCGGGTCGACGATCACCGTCGAGGACGACGGGCCGGGCATCCCCGCGGCCGACCGCGAGCGCGTATTCGACCGGTTCACCCGGCTCGACGACGCCCGCAGCCGCGACGGCTCGGCCGAGGGCGCCGGGCTGGGCCTGGCGATCGTGCGCGAGCTGGTACGCCTGCACGGCGGCACGATCACCCTCGACGACGCCACCCCCGGCCTCCGCGCGACGGTGACCCTGCCCGGGTTAGAGGCCGAGGCGCGCCGTTCGTAGCTTGCCGACGACCGGCTCCGGCCCGGTCAGCTGGACCCGGGCGGAGCGCTGACGGCCGGAGATGAACATGGTCAGCTCACCCGGGGAGCCGGTGACCCGGACGTCGGGGCCGCCTCGGCCGGCCGTCGTCTCGCCGTACCCCGGCGCGTTGAGGACCACGGCGGCCGGTACGCGGCGCAGATGGAGCTTTGCCAGCCCTTTGATCCGCCGCCACAGCGCGGCCTCGAGGTCCGGGTCAAGCTCGCGCGGTGCCCAGTCGGGCCGGCCGCGGCGGACGTCCTCGTGGTGGATGAAGAACTCGATGGTGTTCGTGGCGTTGTCGAGCGGCGGCAGCGCCGACCAGCTCCACCACGGCGGGTTGCGGACCATCGCGAGCAGGTCGGGGTACGGGCGTTCGGCGAGCGCCAGGCGCACGTGCTCGGCGTGGCCGCGCAACGCACGGAGCATGATGCCGGGTGCGGCGTCATAGCGGCGTTCGCGCATGATGAGGTGTGCGGCCAGGTCACGGGTGGTCCACCCGGCACACAGCGTAGGCGCGTCGGGACCGAGTGTCTCCATGAGATCGACGAGAGCCGCACGCTCGGCTCGCGCGGGACGAACATCATTCACGTCAACCGATCGTAGTCGTGTGACTTAGGTCGCCCGGCGGAGGTAAACCGGTAGACGCGTGGGGAAGAATGTAAGGACCGGAGAACGGAGGTGCTGGTGTCAGAGCGGGGGATCCTCAGCAGGGGTCTATGGGTACTGGGACGGGCCATCCGAGACGAGCCGAGGATCTTCACGGTGGCGGTGCTCGGCGGCAGCCTGTTCGGCCTCACGACGATCGTGACCGCGTTCGTGATCGGGGCGGTGACCGGCCGGGTGGTGATCCCGGCGATCGAGCGGGGGACGGTGGGTCCGGCCGCGCTCGCCGGAGCGGCCGTCCTGATCCTCGGTACCAGCCTCGTCAAGGTCGCCGCGATCTTCGCTCGCCGCCTCGGCGCCGGTGGGATGCAGTTCCGCCTGCAGGCTCGGTACCGCCGCAAGGTCACCCGCAAGTACCTCGAGCTGCCGGTCGAATGGCACCAGCGGCACGCCACCGGCACGTTGCTGTCCAACGCCAACTCCGACGTCGAGGCGGCGTGGTATCCGATCGCCCCAATGCCCTTCGCCGTCGGCACGCTCGTGATGCTCGTGGCGTCCATCCTCTCGCTGTTCGCGGTCGACTGGGTGCTCGCGCTGGTGGGCTGCGCGATCTTCCCCGCGCTGTTCGGCCTCAACGTGATCTATTCCCGCCGGATGGCGCCGCGCCAGGCCCGAGCCCAGGAACTGCGGGGCGAGGTCAGTGCGATCGCGCACGAGAGCTTCGACGGTGCCCTCGTCGTCAAGACGATGGGTCGCGAGTCCGCGGAGACGCGGCGCTTCGCTGAGCGCGCCGCGGACTTGCGGGACGCGCTGATCAGGGTCGGCCGGATCCGGGGCCTCTTCGACCCGATGCTGGAGACGCTGCCGAGCCTGGGCACGCTCGCGGTACTGGTCGTCGGCGCGATCCGGCTGCGCCAGGGCGCGGTGACCATACCGGAGGTGGTCACGGTCGCGTTCCTGTTCACGGTGCTGGCGTTCCCGGTACGGGCGATCGGCTGGGTGCTCGCCGAGCTGCCCCGCAGCGTGGCCGGCTGGGACCGGATCGAGAAGGTCGTCACGGCCACGGGGGAGATGGCGTACGGCCGGTCCACAGTGGACGATAGCGGGGCGGCCGCGCTGCGGTTCGAGCAGGTCGACTTCTCCTACCCCGACGGGGAGCCGGTGCTGCGCGGGGTGACGTTCGACGTGCCGGCCGGACGCACCGTCGCCCTGGTCGGGCCGACCGGCTCCGGCAAGTCCACGATCGCCTCGCTCGCGGCCCGGCTGGTCGACCCCGACCACGGCACCGTCGGGCTGGACGGCGTCGACGTGCGGGAGCTGACCGGCGCCTCGCTCGCCCGGGCGGTGGCCCTGGTACCGCAGGTGGCGTTCGTGTTCGACGACACTGTGCGGGGCAACGTGACGCTGGACCGGCCCGCGATCGCCGCCGAACACGCGTGGGCGGCGCTGCGGCTGGCCCAGGCCGACGGCTTCGTCGCGCGGCTGTCCGAGGGGCTCGACACGACCGTGGGCGAGCGGGGTACCTCGCTCTCCGGCGGCCAGCGCCAACGGCTCACGCTCGCCCGAGCGGTAGCCGGCCGGCCGCGGCTGCTCGTACTCGACGACGCGACGAGCGCCGTCGACCCGAGGGTGGAGGCGGCGATCCTGGCCGGGCTGCGGCGCGCCGACACCTCGATTCTCGTGGTCGCGTACCGGCGGGCCACCATCGCGCTCGCCGACGAGGTGGTCTACGTCGAGCACGGCAGGGTCGTGGCCCGGGGCACCCATCCGCAGTTGCTCGCCACGGTGCCCGGCTACGCGAACCTGGTGACCGCGTACGAGCGGGCCGAAGCGGAACGGGAGCAGGCGCGGGAGTACGACCTCGACGAGGTCACGGCATGACGGCTGAGTCGACGTGGGGGACGATGCGGCGCGGGCTCGCGCTGTCCCCGGAGATGAAGACCGGGCTGGCCGGCACGCTCGGCCTCGCCGTCGTGAGCATGGCCGGGCGGGTCGCGGTACCCGTCGCCATTCAACAGGGCATCGACCGCGGCCTGCGCGCGCCTGGCGGACCGGACCTGGACACGATCGTCGCGGTCGTCCTGCTCACGTGCGCCGTGCTCGCGGTAACCACCACGTGCGGTTATCTGATGATGCGCCGGCTGTTCACGGTCAGCGAGACGGCGCTGGCCAACGTGCGCATCCGAACCTTCCGGCACGTGCACGACCTGTCGATGCTGCACCAGCAGGCGGAGCGGCGCGGGTCGCTGGTCTCGCGGGTCACCAGCGACGTCGACGCGATCACCCAGTTCCTCCAGTGGGGTGGCGTGATCCTGCTCGTCTCGGCCGGCCAGGTCCTCGTCACCACGATCGTGATGGCGGTCTACTCGTGGCAGTTGACGCTCGTCGTGTACGCGGCCTTCTTGCCCTTGATCTTGGTAATTCGCGCCTATCAGAAGCGGCTATCAGCGGCGTACGGCGCGGTCCGGGAGCGCGTCGGCACCATGCTCGCCGTCGTCAGCGAGAGCGTCGTCGGGGCCAGCGTGATCCGGGCGTACGGGGTGGCCGACCGCACTCGCGACCGCCTCGACGACTCGATCGAGCAGAACCGGGTAGCCCAGTTCCGCGCGTTGCGGACCAGCGTCACGAGCTTCTCGGCGGGCGAGGTGGCGGCCGGGTTGGCGATGGGGGCGGTGGTCGTCGTGGGCGTGCTGCTCGGCGTCGACGGGCAGCTCACGATCGGACAGCTGACCGCGTTCCTGTTCCTCGTCACGCTGTTCGTGCAGCCGGTGCAGATCGCCACCGAGGTGCTCAACGAAGCACAGAACGCGATCGCCGGTTGGCGGCGGGTGCTGGACGTGCTGGAGATCTCGCCGGACGTGGCCGACCCGGGGCCCGCCGGCGTCGACCTGCCGCCGGGGCCGCTGGACGTGCGGTTCGATCGCGTGTCGTTCTCCTATCCCGACGGACCGCTCGTCTTGTCCGACATCGATGTGCACCTGCCGGCGCAGACCCGGGTGGCGGTGGTCGGCGAGACCGGCAGCGGCAAGACCACGTTCGCGAAGCTGCTGACCCGGCTGATGGACCCATCGACCGGTCATGTCCTCCTCGGCGGTCGTCCTTTGGACACCGTGCGGTTCGCCTCGCTGCGCCGCCGGGTCGTGATGGTGCCGCAGGACGGATTCCTGTTCGACACGACCATCGCGGAGAACATCCGCTTCGGCCGACCGTCGCTGTCCGACGACGACCTGCTGCTGGCCCTGGCCGAGCTGGGGCTCGCCGACTGGATGGAGAGTCTGCCGCGGGGGCTGGCGACCCGGGTCGGCGAGCGCGGAGAGGCGCTGTCCGTGGGGGAGCGGCAGCTGGTCGCGCTCGCCCGGGCGTACGTCGCCGACCCCGACCTGCTCGTACTCGACGAAGCCACGAGCGCCGTCGACCCGGCCACCGAGGTACGCCTGCAACGCACTCTCGACGCGGTCACCCGTGGCCGGACGACCGTGGCGATCGCGCACCGCCTGTCCACCGCGGCGGCAGCCGACGACGTACTCGTCTTCGACGCCGGCCGGATCGTCCAACGTGGACCCCACGCGGTCCTGGTCCGCGACTCCGACTCGGTGTACGGCCGGCTCTACGCCTCCTGGCTGGAACAGACCAGCTCGCCCGTGAGGTAGCGCTGGATCGTGGGCGCGATGGCGGCCACCACGACCTCCGGCGGGGCGCTGGCCAGCGGCTCGAGCTTGATGATGTACCGCATCATGCCCAGGCCGGCCATCTGCGAGGCGACCAGCGACAGGCGCAGCGGGGCCTCGGCCGGGTCGAGGTCGAGATGCAGGAGTACCCGCCGCAGGATCTGGGTGATCAGAAGCTCGCGCAGCAGCCGTAACGTCGCGTCCCGGGTCATCGCGGACCGGATGATGGCCGCAAGGGCGGTGCCCGCCGGCGAGTCCCAGATCCGCAGGAACGTCGTCACCAGCCGGGCGCCGACATCCTCCCGCTTTCCGGACAGGATCTGCGGCAGGAACTCCGCTGGGTCGATGGGCACCTGCAGGGTCGCGAGGAACAGTTGGTCCTTCGTACCGAAGTAGTGGTGGACCAGCGCCGGGTCGACCCCGGCGCCGGTCGCGATCTGCCGGATGGAGGCGCCGTCGAACCCGCGTTCGGCGAACGCCTCCCGGGCCGCATCCAGGATGGTGCGCTTGGTGTCTGGCTTGCCCGGCCTCCGGCCTTGTCGTGTCACGGATCTCGTGGTGCCTTCAGGCCGTGCGCCGCCGGAGCGTGGCTGCCGCCAGAACGAGCGCCACGACGACGCAGCCGGCCACGATGCCCAGGTCGCGCCACATCAGACCGGTCGGGTCGGCGTTCTTGCCAACCTCCTGCAGAGCCTCCACCGCGTATGTCATCGGCAGCACGTTGCTGATCGCCTGGAGCCAGCCGGCCATCTCCTCGCGCGCCACGAACAGCCCGCAGAGCAGGATCTGCGGGACGACCACCACCGGCATGAACTGCACGGCCTGGAACTCGGTACGCGCGAACGCGCTGCAGAACAGGCCGAGCGCCACGCCGAGTACAGCGTTCGCGATGGCGATGAGGATGACGAGCCCCTTGGCGCCGGCCGTGTCGAGGTCGAACAGCCAGTACGCCACGGCCGACGCGATCGCCGCCTGGATCGCGGCGGCGAATCCGAACGCGATGCCGTACCCGAACAGCAGATCCAGCTTGCCCAGCGGGGTGGTGAGCAGCCGCTCGAGCGTGCCGGTCGTACGCTCGCGGAGCATCGCGATGCTGGTGATCAGGAACATGATCACGAACGGGAAGATGCCGAGCATGACGAGCCCGACCCGATCGAACACCGGCGGCACGAGGGGGAGCTTCGGGTCGGGGAACATGTAGTAGAGCAGCGTGAGCAGCAGGACCGGGACGACGAGAAGCAGCCCGACGGTACGCCGGTCGTGCCGCAACTGCCGCAGGATGCGCTGGATCGTGTTGCCGAGGATGCGCGGCTTCACCTAGACCACCGCCTTCTCCCGAGCGCGGATCAGGGTCAGGAACGCCTCGTCGAGGTCGTCGTGTCCGGCCTCGGCCTTGACGGCGGCGGGCGTGGCGTCGGCGATGAGCCGGCCCTCGCGGATGAGCAGTAACCGGTCACACCGGTTCGCTTCGTCCATCACGTGGCTGGACACCAACAGGGTGCTTCCGGCGTTCGCCAGGTCGCGGAACCGCTTCCACAGCTCGTCACGCAGCACCGGATCCTGGCCGACCGTCGGCTCGTCGAGCACCAGCACATCCGGCTTGCTGACCATCGCGCAGGCGAGCGACGCCCGGCTGAGCTGGCCGCCGGACAGCGTGCCGACCAGCTGGTTGGCCTGGTCCGCCAGACCCACGTCGGCCACGATCTCGTCGGCCTGGCTCTTCGGCACACCGTCGTAGAGCGAAGCGAAGTAGCGGGCATTCTCCCGGACCGTCAGGTCCGCATAGACACTCGGCGCCTGGGTGAGGTAGCCGATGCGCCGGCGCAGCTCCTTGTCGCCGGCCGGCTTGCCGAGCACGGTGACCGTGCCCGACTTCACGATCTGCACGCCGACGATCGCGCGCATGAGGGTGGTCTTGCCACTGCCGCTCGGCCCGAGCAGGCCGGTCACGCTGCCGCGGGGGATCTGGCAGCTGAGGCCGTGGAGCACGGGCTTCTTGCCGCGGTGGACGACGAGGTCCTTGACCTCGATCGCGGTCTCCATGAAACTCAACGCTAGTTGAGTTCTTCCCTTGGGGCAAGCTTGCTTCTGTGGAGACGCTTTCCGTTGGCCAGGCCGCCGCGCAGGTCGGACTCACCGTGCACACGCTGCGTTGGTACGAGCACGAGGGGCTGGTCGAGCCAGTGTTGCGTGACTCGGCTGGCAGACGCCGGTACACCAAGCAGGACGTCGACTGGCTGGTGCTGCTGACCAAGCTGCGGCGCACGGGGATGCCGGTTCGGGACATGCGCCGGTACGCCGAGCTGGCCCGCTCGGGCGACGACACATTGCGGGACCGGCTGCGGATCTTCGAGGAGCATCGGGATCGGGTGCAGGCGCGCATCGCCGAACTGCAGCGGGACCTCGACATGATCAATTCCAAGATCGACGTGTACTCACGGATGCCAGGCGCGTGAGCTCGAGCCACCCTCCCCACCCTCCC
>DASRII010000522.1:0-19568 GCA_035650075.1 Micromonosporaceae bacterium | reverse complement strand
AGCACCTCTCGCCGTACCAGCGGATCCGCCGGCTCGAGTTCGCGGAACTGCCCAAGACGATCTCCGGAAAGATCCGTCGGGTGGAGCTGCGCGCCACGGAACAGCAGCGCGCGGCGGGCACGGCGGCGCCGGACGGCGAGTACCGCGAGGAGGACGTCGCCGGCTGAGGTAATCACCGGCGGCATCACTACGTAAGGTCGACGAGCCGGCTCTGCTGGGCGAGCGGGTGGGTCGCGACGACATCGTGAATCAGCTCGCGCATGCGCGATGCCGACGGCCCGTAGAGGTACAGCGCTGTCTCGCGAGGCCCTTGCCACCACGACTGCATGGAGCCTTCGTCGCCGAGGCGAGCGTGCAGTTGCTCGATGAGCTCGTTGACGTCGCTGGTCGCGTAGATCTCGTCGGGTAGGTCCGTTCCGTTCAGGTACAGGCCGACACCTTCGTTGTTGCCGAACGGTATCCACGGCCGATCGTCCACAGTGGCCTTCGACCCTCTGGGGGCGCCGAGGGCATCCAGGGTGTCGATGACCAGACGGAGCCCGGTATCCGGGTCCCCGTCCAGCTCGATGTCGAAGTCACACGACTGCACCTCTCGTTCGGGGCTGAGCAACGTGCCACCGTCGGTGACCCGGCTGCCGGGTGCCTGCGCGTCCAGTGCTTCCTGCAACGGGTCCTCGTACCGGCTGGCTCGGTCCAGCGGTCGTAGCCGGGCATTGAGAAGGATTCGTATGGTGTGGGACACGTCGAAGATCTTAGACGTCACTCCGTCACGCCATCCGTGTCACGGATTCGACGTGATACCTGGCCAAACGGCCAACGATGTACCGACCGGTCCGATCGCTTGCGGACCTATTCGTCCACGCCGATACTGACGGCACCCCCGCCCTGAAGTATCGAGATCGATTACCCATCGATCAGTCTTCGGGCATCCTACCGACTCCCGAGGAGGAGACAGTGGGGATCGAGTACACCCCTCCACACGGCCGAGTCGCTCGGCTGCTCGCCGTTGCCGTCGGTGCGATCGTCATCGGGATGTTCGCGCTGCCGACCAACGGGGTGCCAGCGCCCCAGGCGTACAGCGCCAGCCAGCTCGCCGCCGTGAGCGACGCGGTTGATCGGTCGGGCGTCGCGGGCATCGCCTGGTATGTCGACGCGACGGCGGGCCGGGTTGCGGTCACCGCCGACAGCTCCGTCTCTTCCGCCGCGATCGCGACGCTCAGGCGCGCGGCCGGTGCCAACGCCGGTGCCCTCCGGGTCGATCGCGCCTCCGGCGTCTTCGCCCCGCTGTTGTCCGCCGGTGACGCCATCTACGGCGGCAACTTCCGTTGTTCGCTCGGCTTCAACGTGGTCAGCGGCAGCACGTTCTACCTCCTCACCGCAGGGCACTGCGGAAAATTGGCCAGCCCCTGGTACACCAACGCCCAACACACCACGCTCATCGGCCCGGTCGTCAACTTCAGTTTCCCGGGCAACGACTACGCGCTCGTCCGCTACGACAACACCTCGCTCAGCCACCCCGGCGGGTTCACCGTCGCGGACGCCTTCGTCGGGGAACGGGTGACGCGTGACGGGTCGACGACCGGTGTCCACAGTGGAACCGTGACCGCGCTCAACGTTACGGTACGGTACGTCGGTCACCCCGGCGGCAAGGTCAGCGGCTTGATCCAGACCACTGTGTGCGCCGAGCCCGGTGACTCCGGGGGCCCGCTGTACGACGGCACCAGGGCGCTCGGTCTCACCTCCGGCGGCAGCGGTAACTGCTCAACCGGCGGTACGACCTTCTTCCAGCCCGTCCGCGAAGCGGCCCAGGCATATGGCGTGACCATCTTCTGACTCAACCGGGCTCGTCAACGGTCCATTGTGGACGATCTCATGCTCCTGCGGTGCGCCCGGGCGGCGGCCCGCAACTCGGCGCGTATCAGATCGGCGTCGGAGTGGTCGATCTCGTCGAGGATGGCCAGGGCCTGCCGCCGGGCGTCGATGGCGGCGTCGTGCCTGCCGGCCGCCTGGTACGTGTCGGCGAGCCGGGTGAGGGTGCCGGCCTCGTTGTACCGGTCGCCCACCTCACGCTGCAGATCGATGGAGCGCTGGTAGCAGTCGACCGCCTGCTCGTAGTGGCTCAGATGGTGATGGGCCAAGCCGAGGCTGTCCCACGTCGCGGCCAGTCCCTGGCGGTCGTCGACCGCGGCGTAATGCTCCAGCGCCTGCTGTGTGTGGTTGACGGCCTGCTGGTAGTTGCCCAGTTGAATGTGCGACCAGCCCATCGAGTTGAGGGCCCGTGCCTGGTTGTCGAGATCGCCGGCGGACCGAGCGAGCCACAGCGAGCGGGTGGCATGCTCCAGCGCATCGCGGAACCTGCCTTGGCGTTCCAACACGCCCCCGAGAAGCTGCTCGGTGCGGGCGTGCCAGCTGAGGTCCGCTTGGTTACTGAACAGGTCGCGGGCTTCCTGGAGGTGGCCGAAGGCGTCGTCGTAGCGGCCCACCCGCCAGAAGGCGTTGCCGAGGATCACCAGCATTCGTCCCAGGATCGCTGGGTCGGCTGCCCGCCGGGCCGCGCCCACCGCCCGGGTCTGTACGGCGATCCAATCCTGGACGTGCCCGCGCATTTCGAGGAAGTCCGCAATCCCCCAGGCCAGTTGCCAGACGTGCGCGTCGAGCCGGGTCCGATCGGCGTCTTCCACGGCCGCTAGGAGAACCGCACGCTCGGTGGTGAACCACTGCAACGCGTCGTCGTGGTCGGAGAGGTTGTGCTTCGACGTACCAGGGCTGATCGGTTCCACGGCGATCGGCGAGCGTTGCGGGTGGATGACGAACGCCGCGCTGTACGCGGTGTGTACGTAGTGGTCGAGGACCCGGCGCCGCGCCGCATCCCGCTCGTCGGCGGTCTCCACGCCGCGTGCCAGCTCCATGGCGTAGGCGCGCAATAGGTCGTGGAAGGTGTACCGGCCGGGCGCGTGTTCGGCCAGGAGATGCGCGTGGGTCAGTTCGGCCAGCAGCGGCCGGACCTGGCGCGGAGAGACGCCGATGAGGCTGGCCGCGGCCGTGATTCCGAGGTCCGGGCCCGGATGCAGGCCCAGCAGCCGGAAGAGCCGTGCCGCGTCCGCGTCCAGCGTGCGGTAGGACCAGGAGAACACCGCCCGGATGTCGGTTGCCGCGTCGCCGCCCTGGAACGGGGCGAGCGCGTCCGCGGCGTCGCTCAGCTGGGCGGCGAGCATGGCCAACGAGAGGCGGGGCTGCACGGCCGCGCGGGCTGCGGCGATCGCGAGCGCGAGAGGTAGCCGAGCACATCGGGACGAGATGGTGGCGACCGCGTCCGGTTCGGCCTTCAGCCGAGCCTCTCCGACGCGGGACGAGAGCAGGTCGCGTGCCTCGTCCGGGTCGAACACGTCCAGCGTGAGCGGATCGGCGCCCTCGGTCACGACCAGCGGGTTGAGCTGATCACGGCTGGTCACGATGACCAGACAGCCGGGCGCACCGGGGAGCAATGGCCGGACCTGTTCGGCGTCGCGCGCGTTGTCCAACAGGATCAGCATCCGCTTGCCGGCGAGCAGGCTGCGGTACAGGCCGGTCAGCGCGTGCGGGCCGGCCGGGATGCGCGCCGATGGCACGCCGAGGGCGTCGAGGAACGCGCGCATCGCCTCGGCCGGCTCGGTCGCCGGGCAACACGGGTCGAAGCCGCGGAGGTTGACGTACAACTGGCCGTCGGGATACCGCGCGGCCATCTGGTGAGCCCAGTGCACCGCCAGCGTTGTCTTCCCGACGCCGGCGGTCCCGCAGATCACCACGATTCCGGCGGCGGTCGCGTCCAGCGTAGCCAGCTCCGCGACGCGGCCGGCGAACGCGCTGACCGACCGGGGTAGCTGAGCCGGTACCTCGCCGGTGGTCGAGATGCGAGCCGCGGCGCCTGGCAAGGGCGGGTCCTGGTCCAGGCTCGGGTCCTGACGCAGAATCGCCGACTCCAGGTCGCGGAGCTCTGGGCCCGGATCGAGGCCGAGCTCGTCGCCGAGTGTCTTGCGCAGCCGCTGGTACGTGGTGAGCGCGTCGACCTGCCGGCCGGCACGGTAGAGCGCGAGCATGAGCCGCGCGTGGGCTCGCTCGTCGAACGGATCGTCCTGGACCATCCGCTCGAGGTCGGGTACCAGCTCCGCATGCTCGCCGAGCGCCAGGCGCGCTTCGATCAGCGCCCGTTCCGCCTCGACCCGCAGGGCGTCCAGCCGCTCGGCCTGCTTGTCCAGCCACCTCAGCCCGGCGACGTCGGCCAGCGGCCGGCCGCGCCACAGGCCGAGCGTGGCCCGCAGCAGCGACGCGCGGTGCGCGGGATCCGTCGACGTACCGGCCTGCCGGACGAGTCGCTCGGCGACCTCGGCGTCCGTGGCATTGGCGCCCAGATCCAGGATGTACCCCGACGGACCCGCCACGATCGCGCCGGCCATCCCGAGTATGCCGCGCAGGTAGGAGATCAGTCGCTGCAGGCTGTTCTGAGCCGTCGCCGGTGCCTGCCCGTCCCAGACCGCCTCGATGAGTTGCTCCGGGCTCACCGGCCGGCCGGCGTGCAGCGCGAGCACGGCGAGCACCGCCCTACGGCGTTTTCCGGGAACCGGCCGCGGGGTGCCATCCACCACATCGACCGGCCCGAGCAACCTGACCTGCACCGTGTTCCCCCCAGGCTCGCGAGAGCAGGCTACCGGTGCGCCACAACCCGGACCAGACTCGGTCGCCCACCAGACAGGCTGGCACATCAGCGGCGCGTCAGTCTCGGATCAGCCCTACCTGCCACGGTGCACAGCCATGGGTGGTGGCACGGACCCGGTGGCGGGTGGGTCGACGATCTCGTTGCCCAAGGGCGGCGGGGCGATCGCCGGCATGGGCGAGACGTTTGGCGCGGACATGTTCACCGGTACCGGCAACTTCTCCGTACCGCTCGCGGTGCCGCCGGGGCGTGGGGGCCTCCAGCCGGAGCTGGCGCTGGCCTACAGCACCGGGCACGGCAACGGGCTGTTCGGCCTCGGTTGGGCACTCGGGCTGCCGGGCGTCTCACGGAAGACCGCCCGAGGGGTGCCGCGCTTTGGGGACGACGACACGTACCTCCTGTCCGGGATGGAGGATCTGGTACCGGTCTCCGGCGCGTACCCCGGCCGGAAGCGCTACCGGCCGCGCACCGAAGGGGCGTTCGACCGGATCGAACACGTTCGCGACGACACCGGTGACTACTGGGAGGTGCGGGATCCGAGCGGAGGGCTGACCAGGTACGGCACGACGATCGTCCATCCCGGATACGGCGAGCCGTTCGCCTGGCTGGTCACCGAGAGCGCCGATGCGGTGGGCAACCGTATTCGCTACACCTACTTACGCGACCGGGGCGAGCAGGACGGGCACGCATGGGATCAGCCGGTGCTCGAGCGGATCGAGTACGCCGACTACGGTGACCCCGCCGCGCCGTCGTTCCTCGTCAGCGTCGAGTTCGAGTACGAGTCCCGGCCGGACCCGTTCTCCGACTACCGGGCCGGCTTCGAGATCCGCACCACGCTGCGGTGCCGGGTGATGCGTATCTTCACGCACGCGGCCGACGGGGTGGATCGGGTGGTGTCCGAGGTCCGCTTCGGGTACCGGCAGGCGGAGTTCAACGGTGTGTCGCTGCTCGAAAGCGTGACCGCCGTTGGCATCGACGACCAGGACGGCGTACGGCGCGAGGAAGTTCTGCCTCCGCTGACCTTCGGGTACTCCGGCTTCGATCCGACAGCGCGCCGGTTCGCCCCCGTGACCGGACGCGGCCTGCCGCCGGGGCCGTTGCCGGAGAGCTTCACCATGGTCGATCTGCGCGGCACCGGGCTACCCGACCTCGTCGAGCTCGGCACGTCCCGGCGATACTGGCGAAACCGTGGGGGCGGGCGGTTCGACGTGCCGAGACCGTTCACCGAGGCACCTCCGTACACATTGGACCAGCCGGGCGTGGCGCTGCTCGACGCGGACGGCGACGGTCGGGCGGACCTGGTGGTGACATCGACCGCGCTGGCCGGCTACTACCCGCTCACGTTCGCCGGACAGTGGAGCCAACGCTCGTTTCAGCCCTACCGACAGGTGCCCAGCGCGGGCGTGACCGGCGGCGCCGTGACCCTGGTCGACCTCGACGGCGACGGGCTGACCGATGTGCTGAGCACCGGGAGCCGGCTGGTCTGCTGGTTCAACGACGCGGACCCGCGCCGAGCCTGGCAGCGCCAGGTGGACGCCGTCGGTCTGCCGGCCGGGCTCGACCTGGCAGACCCACGAGTTCGGCTGGCGGACATGACCGGCGACGGGCTGCAGGACCTAGTGCTGGTCCGGGACGGCAGCATCGAGTACCGGCCCAACCTCGGCCACGGCCGCTTCGGACCCGCGATCCGGATGCGGCACGCGCCACGACTGCCGTCGCGGTACGACCCACGCCGCATCCTGCTCGGGGACGTGGACGGGGACGGGGCCGCCGATCTGGTCTACGTCGACCACGGGCAGGTACTGGTCTGGGGCAACCAGAGCGGCAACGGTTGGACCCCGCAGCCGGTGGTGGTCCGGGGTACGCCGAGCGCCGTGGCTACCGACGACGTCCGGCTCTGCGACCTGTACGGCACGGGCATGGGCGGGCTGCTGTGGAGCGGGTCGCGACTGCGGTTCCTCGACCTCACCGGCGGCCGCAAGCCGTACCTGCTGTCCACGATGGACAACAACCGCGGGGCGGTGACCACCGTCCACTATCGACCGTCCATCGAGGACTTCCTGCGGGACGAGGCGCGGCTCGCGACGCGTTGGCGTACGACGTTGCCGTTCCCCGTCCACGTGGTGGCCAAGGTCGAGGTGGTCGACCAGCTCTCGCGGGGCCGGCTCACCACGGAGTACCGCTACCACCACGGGTACTGGGATGGCGTCGAGCGAGAGTTCCGCGGCTTCGCGATGGTCGAGCAGCTCGACTCGGAGAGGTTCGAGGGTTCGGGCCCCGAGCACAGCCCGCCGACGTTGACGAAGAGCTGGTTCCACGTCGGACCGGTCGCCGCCGTCGAGGCGGACGACTGGGTGGAGCTGGACCTGCGCCACGAGTACTGGTCCGGCGACGCGCCGATGCTGACCCGGCAACCGGAGCTGGACGCCATGCTGGCCGACCTACCCCGGGCGGCACGACGCGACGCGCTGCGTGCGATGCGAGGCCAGCAACTGCGCAGCGAGCTGTACGCGGTGGACGGTACCGATCGCACCGACCGCCCGTACACGGTCACCGAGTCGCTAGCCGGCGTACGGGAAGAGGCCCCGCGCGTCTACTTCCCGTTCGTCCTGGCGCAGCGCACCACGCAATGGGAGCGCGGTGACGACCCGATGACCCAGTTCACCTTCTCGGCCGGCCACGACGCGTACGGTCAGCCAACGCAGGAGATCGCGGTAGCGGTACCCCGTGGGCGGGACCCGGTGCTCGCGGCGCCGGCGGCCGACCAGCCGTACCTGGCCACGGTCACGACCACCGAGTACGCCTACCGTGACGACGCCCAGCGGTACCTGGTCGACCGGGTGTGCCGCACCACGACGTTCGAGGTCGTCAACGACGGCCGACTCAGCGTTTGGGGCCTTCGCGACGCGGTGCTGGCCGGATCGGCCGAGCTACGGGTGATCGGGCATGCGCGTACCTTCTACGACGGCGCCGCGTACGTCGGGCTGCCGCTCGGCGAGGTGGGCGACCACGGGCTCCCGGTGCGGACCGAGTCGCTCGCGTTCACCGACGACTTCCTCGCCGGGCTCGGCACGGCACCGTCCTATCTGGACCCCTCCGGCTCGATCGGGTGGCCCGCGGAGTATCCCGCCGAGTTCCGCGCGGCGGTCCCGACGCTGGCCGGTTACGTCCACTATGGAGACGATGCCGTGCCGGGCTCCCCCGGCGGCTACTACCTGCCCGGCCCGGGCCACCGCTACTCCGAACGTGGACTCGTGCTGGTGACCCGGGACCCGATCGGTGCGGAGAGCCGGGTCGAGTACGACGAGCACGACCTGCTGCCCGTCCGCACGATCGACGCGGTCGGCCTCGACACCCGAGCGGTGTACGACCTCCGCCTGCTCGAACCGCGCGAGGTGACCGACATCAACGGCAACACGACCAGCGTGACGTTCTCGCCGTCCAGTCTCGTCCTCGCCCAGTTCGTCCGGGGCAAGGAAGGCGAGGGCGACGTCACCGCACCCAGCACCCGGCTGGAGTACGACATGCTGGCGTTCGCCGAGCGGGGGCAGCCGGTGTCGGTGCAGACGATCCGCAGGCTGTTCCACGAGACACAGACCGACGTACCGCCGGACGAGCGGGTCGAGACCGCCGTCTCGGTCGAGTACTCCGACGGGTTCGGTCGCCTTCTGCAGACGCGTACCCAGGCTGCGGGCACCCCGGACAGCGTGGTCGTCAGCGGCTGGCAGGTCTACGACAACAAGGGTCGGGTCGTCGCGAAGTACGAGCCGTTCTTCGCCACCGGCTGGGACTTCGCCGAACCGGGCGAGGCCGAACTGGGCCAGCGGACGACCATTCAGTACGACCCGCGGGGCCACGCGGTCCGGACCGTCAACCCGGACGGCAGCGAACAACGCATCGTCGCCGGGGTGCCGGTCGACCTCGCCGATCCGGACGTGTTCGCGCCATCCGCGTGGGAGATGTACACCTACGACGCCAACGACAACGCCGGCCGGACCCACGGCACGGCCGCCCAGTCGTACCAGCATCACTGGAATACTCCGGCCAGTGCCGAGTTCGACGCGCTCGGCCGGGCGGTGCACACGGTCAACCGCAACGGCCCCGACCCGGTCGAGGACTGGTTCGTCACCGCTACGACCTACGACATCCAGGGCAACCTCGTGGGTATCACGGACGCCCTGGGCCGGCGGGCGTTCAGCTACCGGTTCGACCTCGCCGGACGGCGCTGGCGGATGGACAGTGTCGACGCCGGCCGACGCGACGCCGTGCTCGACGCGCTCGGCAACACCGTCGAGGCGCGGGACGCGAAGGGCTCACTGATCCTGGCCGCGTTCGACCGGTTGAACCGACCGGTCCGGCTGTGGGCACGCGACGACGACAGCGCACCGGTGACCCTGCGGCAGCGGATGGAGTACGGCGACGCCGGTGACCCGGACCAACCGCCCGCCGACCGCGCCGCGGCCCGGGCCGGCAACCTCCTCGGCCGCGCCGTCGCCCACTACGACGAGGCCGGCCTCGTGACGGTCGCGGCAGCCGATTTCAAGGGCAACGTGCTGGACAGTACCCGGCGGGTCATCGCCGACGCGCCGATCCTCGCGACGTACGACGCTGCGGAGAACAACGGCTGGCAGGTCACCCCGTTCACCGTCGACTGGCAGGCCGCGGGTGACCCGCTCGACCCGGCCGAGTACCGGACGACCGCCCGCTTCGACGCGCTCGACCGCGTCATCCGCCAGGTGCTCCCGCGCGACGTGGAGGGCCGGCGGCGCGAGCTGCACCCACGGTACGACCGGGCCGGCCGGCTCGACCGGGTACGCCTCGACGACACCGTCCACGTCGACCGGATCACCTACGACGCGAAGGGCCAGCGCACGCTCGTCACCTACGGGAACGGGGTGCAGACCCGGTACACGTACGACCCGCAGACCTTCCGGCTGACCCGGCTGCTCAGCGAGCGGGCCGGTCAGGTCCTGCAGGACGTCGGGTACGACTACGACCTCACCGGCAACGTACTGACGATCCGCGACCGTACGCCCGAATGCGGACTGCCCCTCACGCCCGATGCGCTGGACCGGCAGTTCGGCTACGACCCGAGCTACCGGCTGCTGACCGCGACCGGGCGCGAGAGCGATCTGCCACCCGTCAGTCCACCATGGACGGACCTGCCCCGCGGCACCGATCCGACGAAGACGCGCGCCTACACCGAGACGTACCGCTACGACACCGTGAGCAACCTGCTCCAGCTCGTCCACGCGTCGACCAACGGCTACACCCGCGACTTCACCGTGGCCGTCGGCAGCAACCGGTTGCAGCGGATGACCGAGGGCACGGCGCCGTACGACTACTCGTTCGACGTCAACGGCAACCTCCTCGTCGAGGCCGGCACGCGGCACTTCGACTGGGACCACTACGACCGGCTCGTGGCGTTCGCCACGCAGACCGCCGGCGCCGAGCCCTCGGTCCACGCGCAGTACCTGTACGACGCGGACGGCCAGCGGGTGAAGAAGCTCGTCCGGCGTCAGGGCGGCGCGATCGAGGTCGTGCACTACATCGGTGGCGTCTTCGAGCACCATATGTGGTCCACGGGGAGCAACAACCACGTGCACGTCATGGATGACGAGCAGCGCGTGTCCGTGGTCCGCCTCGGTCCGGCGCACCCCGACGACGGCGGCCCGGCCGTGGCGTTCCATCTCGCCGACCACCTCGGCAGCAGCACCGCGATCGTCGACGGGGCCGGCGCGTTGACCAACCGGGAGGAGTACACGCCGTACGGCGAGACCAGCTTCGGCAGCTACACCCGCAAGCGGTACCGCTTCACCGGTCGGGAGCGCGACGAGGAGAGCGGGCTGAGCCACCACGGAGTCAGGTACGCGATGGTGTGGCTGGGCAGGTGGTCGGCGTGCGACCCGATCGGGGCGGGCGGCGGCCTCAACCAGTACCTGTACGCGGCCGCGAACCCGATGGGGCTGCGGGACCCCTCCGGTGCCAAGCCGCAGAAGCCCGCCAAGGGCACGTCGGGGGAGAAGGAGAAGAAGAACAACACGGCCACCCCGCAGGTCGGCCTGTCGATAGCCTTCCGCAACCCGAAGGGCTTCACGCTCGCCGTGTCGAACAACTACGACAGAGCGAAGATCCGCGCGTACCGACAACGGATCCAGAACCCGACGGACCGCGGCGTCGGCATCCGTTCACGGGTCCCCGGCATGAGGACCACGACCCAGGACATCAGGGCCGCCAACCAGGGTCTGCGGGACACGTACGAGCAGTCGCTGCGCGGTGGCCACCGACCGAGGGGAACGGACATCGACCACACGGTCGAGCTGCAGCACATCATCCGCCGGCGCGACGGTGTCTACGCGCCCGGTGCGGATACCGTGCGCCCGCAGGACCACCGCGTGCAGGACTCCGGGCTGAACAGCTCGCAGGGCAGCGCCGCCTCGCACGTGCGGCGGGCCCAGGAACGCGCGGGCGCACCGATCGACACTCCGGCCGGAGGCGTCGCGAGGCAGCGGGACCTCGGCAAGTTCACCAACAGCCAGGGCTACCGCACGGGTATGCGCTACTTCGGGCTCTACACCGCCGTCGGCGGTACGGGCGCGGCACTGCTCGGGGTCCGCGAGAGCATCCGCGAAGGCGATGTCGCCGGTGTCGCGCTGAACACGAGTGCGTACCTTGGTGGGTCTCTCGGGCTCGGGGGCCTGGCCGCGAGCTCGTCGACGCTGCTGACGGCGAGCAAGGTACTCGGCGCACCCGCGGCCATCGTCGGAGCCGGCGCGGTCGGCGTCCAGATCGGCAACAACCTGCGCGAGAACTACGTCGACCAGGAGTTCTGCCACGAGGTCGGCGACTGGGTCCGGGACAAGACCGGGTCGGCGGTCCTCGGCGCCACCGCGGCATCGGCCACCGCGGTGGGCAACGCCATCATCCGAGCTCCCGAGGCGGCCGTGGACTACGCGAAGAAGACCTGGACGCTCAACCCGAGCGAGATCGACTGGCATCGCACATTCACGCCGTGGAACTGGTAAAGGCCGTTCGCGAACAAGGAAGGCGTCATGGCATTTCTGAACTTCAGCGTCACCTCTCCGGCCTCGAACGCGGTCGTCGGACGCAGCTTCACCGCCACCGGCCGGGCCCGCGGAGTCGGCTTGGGGCTGCCTGTCTATGTCGTGGAAGAGGTGCGCGTCTCGGTGGCCGGCGGCGCGGAACAGGTAGCTCAGCTCGCGGCCGGAAACTGGACCACACTGCTCTCGGTGCCACCCCAGATCCCGGGAGGGTCGCCGCTACGCATCACCGCCACGGCCCGCGGGATGTTCACGCCGGACGTCGGTGAGCCGGGAGACCCGGTGCCCGGTGACCCGGAACCGTTCGAGACGTCGACCACTGTGGACATCGTCCTCGACGGGTCGGTGCCGGACATCCTGACCATCGACAGCTTCGCCACACCCGTGACCACCGAGCCCGGTCAGCCGTACGTGCTCGACGTGACCGGCACTGCCGGTGACGCACAGACCGGGATCAGTTCCGTACGGCTGAAGGTCGACAATGGACAGTTCGTCGACGTCGTGGACATCATCGACAACGGGGCAGGCCTGAAACTGTGGCGGCAGAAGGCGGTCGAGCTGTCGCCGGGCGTACACCACTTCACAGTCCAGGCCGTCGACGGTGCCGGCAACTCCGCCACCGCGCAGGCGCGCATCGTCGTGCGCCTGCCGTTCGAGCCGGGTGCGGCCGAGCAGGTGTTCGAGCCGACTCGGTACCTGCTCGACCTGCGCGAGTTCGCCCGGCGGTACGTGGAGGTCGCCGGAGCAACCGGTGTGCTCACGCCCGCCATGCTCGCGTCCCGGTTCCACCAGCCGTACGACCGGCTCGTCGAGCCGACGCATTTCGAGCAGGCCACCAGGCCGGTCCCGCAGGCCCGGATCTCGGTGGAGGTCCTCCGTGGACGGTTGGGTACCGCCGCACCGCACGAAGTCGACCAGCGCTTTCGCGGCCTGGCGTACCAGACGTTCCTGCGTTCGTTGGGCACGTCGTACGACGAGCTGCGGCTCGCCCGCACCGCCGCCGCACCCGCCCGCGAAGCACTGGCCACTCGCCTCGGTATCGGGCTCGTCGCTGCCCGACCGGACCGCCTGGACGAGCTGACCGTATCCCCGGATGCGATCACCGACGAGAGTCTGGAGATGCTGACCGGATACCGGTCCACCGCGGCGGGCGACCCGCTGCGGCCGACGGTCGACGGCGCCAAGGTCCTGCTGTGGCGGCGGGACGCGCTGCGGGTCCAGTGGCAGAAGGAGGACGAGACGCAGCGCGACTCGGCCGCCGGACCGCTGCCCCTCATCGATCCCGACCTGATCGGCGAGGGTCACCTTCGCCGCCGAGAGCCGAGTGACCCGGCATTCGCGCTGTGGACCGCGCGCCGGGTGTGGGTCAACGGCATGCTCGCGGAGATCGAGCAGGCGACCGGTCCCGGGCCGAACCCGTTGGCCCGGTTCGACAACGCGGTCACCACGTTCGTCGGCGAGATCGACCTCGTGGCTCTCGCCGCTCAGGATGCGGATGGCGTGGACATCCGGCCGGACCTCGTGCCGTGGGAGTTGAGCCTGGAGGCCTTCCGCTTCCTGGCTCGCAGCCGGACGCTGCTCGCCGACGACATCTTGCTCGACAGCGAGTGGGACGACGTCGTGGCGATCCTGCTGCAGGTGCAGAAGCGCAAGGAGTACCGGGCCTGGCGACTGGACGAACGGCGAAACAGCCTCGTGCTGGAGCCCGCGACCTTTGTCGACGGCGGTATCGATCAGCTCGTGGGGGTACCGAGGTGGCGCGCCCAGCGGTCGGAGTACCTTGGCTGGCGCCGCACTCTGGCGGCACGGGTAGCCGCGGCGGCCGGTCTGGAGTCCAGTTATCAGCGGGTCGTCGAGGCGACCGAGGCGACCGTGCTGCCCGATCTGCGGGACGCGCTCGTCACGCTGCTCGCCTTGCCACAGGAGCCGTCGGATGCCGTGGCGGACCGGCTCACCCGCGAGCTGATGATCGACCTACGGGCCGGCGCTGGGCAGCGCACCACCCGGGTGGAGCAGGCCCTGCATACCTTGCAGGGCGTCCTGTTCTCCGCGCGGTCGGGGCGACTCGGTCCGGACGGTTCCGGCGAGTCGTGGACGATCGACGACGAGGTGTCGGCCGGGCACGACTTCGACCGTGAGTGGGACTGGATGGGCGGGTTGCGCACGTGGCGGTCCGCGACGCGGGTGTTCGCGTACCCGGAGAACCAACTCCTGCCGGCCGTCTACGTCGCCGATCCGGGACTGACGCCAGCCCCGACGGAGGCCTACAGCACTCTGATCCAGACACTGCGCAGCGAAGGCCGCCTCACCCCGAGTCGCGCGCGTCGGATCGCCGAGATCTACCTCGAAGACCTCGGCGTGACCCTGCCCACCGGCTTCGTCATCACCGACGAGCTCTCCGACGCGGACCTCGTGCAGCGGCAGGCGGCCAGCATCGCCATGCACGTACCGACCATCCCGCACCGGGAGATCTTCTGGCTGATCCCGATGGCGCTGGCGGCGAAACTGCAGGAGTCCGGCCAGTACCAGGCCGCCCTCGACTGGTACCGGACCGTGTACGCGTACCACCTGCCGGCCGAGCACCGCCGGATCTATCACGGCCTGACTCTCGAGGCGTTCATCGAGTCCGACTACGACCGCGTACCCGAGTGGCTGATCGCCGAGCTGAACCCCCATCTGTTCGCCCTGACCCGAAGGAACTGCTACACCCGCGCGACGCTCATGGCGATCGCCGGCTGCTTCCACGCCTTTGCCGACGCCGAGTTCGCCCGCGGTACCGCCGACGCGAACGCCCGGGCGAGGACCCTGTACGAGACCGCCGTCGAACTCCTCGAGCTGCCCGAGGCGCAGCCCGAGACCGGCGAGGACGTACCGTTCCCGGTGAACCCGGTGTTCGAGGCGCTGCGCCGGTACGGTCGGGCGGGCCTGGCAAAGATTCACGAGGGCCTGAACATTGCCGGCGTTCCGATGTCGAGCTACGAGTCTTTCCTGCCGAGCCAGTACCGGTACAACGTGCTCGTCGAACGGGCCAAGAGCCTCGTCGCGATCGCGCAACAGGTCGAGGCGGCGTACCTGGCGGCGCTCGAACTGCGCGACGCCAAGACGTACGACGCGCTGCAGGCCGGGAACCACCTCGCGGTGGCCGGCGCCAGCGTGGCCATCCAGGAACTCAAGGTCACCCACGCCGACACCGGCATCCGCCTGGCCGAGCTGCAACGCGAGCGTGCCGTGCTGCAGGAGGACCACTACGACCGGCAGATCGAGCTGGGCATCAGCGGCTGGGAGTGGACGTCACTGGGGTTGATGGGAGCGGCGGCGGCGTTCCATACCGCTTCCGTGGTCGCGTTCGGCGCCGGCGGGATCGGCAACACCATCAAGAGCGTGTTCACGTTCGGGCTGTTGGGCGACCCGGGGGACAGCTTCGGGAACATGCTGGCCGCGGCGGCCGCGGCGGCCTCGACCGGTGGCCAGATCGCGTCGACGCTCGCGTCCTTCGAGCGCCGGGAACGGGAGTGGTACTTCCAACGCGGCCTCGCCGCCAAGGACCGCGAGATCGGCGACCAGCAGATCCAGAATGCCTACAACCAGCAGCAGCTCGCGATGCACGAACGAGACCTGTCCCGGATGCAGATGCAGCACGCCGAGGCCGTCGTGGTGTTCCTGGCCACCCGGTTCACCAACGCGGAGCTGTTCGAGTGGATGAGCGGCGTCCTCGGTCGGGTGTACGCGTTCTTCCTGCAGCAGGCCACCGCGCTGGCCCAGCTCGCCGAGGCGCAGCTGGCCTTCGAGCGCCAGGAGATGCCGGCCGGGTTCGTCGCCGGCGACTACTGGCGCGACGAGACGGCCGGCGCCGCCGCGCCGGACCGCCGCGGGCTGACCGGTTCCGCTCGGCTGCTGGAGGACATCCAGCGACTGGACCAGTACGCCTTCGACACCGACCGGCGCAAGCTGCACCTGGCCCAGACCTTCTCACTGTCTTCGGTCGCGGCGCTCGAACTGCAGCAGTTCCGCGAGACGGGGGTACTGACCTTCGCCACGCCCGCGGAGCTGTTCGACCGCGAGTTCCCGGGCCACTACCTGCGGCTGGTCAGCAAGATCGGGGTCACTATGGTGGCGCTCGTCGACCCCGTCCGAGGTATCCGCGCGACGCTGTCGGCTTCGGGCGTGTCGCGTACGGTGGTCGCCCGCGGTCCGTTCGACACGGTGACACTTCGCCGTCAGCCCGAGTCCATCGCCTTCACGTCGCCGAACCACGCCACCGGACTCTTCGACCTCGAGCCGGAGAGCCGGCTGTTGCGCCCGTTCGAGGGAATGGGCGTCGACACGGTGTGGCGGCTGGAGCTGCCGAAGGCCGCGAACCCGTTCGACTTCCGGATGATCGCCGACATTCTGTTGACCATCGAGTACACCGCCATCGACAGCGCGGAGTACCGGCAACAGGTCGTGCGCGGGCTCGACCGCCGGTTCAGCGGGGACCGCATGTTCAGCGTCCGTAACCAGTTCCCGGATGCGTGGTACGAGCTGAACAACCCGGAGACCGTCGCAGCCGACCGCCGCATGCGGGTGACCCTTCCGCTGACGGCGGACGACCTGCCGCCGCACATCGACGATCTGCGCGTCGAGGAGGTATCGCTGTTCGCGTTGCGGGCCGACGCCTTGGCCGAGGAGCTGACCGTCACCTCGCTAAGCCATGTAATCGGCGGGCAACGGGTCACCACTACCGAGGTGACAACGACCGGTGGCATCGTCGGTACCCGCCGACCCGCCGGCGCCGCGTGGCGCATCCTGCTCGGCCGGGGTCCGGCCGGTGACTGGGAGCTGCAACTGCCCGACGACGAGCTGGTGCGGTCGTGGTTCCGCGACGGTCTGATCGACGACCTCGTCCTGGTACTCACCCTGGCCGGGACAACCCCGGCCTGGCCGTGACGTCAAGACGCGCACTTGTTCGCGATACCCCGCAGGGGTCACGCGCTGACCAAGGCCGGCGCGTCCAGTAGCGCCGCAAGTTGACGCAGGTTGGCTTCGACGGGTCGGTAGTAGACCCAGGTGCCGCGGCGTTCGCCCGCGATGAGCCCCGCTTCGCGCAGCACCTTGAGGTGGTGGGAGATGGTCGGACCGGATACGTCGAACGCGTCGCCAGTGATGTCGCAGACGCAGATCTCGCCATCGGGGGCTGAAGTGATCCGGGACAGCAGCCGTAGCCGGATGGGATCGCCGAGGGCCTTGAACATGCGGGCCAGGTCGACCGCCTGCCCGGCGTCGAGGGACGCCTCGGTGATCGGCGTGCAGCAGGCTGCCTGATCGGCCGTGTCCAGCACCACGAGCTGTTTCGACATTCCTCTAGGTTGACAGATCTCGAAACAGAAGGCAAGCTAGCGAGCGTCACATTGATTTGACAACCATCAACACAGGCCTAGGAGCGGGAGATGACGACCGAGACGACACAGGTTCCGGACGGTAGCGCGGCGAGCACAGCGGCCGAGCCGGTGGCGAGGCCATGTTGCGGGACGGCGGCCGAAGCGCAGGCGTCGGGCGCGTGCTGCGGTGCCGAGGCGAAGGAGCAGGCGATAGCGGCCGGTACCGGGTGTTGCGGATGAGAGCGGAGATCGCCGGTCCTCTGCCGGTCGCGGTGATCGGCGCCGGACCGGTCGGCCTGGCCGCTGCCGCCCACCTCGCCACCCGTGGCCAGGACTTCGTGATCCTCGAGGCGGGCAGCGGCATCGCGTCGTCGGTGGCCGACTGGGCGCATGTGCGGCTGTTCAGCCCGTGGCGGTTCGATACCGACCCGGCCGCCCGGACACTGCTGGAAGCCACCGGCTGGCGCGCACCGGACCCGGACGTCCTGCCCACCGGCGGCGAGCTGATCGCGGAGTATCTGGCCCCTCTCGCGGCACACCCGGCCATCGCGCCGAACCTGCGCATGGGCGTGTCGGTCACGGCGATCGCCCGGTTGGGCGTGGATCGGGTTCGCACCGTCGGGCGGGAGCATGCCCCGTTCCTGCTGCGGCTATCGGACGGCAGCGAGGTCCTCGCCGCGTCGGTGATCGACGCTTCCGGGACGTGGCGTACGCCGAATCCCCTTGGTGGCTACGGCATTGCGGCACAGGGCGAGGCCGAGGCGCGACAGGCCGGGCGGGTGTTCGACGGCATGCCCGACGTCACCGGCGCCCTGCACGACGCCTTCGCGGGCAAGGCGGTCGCCGTGGTCGGCGCCGGCCACTCGGCCACTGGCACCCTGCTCGCGCTGGCCGAACTCGCCGATACCACCGTTCACTGGCTGGTACGCGCGGCGAACCCGGACCGTGCCTACGGCGGCGGGGACGCCGATGCACTGCCGGCCCGCGGCGCGATCGGCACCCGGGTCCGAGCGTTCGTCGCCGCCGGCCGGGTGACTGTCCACACTGGATTCTTCGTGCACGAAGTGACCGACCAGGGTCTGGTGTCGGCGGATGGGCGCAAGGTCGACGCCGACGTGATCGTCAACGCCACCGGCGCCCGACCCGACTACATCCTCGCCAGCGAGCTACGACTGGACCTGGACCCGATCCTCGGCTCCACCCGGGCGCTGGCCCCGTTGATCGACCCGAACCTGCACTCTTGCGGCACCGTACCGCCGCACGGGGTCGACGAGTTGGCTCATCCGGAACCGGGCTTCTACGTGGTGGGCGCGAAGTCATACGGCCGTGCTCCGACGTTCCTGCTCGCCACCGGGTACGAGCAGGTCCGCTCCATCGTGGCCGCCCTGGCCGGCGACTGGGACTCCGCCCGCGATGTCCGGCTGGAGCTGCCCGAGACCGGCGTGTGCTCGACCAATCTTGCCCTCGACGACAGCACCGAGGACGGCTGTTGCGGCTGACCCGCATGGCCGGCGGGCGCTCGCGTCGGCTCATCACCACTCTTGCCGTTACGCAAACCGTTGGGTACGGCGTGCTGTTCTACGCCTTCTCCGTGCTGCTGACGCCGATCGCCGTGGACCTGCGTGCGTCGATAGCCGCGGTCACCGGTGCGGCAACGGTGTCCATCCTGGTCGCCGCCGTCGCCGCGATTCCGGTCGGGCGATGGCTGGACCGCCACGGCGGTCGGGCAGCGATGACCGCCGGCTCGGTCATCGGCGTAGCCGCGGTGCTGGCCTGGTCGCAGGTGCGCACGATCGGCCAGCTGTACCTGGTGTTCGTGCTCATCGGCCTGGCCAGCGCGGGATCGTTGTACGAGGCGGCATTCGCTGTCGTGATCGCCGCCACCGAACCAGCTCGACGCGACCGGGCCGTGCTCGCGATCACTATCGTGGCCGGGTTCGCCTCCAGCATCTTCCTTCCGCTCACCGGATGGCTGCTCGCCTCGTACGGCTGGCGTTCCACCCTGATCGTCCTCGCCGGCATCCTTGCCGCAGCGGCGATCCCGGGACACCTGTGGGCGGTGCCGGCCCGCCACACCCATCACGCTGGCGCACACCACCGCGCCGGTTTGCGGGTGCGGCAGGCGTTGCGCGAGACCAGGTTCTGGGTACTCACCGTGGCATTCGTCGCCCACTCCGCGGCCCTGTCCGCGGTCGGTGTGCTGCTGGTGGCATACCTGCGTCATGCCGGACACTCCGCCACCGTCGCCGCCACCATCTCCGGACTCCTCGGCGTGCTGTCGGTGACCGGCCGCCTCGCGACCACCGGCCTGGCCCGCCGGTACGGGATGACCACGGTCGCCGCCGTCGTGTTCGCGATACAGGCCGCCGGCGCCGGCGTGCTGCCCCACGTGTCCGGGTCGATTGCCTGGGCGGCCGTCTGTATCACCGCGTTCGGGCTGGGGTTCGGCGTAGCCACCAT
>DASRII010000521.1:0-4326 GCA_035650075.1 Micromonosporaceae bacterium | reverse complement strand
TGGTGAGTGATTCGTGGTCTCGAAGAAGCGCGGCGTCAACCTTTTGCGATTCGGTTAGCCGCTCAGGGTCGAAGAACAACGAGGCGGCGAGTGCGACCACGGCTTTGTTGAACTCCGCTCGTCGCATCTCCTCACTCCTAGTGACATCGGCGGCATCCTTGGGCGGTAGCAACGCAACCAGTGCGCCCTGGGAGCCAAGACCAGCGTCGATGCGTGCCATAGCCTCGCCTGGGACGCCAGTTGCCTTGCCAAGCTCGATCAGGTTGAGATGCGACCGGGAAATCCCGATCGCCCTGCTGGCCTCATCGAGCGTTAGCTCCAGCTCTTGCCGACGCTCGCGTACTGCCCGTCCAAGTATCGACTGCCAGCCGCCCAACTGTGCACCCATCGGGCTCCGCAACATTTGTTGAGGCCTCGACAACATTCGGCTCCAGAGTAGATGGTTCCTGTGACGTAGGCCAGCGACCGTTTGCACAGGAGCTGCCGCAGGGGAGAACCGACAATGAACGTCACCACATCGGAGGTCTCGCAGCTCCCGGCACTGATTGGAGTCCAGCAGGCATGCGACCTGCTCGGCATCAGCCGCAGTGCCGGCTACCGGGCCGCCGCCGCCGGCGACTTGCCGACGATCCGGCTCGGTCGGCGCCTGTATGTCCCAACCGCTCGGCTCGCTGCCCTGATCGGCCTTCCTGTGGACGGCGCGGCATGAGAGGCAGCGTCCGCAAGCGCGGCAGCACCTACACCTGGTACCTCTTCACGCCGGACCCAGTGACGGGCCAACGCCGCCAGCACAGCAAGGGCGGCTACCGGACCAAGAAGGAGTGCCAGGCCGCGCTCAACGACGCGCTGGCCGCGCTGCGGGTCGGGACCTTTGTCGAGTCCTCCAAGCGCACCGTGGCGAGCTACCTCCTGGACGAGTGGCTACCGGCCATGCAGCCGCCTCGGGTCCGACCCTCGACCTGGCTCAGCTACCAGCGCAACCTGGAGCGGCACGTCATGCCGGCGCTCGGCGAGGTCGAGCTGCAACGGTTGACTCCGGCCAACCTGACCGGGTTCTACCGGTTGCTGCTCACCAGCGGCCGCCTGGACGGACGCGGCGGCCTGTCGGCCAAGTCGGTGAAGAACATCCATGGCGCGCTGCACCCTGCGCTCAAGGACGCGGTGCGCTGGGGGTACGTCGCGCGCAACGTCGCGGACGCAGCCGATCCGCCGAAGGTCGTCACGCCCGAGATGCAGGTCTGGAGCCCCGCACAGCTCCGCACCTTCCTGACGTACGTGCGCGACGACCGCCTGTACGCGGCCTGGATGCTGTTCGCCACCACCGGTATGCGGCGCGGCGAGGTCGTCGGACTGCGCTGGGTCGACGTCGACCTGGCGGCCGGCCGCGTCACCCCACGCAAGCCCCGTGTCGAGGTCAACTACAAGGTGTACGTTTCCGAGCCCAAGACCGCTAAGGGCAAGCGGTCGCTGGCGCTCGACCCGGTGACCGCGGCGGCGCTCCGAGAGCACCGAGCCCGCCAGGCCGAGGAGCGGCTGATCGTCGGTCCCGGCTGGCAGGACTCCGGGCTGGTATTCACCTGGGGAGACGGCCGCCCGCTGCACCCGGAGCGGTTCTCACGCTGGTTCGAGCGACTCGCCCGCGAGGCCGGCCTGCCCAAGATCCGGCTGCATGACGTGCGCCATAGCTACGCGACGGCGGCGCTTGCTGCCGGCGTGCCCGCCAAGGTCATCAGCGAGCGTCTCGGCCACGCCAACATCGCCATCACCATGGACGCCTATAGCCACGTCCTGCCCGGCAGGGACGAGCGCGCGGCCAGCGTCGTGGCCCGGCTGATTCTTGACAACGAGCCGCCCGGCGAGGCCGCCCGTTGACAAAGCGTTGACAACGCGCCGCCAGGCGCCCGAGCAAAGGAAGGAGAGAAGCACGAAACCGCTGTTCAGGGGTGGGGTGACCGACGGGACTTGAACCCGCGACCTTCGGGACCACAATCCGAACCTCTCGTCTGCGTCATCCCAGCTGCTTGAGCCGAAGGGCCCGCGACCTGCGATTCTTCTGAACCATGGACGACCTTTGGCGACCGCCCATGCCCGTGCTCGACCGTTGTGACACGGACCCAGCGCGGACCGAGGCCCAGGCGGCTTCCTCCGTGCGAGAGACAATCCGGGCGATTGAAGTACCTGGGCGAACGCTCGGAAAGGGCTGCTGACCAGGGCGGTCGGCTGACCATTGCTAGCCGCTGTTGTCCGTGATCTTCCGGTGGTGTGCGGCCCCAGCGCGGCCCAGGGCCAGGCGACGGGTCTCTCGTCGGGCAAGGCGAGCGGATCTATACTCCGCCGGCAGGCCTTGCGGGCCCGCGGTTGGGGGGATCTGGTGAGCTCCGGTGCCACGGCTCCGTCCGGACCGATTCGATCGCGCTTGGGTTTGGGCACCATCCTGTGGGCGCTGATCCCGCTGCTGTCGTTGGGCTTGCTGGCCCCCGTCCCCTTCGCCGTTGCCGCGGTCCGGCTGCGACAGCGGCGGATGTGGCTGGTGACCGCCGCCTACGCGATCGGCTCGGCGCTGCTGATCGTCGGTGCGTTCACCCCGGAGGGCGGCCGGGGTGACGCGCTGATCGGAACGGTGATCCTGCTGCTGATGGTGGGTGGCACCACGCATGCGTTCCTGCTGCGCGGGCGCGTGTTTGGCCCATCGTCAACGGGGACCATGAGGAAGCCGCGGTGGGGACTGCTGGTTGCCGCGATCGGGGTGCTGTTGCTGGGCGTCGGGTTGGTGGTCGCCGGCGTGCACGACCTGGTGGACATTCTGCGCCCCCCGTCGTCGAGTCGGCGCGCCGACGGGGTGGTGATCCGCATCGAGACTGTGACCAGCGGATCGGGCTCCGACAGGCGCACGAGCTACCACCCGGTGGTGCGCTTCCTCACTGCCCGTGAGCAGGTCATCGTGTTCACGGGCAACGTGGATGCCGGCCACAGCGTCGGTGATTCGGTCAAGGTCCGCTACGATCCCAACAACCCGCATCACGCGCGGCTGGACTCGCTGGGGGACCGGGTGTGGGCAGTGGTCTTTGCCGTCGTCCTGCTTCTTGGGGCTCTTGGTGTCCTGTTTGGGGTGGCGTGCTGTTCGTGTGGGCTTCGGCGGGTTCCCCCCAACCGCCCTTGGGATGGAGGGTTAGGCGGGGATGGTCGGGGTGGCGGCCGTCCCGGTGACGGTCGTGTCGCTGCCGGCCGAGGACGGGCCGAAGAACGAGGCCTGGCCGCAGGCCGGCCCTGAGGACTGTGGAGAAAGGCGTACGACCTGGGCGTTGGCAGGGTCGGACCGTTGCCTAAAGAGCTTTTCCGGCGGTCGTCTGACGTGCGGCGACCGGCAGGGGAGCGTTGTCTAGCTGGGCATTCGCTTACCGCTATTGTCCGTTAGTGACCGGGCGGTTCTCATCGTCTGCGGGCCAGACGCGGGCCCAGATGGGGGAGTGAGGGGCGGACTTCTAACTCTTCCCCGCCCGTCCAGCACCGTCCGTTGCGGTCCATCTGTGCAGGTAGACGGCTCATCCTCGTCCGCGGATGTCGCTGTGGAAGGGCACGAGTCCGGGTGGTTGGCAGTCAATTTGGCAGTCAATCAGTCTCTTCAATCCAATGACGCCGCCCCGATGACGTTGGCTACGCGGCGCTCCGGCGCAGCCGGCCACCGTAGTTCGCCGTGGTGCGCCCTTGTTGCGGTCGCTGCTGTGGCCCTGAGCCGGAACCGATACAGGAAGCAGGCTGAAGTCGCTGTTCAGGCTGTGTCTGACGATCCCTGGTGTTTGTGGAAGCGGAACGAACGGATAGGGTTGGGGTCGACTGGCCGGCTGGCAACGCCGGTACGGTGACCGATCGATGCGGGGGCAGCCATGGCGTCTTCGGTGCGGGCCGCCGAGCATGGGCAGCGGTCGATGGGCGCGCCGGCCGTGTCGCGCGCCGATCGGCGCGCCGTCGGCCGGGCGGCTCGGAAGCGGGTGCCCCGGCGGCGCCTGGCCGACTGGGATCCGGCCGCGCGCGGTCACGATGCCTTGGCCACCATCCTGGCGCAGAACGAGAGCCGCGTCCCGGACCTGGTGCCGATCCGGATGTCGCGCATGTCCGCCTCACCCTGGACGTACTACCGCGGCGCCGCGGCGGTCATGGCCGCCGATCTGGCCGCCTCGCCGCACAGCGCGATCGACGTCCAGCTGTGCGGCGATGCGCACGTGCTGAACTTCGGCTTGTGGGCTACTCCAGAACGGCAGCTGTCCTTCGATCTGCGTGATTTCGACGAGACCCTGCGCGGCCCCTTTGAATGGGATGTCAAGCGTT
>DASRII010000520.1:0-5601 GCA_035650075.1 Micromonosporaceae bacterium | reverse complement strand
GAGCTCGGCGTCGGCGACTACCTGCTCACGTTCCCGGGTGCCGGGGTGCCGCGAGGTCACGCGATCGGGGCGATCATGGCCACGCCTCCGATGTTCTGCACGATCCACGCGTGGTGGCCCAGCGCGGGCGCGGAGAACATCTGGATCCGGTGCTACGACGGCAATGTCGGAGTTGCCACTCCGGCGATGATGCTGAACATCGGTTTCACCGCGTGAGGTGATCCGAACCGCGATAGCGTGGGTACATGTTTGGCAAAACCAACGCGTTCTCCAGCTTCTCCGTCGACGACGTCGCGGCGGCGAAGGAGTTCTACAGTGGTCTGCTCGGCCTCGACGTCTCCGAGTCGAACGGCATGCTGTTCATCAAGCTGGGCGGCGGCGGGACCCTCTTCGTCTATCCCAAGGGGAACCAGCACCAGCCGGCGACGTTCACGGTGCTCAACTTCCAGGTCGACGACGTCGAGCGGGCGGTGGACGAGCTGACCGGTCGCGGCGTGCGCTTCGAGCAGTACGAGGGTGAGCTGGCCACCGACGCCAAGGGCATCGCCCGCGGGTTCGGCCCGCCGATCGCCTGGTTCAAGGACCCGGCCGGCAACGTCATCGCGGTACTCGAGGAGTCGCCTGGGGACATGTAGGGGTCAGCGGCGTCGGGTCGCGCGGCGGGTGCGGCCCGACGCCGTACTGGACTCCCGCACGACGAGGTCGGGCTCGAAGAGCACCTGGCGGTGGCGGTGGTGCGGCCCGTCGTTGATCTCGTCGAAGAGCAGTTCCGCGGCGGTCCGCCCGAGCAGCTCGCGCGGCTGGGCCACGGACGTGAGCGGTACTGCCGCCGCTGCCGCGTACTCGATGTCGTCGTAGCCGACGATCGCGACATCGTCGGGCACGGCGAGGCCACGGTGCGTCATCTCCTGCAGCACGCCGAGAGCGAGCAGGTCGTTGGCGCAGAACACCGCGCTCGGCCGCTGGTCGCGGGGCAGGTCCGCGATCTGCTTGCCGGCGGCGCGGCCGCACGCCGTGGTCAGCGCCGGCATCTCGACGACGGCCAGCGCCACGCCCGCCGCCGTAGCGACCGTGGAGGCGCCTTCCAGACGGTCGGCGACCTGCGGGATCCCCAGCGGCCCGGCGACGAACGCCATGCGCGGGTGCCCCTGCTCGACGAGGTGGGTTGCGGCGAGCCTGCCACCGAGGACGTCGTCGACCGCTACCGAGCAACGATTGCGGGTACCGGCGCCGCGGTCCACGAGCACGACCGGGATGCCGCGCTGGATGAGCTGTTCCAGCCGGGCGTTGGATCCGTTGTCGACCGGGGTGATCAGTACCCCGCGGACCCGCTGCTCCTCCAGCTGGTCGAGGTGACGCCGCTCGCGCGCGGAGTCCTCGCCGCTGTTGCATACGATCACCATCGAGCCGGAGCCGTCGAGAGCGTCCTCCACGCCGCGTACCACGTCGGTGAAGAACGGGTTGGCGACGTCGAGCACGACCACGGCCACGGTGCGGCTGTGACCGGCCCGCAGTTGCCGCGCGGAGTCGTTGCGTACGTACCCGAGCGCGTCGATGGCGTCGAGGACGCGCTGCCGGGTCGCCGGGGCGACATGGTCGGGTCGGTTGAGCACGTTGCTCACGGTCCCGATCGAGACACCGGCGTGTCGAGCAACCTCCTTGATGTTCGTGGTCGCCATGTACTCCTCGGCTCAGGTGGGGCGTTGACGAACGTGCCGGTCACGCTGGTGGCCGGCACGTTCACCCTATGCGACGGTTGAAACGAGTCAAGAGCGATCAGCGGGTACCGAGCACGGAAACCTCGGCGAGACTGAACGGAACAACGGTCCGTTCAGCCGTGATGCGGACGTAGCGACCGAGGCCGGTGAAGTCCCGCCGTTCGACCTTGGCTATGACGAGACCGCCACCGCGCTGTTCGACCGTCGCCCAGTCCTGACCGTCCCTCGATACCTGAACGCGGTAGCCCGCGGTGCGCGGCCAGTTGCCGAAGTCGACGATGATGCCGGTCAGCTCACGGATCCGGCCCAGGTCCACCTGCCAGGACGGGCTGCGGTCCAGCGGTGAGGCGATCCACCTGGTCGCCGGATCGCCGTCGTTGGCCAGGTCCGCGGTACGGCGGGGTAGCGCGCTGGACGCGGTTGCCGCGTGGCCGCGGGCCGCGTCCTGCGGAATCTCCTCGGCGGTGTAGCGCGTGTAGTTGTACAGCTTCTTCGCTTGCGGCAGCGGGCGTCCGGTCACCTTCGCGTTCAGGTCGCATGGTGCGTTGGCGTAGACATAGGCGGCTACCCCCATGACGTACGTCAGCACCTCGGTGCGGTCGTCGCCACAGATGTCGCCGCGCACCATGCGGCCGTCGACCGGCCACGTCGCGACCCGGTTGCCGAAGGCGTCCCAGATCCCGGCGATCTCGCCACAGCCGCGGTTCCACGCCAGCAACAGGTCGCCGTACGTGCCGTCCCAGTTGTGCAGCGGTTCCATGACCGTGCCGAAGCAGCCTCGCGTCGGGCGCTGTTCCTTCCACAGCGTCTGGCCGGTCGACGAGACCAGATAGAGCGAGTCTTGTGCGTTGGTGGGCGTCCGGTCCACCCGGTCGAGTCCGGCTACCTCGAGCCCCGGCAGGTCCGGCCGGAAGTCGCCGAGGCCGACCTGCTGCGCCTCGACCGCGTCGAGGTTGCGCCACAGCAGGCTGCCGTCCGAGTGGTACGTGTTGGTACTGTCGCCGCCCAGTCCGGCCCCGCCGAACACGATGTCCTCGTGCCCGTCGCCGTCGATGTCGCCCACGCCGATCGAGTCCGGATGGTCGGCCATGTCGGCGGTCCACAGGTGTGCGCCGTCCGGCGTGAGGAAGTCGTACCCGCCGACGAGTTCCTGCCGTCCGTCGTCGTTGAAGTCGTGCGGGTACGGGTGGTGTCCGGTCACACCCTGGTGTGTCCACAGTAGATTGCCGGAGCTGTCCAGCGCCCAGATCTGGTTGTACCGGTCCTTGAGGATGATGTCCTGCGGGGTTGGCAACCCACGGAAGTTCGCGAAGATGATCGTGTCGTGCGCCTCCGGATGCGGAAGCGGGAACGACCGGACGAACTGCCCGGTCCGCCCGTCGAAGATGCGGAACTCGTTCTCCATGACGGCGAGGACATCGTTGTCGCCGTCGCCGTCGATGTCGTAGATCTCGGCTGGGATGTCCGTACCGTTGTTGGTCACCCTCGGGTCCGGCGTACCGATCTGCCACAGCAGCTGGCCCGTCCCGATGTCGTAGGCGGTGAGCGCCTGGGTCTGTCGCCCGATGAAGCGGTCGTCGGCGGAGAAGGTCGGTTGCATGAGAACCAGGTCCAGCCGGCCGTCCCCGGTGACGTCACCGAGCAGCGCCCGGGCGCCGGTACCGGCCGCGCTGGTGTCGAAGCTCGTGACGAGTAGCGGTTGGAGTGACGGCGGGTCGGCCGCCAGCGCGCTCGGCGGCGCCACGACCATGGCGGCTACCACGCTGAGGGCGGTCAGCGCCGCGGCGCTCCCGCGAAGGGTTCTGCGATGGATCATCGTGCCTCACGTCTCTTGAGAACGTTTCAGTCCACAGGGGGCTACAGCAGCGCGCACCGCCGTACCAGCAAACCGTTCTCAATCGAAGCCGATGACTGCATAGTTGCACGAATACCCAGGCTACGCAATGATGTCTGCTTGACAGGCCCTCCTCCCGAGGCATACGTTCTGATCTCGAACGGCCGCTCAAATCGTTTCAGAAGACGAGCCGGCTGAGGCAGCGCGCACACCCGTTACGGCCCCGAAGGGAGGCGGTAATGCGGCGAGGCAACCGCCCGGGCGGCGTGGCCCGGGGAATCGCCTTGGCGGCACTGGGCGTTCTGCTCGGTGCTACCGCGGCATGCGGATCGGACGGCGGCTCCAGCAGCGGAAGCAACGTCACGATCCGGTTCGACTGGTGGGGCAACCCGGACCGCGCGGAGGTCACGGAGCGGGCCATCGACCTGTTCGAACAGAAGAACCCCACCATCAAGGTGGAGACGTCCTACGCGGAGTTCAACGCGTACTTCCAGAAGCTCACCACACAGATCGCGGGTGGCGGTGCACCCGATGTGCTGCAAATGGACTACCGGTACGTCCGCGAGTACGCCGACCGCGGCGTACTGTCCGAACTGGACAGTGGACCGTCCCAGGTCGACACGGCCGGCGTAACCCAGCAACTGCTCTCGGGCGGCACCATCAACGGCAAGCTCTACGGCATCCCGCCGACCCAGAACACGCAGGTCTTCAGCTACGACTTCGCGCAGTGGGAGAAGTCCGGAGCGGCTGCGCCCAAGGACGGTTGGACGTGGACCGACCTGAAGACCGCCGCGCAGAAGGTCAGCGACTCCACCAGCGGCGCCGTGCGCGGTCTCGGCGACTTCGGTGGCATCGAGGACTGGTTCGAGGTCTGGCTGCGCCAGCAGGGCAAGCAGCTCTACACACCGGACGGGAAGCTCGGCTGCACCGCGGCGGAGGTCGCGCAGTGGTGGCAGATGACCGACGGCATGCGGCGCAGCGGCGCGTCGACCCCGGCGGAGCTGACCACGAAGATGGACGGCTCGCAGGCCAACGACCCGGTCGCGCAGAAGAAGGCGTCCGCCGGGTTCGGCTACGACAGCGGCTTCACCGCGAAGAGCTGGGAGATCCTGGGCCGCGAGTTCAAGCTGGCGGCGTTCCCCACCGACACCGGGAAGATCGGGCAGTACGCCAAACCCGCCATGATGTTCAGCGTGTCCAAGCGGTCCGAACACAAGCCGGAAGCGGCGAAGCTCATCAACTTCCTCATCAACGACGCCGATGCCGGCAAGATTCTCGGTATGTCTCGGGGGCTACCGGCCAACGCGCAGATCCGCGAGCAGGTCGGCGGCACACTGAGCGGACCACCCGCCGTCGGGTTCCAGTTCGAGCAGCAGGTCGCCGCGAAGCTCGAGCCCGCGCCGCCGCCACCGCCGAAGGGCGCCGGCACGGTCAAGTCCACGTTCCAGCGCGTCTACGACGACGTGATCTTCGAGCGATCCACGATCGCGCAAGCCGCCGATAAGTTCATCGCGGAGGCGCAGAAGGCCATCTCCACATAGCATGGCCGTCCAGGTCCTCGGCTCGCGCGACGTTGTCCGGGCGTCGCGCGAGCGGCAACGTCGACGGTACGGTGAGCGCCCCGGCATCGCGTACCTGTTCCTGTCCCCGTGGGTGCTGGGTGCGCTGCTGCTGACGGTCGGCCCGATGCTGGGCTCGCTCTACTTGTCGTTCACCGACTACGACCTGTTCACCACGCCGGAGTGGGTGGGCCTGGAGAACTACCGGAACCTGTTCACCGACGATTCGCGCTTCGTCGCCGCGGTCTGGGTGACCGTGCGGTACGTGCTCATCTCCACCCCGCTGAAACTGGTGGCCGCGCTCGCCGTCGCGTTGCTGCTCAACCGGGCCAGCCGGGCCCAGGGCTTCTACCGGTCGGCGTTCTACGCGCCGTCGCTGCTCGGCGCGAGTGTGGCGGTCGCCCTGGTCTGGCGGGTCATCTTCGGGGATCTCGTATCCTCCCCGCGGTACGCGCTGCTGGTGATCGTGGCGCTGGCGGTCTGGCAGTTC
>DASRII010000519.1:0-2567 GCA_035650075.1 Micromonosporaceae bacterium | reverse complement strand
GCAACGCGTTCCACGACGCGAGCGACCCGCTGAAGCTGTCCAAGGTCGCGCAGGCGTTCATCGCCGGGCTGCTCACGCACGCCCGGGAGTACACCGCCGTCACCAACCAGTGGGTGAACTCGTACAAGCGGCTGTTCCCGCAGGCGCTACCCGACCGGATCACCGAGGCACCGGCGTACGTCTGCTGGGGGCACCTCAACCGGTCCGCGCTCGTGCGGGTACCGGCCTACGGCAAGCCGAACTCGGCCCGGGTCGAGGTGCGCTCGCTCGACTCGGCCTGCAACCCGTACCTGGCGTTCGCCGTCATGCTCGGCGCCGGCCTGCGGGGCATCGAGCAGGGATACGAGCTACCGCCCGGCGCCGAGGACGACGTGTGGTCGCTGTCCGACGCCGAGCGGCGGGCTATGGGGTACGAGACGCTGCCGGAGAACCTGGCCCAGGCCATCGACGTGATGGCGCAGTCGGAACTGGTGGCCGAGGTGCTCGGCGAGCACGTCTTCGACTTCTTCCTGAAGAACAAGCGCTCCGAGTGGGAGGAGTACCGCCGGGAGGTCACCCCCTACGAACGCCGGCGGTACCTCGAAGCACTCTGACTTCCTAGAACCGATCGAGCCACGGCATCCGCGCGACGAGCCAGTCGTCGAGCTGGGTCACGTAGTTCGTGTTCGGGTCCAGCCACGGGATCAGGTCGCTCAGCGCGAGTACGCCGACGGCCATCGCGCCGAGCGAGATCATCGTCCCGAGCAGTGCCTCGAAACGGCCGGCGACGTGCCGCCGCCGCGTGGCGGAGACGCCGCCGATGCCGAACAGTAGGCCGAGCGCCGAAACCGCCACGCCGAGCGCGGCCAGCACACCGGTCAGCACGAGGAACGCGCCGCCGAGGCCGAAGATCAGGCTCAGCATCGCGAGGCCACTGGCCCGGGGCCGGGCTACCGGGGTGACCGGGGTGGCAACGCCCGTGACCCTGTGCGCCGGCGTCGCGGGTGGAGCCGTCGGCGTGGGCCGGGTGACGGTCCGATCGCCGTCAGCAGTGGGGACAACTTCTGTGCGGTCTTTGTCTAGAGTGTCGGTATCTGAGCTTCTCATGGCGACCGGAATTCGTACCACAATGCACCTCCTGCGAGATCTCGCCTCGGCGAGTACCCCCGTCTGCGCGTTTTCACACCCGCAGGTCAGCTGACGGCGGGCTCCACGGTGAGCGTGCCGGCTTCGACGTCGAGCACCGCCGGCACGCCCAGCGGCACGGTCAGCTGGCCGGCCCCGTGCCCGATCGGCAGCCCGCCGAGCACCGGCACGCCGAGGTCGCCGAGGCGGTCGACCAGCACGTCGACCACGGTTACCGGCCAGTCGTCCGCGCACCGGGTGAACTGGCCCACCGCCACGGCGGCGAGGCCGCGGAACGCTCCCGCGCGGCGGAGGTGGGTGAGCATCCGGTCGACCTTGTACGGCGGCTCGTCGACGTCCTCCAGCAGCAGGATCGCGCCGGACAGGTCGGGGAGATCCGCCGTACCGATCGAGGCGGCGAGCAGGCACAGGTTGCCGCCCAGCAGGATGCCGCCCGCGTGGCCGGGGACCGACACGGCCGCCGTGTCCTCGCCGGGCTCCCGCTTCACGATCACCGGCTCGCGGGTCATCAGCGCGATCCGCAGCGACTCGACCGACGCCGGTCCGGTGCGCTCGTCCAGCCAGGCCGCGCCCGGGCCGTGGACCGTCGCCAGCCGCGCGCCCCGCCAGAGCGCGAGCTGGACGGCGGTGATGTCGGAGAAACCCACCACCACCTTGGGGTCGGCCGCGACCGCGGCCATGTCGATGCCGTCGACGAGGCGCTGGGCGCCGTACCCGCCGCGGGTGCAGAGCACCCCGCGGACGGCCGGATCGGCGAGGGCCGCGTTCAGGTCCGCGAGCCGCTCGGCGTCGCTGCCGGCGAGGAAACCCGTGCGGGCGTACGCATGCGGCGCGACCGCCACCCGCAAGCCCCAGCTGGTCAGCAGCTCGATCCCGCGCGACACCCGTTCGGGCCGAGTGGGTCCGGCCGGCGATACGAGCATGACCAGGTCGTTTTCGCGCAGTACCGGTGGGCGCCGGAGCAGAGTCGTCATCGGCCTACACAGTAGCCTCGTTTCGTGGGTGCCCTGTCGACTACGCCGAACCGCAAGCTCCCGGCGCTAGTGATCGAGAACGATCCGACCGACGATCCTCGGCGGCTGGGGGAGTGGCTGGTCGACGCCGGGCTCGAGCTGGCCGTCGTGCGCCCGTACGCGGGCGACGAACTGCCGGAGACCCTCGACGGGTACTCCGCGCTGGTCGTGCTCGGCGGTGACCAGCAGGCGTACCCGGCCTCCGACGGAACCCCCGGCGCACCCTGGTTCCCGGCACTGGAACGGTTGCTGCGCAAGGCGGTGCGGTACCGGGTACCGGCGCTGGGCGTCTGCCTCGGCGGGCAACTCCTCGCGTCCGCACACGGCGGCACGGTCGAACGCAGCCCGGCCGGTCCCGAGATCGGCGCCGCGCTGGTGGCCAGACGGGACGTGGCCGAGTCCGACCCGCTGTTCGCGCGGGTGCCGTTC
>DASRII010000518.1:0-6159 GCA_035650075.1 Micromonosporaceae bacterium | reverse complement strand
GGTCAACGTCACCGCGACCGAGACCGACAACGACCCCGGTCAGGCCATCGTCCTGAGTACCGCGACGCTGAGCGTGCCCGAGGGCGGTCAGAACATGTTCGGCGTACGCCTGCAGGCCGCGCCGCCGGCCGGTCAGACGGTCACGGTCACCTGTGCGGTCGACGCGGCCGGTGATGCCAGCATCACCGTGGTCGCCGGTACCGGGACGAAGAACTTCACCTCGGCTAACTTCGGCACGAACCAGAACGTGACCGTGGCCGCGGCGGAGGACGCCGACTCGACCAACGGATCGCGGGTGATCAACTGTACGTCGGCCGGCCTCACGACGAGAAGCGTCACCGCGACCGAGGCCGACAACGACCCGCCGAACCAGTCCATTGTGGTCACTCCCGCGGCGATCAGCGTGCCCGAGGGTGGGCAGGCGAACTTCGGCGTGAACCTGTCGCAGAACCCTGGTACCGCCACCATCACGGTCACCTGCGCGGTGGCCGCGACGGGCGACGCCAGCATCACGGTGGTCGCCGGTACCGGGACGAAGACGTTCACCTCGGCCAACTTCGCCACGCCACAGAACGTCTCCGTGGCCGCGGCGGAGGACGCCGACAACACCAACGGCACGCGGGCCATCAACTGCACCGCGACCAACATCCCGACCGCGACGGTCACCGCGACCGAGGCCGACAACGACCCGGCGCAGGCGATCGTGGTGGCCCCGGCCTCGTTGCCGGTAGCCGAGGGTTCGACCGCGCCGTTCGGCGTGCACCTGGCCGCCGACCCCGGTGGCACGGTGACGGTGACCTGTGCGGCCGCCGCCGGCGGGGACGCGGACCTGACCGTCGTGGGCGGTACGGTCTCGCTGACCTTCACCTCGGCCAACTTCGGCACGAACCAGAACGTGACCGTGGCCGCGGCCCAGGACGCCGACGGCGCCAACGGGACGCGGACCATCACCTGCACCTCGGCGCCCATCCCGTCGGCCAGCGTCACCGCTACCGAGGTGGACGACGAGCCGACGCAGAACCAGTACCTCGTCGAGTTCATGACCCAGTACGACAAGATCAAGAACCCGGCGAACGGGTACTTCTCACCGGAAGGGATCCCGTACCACTCGGTCGAGACCCTGATGGTCGAGGCGCCGGACCACGGTCACGAGACCACGTCGGAGGCGTTCAGCTTCTGGATCTGGCTCGAGGCGCAGTTCGGCCGGGCGACCGGCAACTGGGTGCCGTTCAACAACGCGTGGAACATCACCGAGCAGTTCATCATCCCGACCGCGGCGGGCCAGCCGGGTCTGCAGACCAGCTACAACCCGAGCGACCCGGCCGACTACGCGCCGGAGTTCAACCAGCCGAGTCAGTACCCGGCGCCACTGTCCACAACGGTCATCGCCGGTTCGGACCCGCTCGCGGGTGAGCTGCAGTCGACGTACGGCAACCGCCAGATGTACGCGATGCACTGGATCCTGGACGTGGACAACACGTATGGCTTTGGCAACGGTCGCGGCGCGAGCCTCACCGAGTGTGGTGACAACACACCGCGCGTCACGTACATGAACACCTACCAGCGCGGTCCGCAGGAGTCTGTCTGGGAGACCGTGCCGCACCCGTCCTGCGAGACGGGCCGGTTCGGCCAGTCCGGCACCGGCTTCCCGCCGCTGTTCATCGCGGGCTCCGGCAGTAACCAGTGGCGGTACACCAACGCCCCCGACGCCGACGCGCGGGCCATCGAGGCGGCGTACTGGGCGCTGCGGTGGGCCACCGAACAGGGCAACCAGTCGCAGATCTCGGCGTCCATCGCCAAGGCCGCGAAGCTGGGTGACTTCCTGCGGTACGCGTTCTACGACAAGTACTTCAAGAACCACCCCTGCACCGACCCGACCTGCGCCGCGGGCTCCGGCAAGAGCAGCTCGAACTTCCTGCTGAGTTGGTACTTCGCCTGGGGCGGCGACAACGCCAACGCGTGGTCGTGGCGGATCGGTTCCAGCCACAACCATGGCGGCTACCAGAACCCGGTAGCCGCGTGGGCGATGTCGGACCCAACAGCGCCGGCGGCCCTGAAGCCGCTGTCGCCGACGGCCGACGACGACTGGGCGGTCAGCCTCACCCGCCAGGTGCAGTTCATGGCCTGGCTGCAGTCGAACGAGGGCGCGATCGCCGGTGGCGCGACGAACAGCTGGGACGGCGCCTATGCGGTGCCGCCGGCCGGCACGCCGACGTTCTTCGGCATGGCCTACGACGTCGACCCGGTGTACCACGACCCGCCGTCGAACCAGTGGTTCGGCTTCCAGGCGTGGGGCCAGTCGCGGCTCGCCGAGTACTACTTCCTCACCGGCAACGCGCTGGCGAAGTCGGTACTCGACAAGTGGGTGACCTGGGCCATCTCCCAGACCACCCTCGGCACCGGCAGCAACTTCCTCATCCCCAGCGAGATGAGCTGGAGCGGCGCACCGTCGGCCAGCTTCAGCGGGACCGGTAACCCGGCGGCCAACCCGGGCCTGCACGTGACCGTGACGTCGCGCAACAGCGACGTCGGCGTGGCGGCGGCGTACGCCCGTACGCTGATCGCCTACGCGGCGCGGCCGGAGAACACCAGCACGCCACTGGGCCAGTCGGCCAAGAACACGGCCAAGGGCCTGTTGGACCGGATGCTCCTGCTCAAGGACACCCGCGGTATCTCGGTCTGCGAGACCCGCTCGGACTACGAGCGCTTCAACGACGTCTGGACCAGCGCACAGCAGAAGGGTCTGTTCGTCCCGCCGAGCTTCAGCGGGACTATGCCCAATGGCAACCCGATCAACTCGTCGTCGACGTTCCTGAGCATCCGTACCTTCTTCAACACCGACCAGACCCCGACCTGCACCGGCGGTGCGGGCTCGGGCATGGCGGCGATCACCGCGTTCATGAACGGTGGCACCGTGGTGCCGGACTTCCGGTACCACCGGTTCTGGGCTCAGGCGGACTTCGCCATGGCCCTGGCCGACTACGGCAACTTCTTCCCGGCTGGATAACCCTTCACTTTCCTTCCTCCACCAAGTCCGGGGCGGGCGGCCCTCCACCGCCCGCCCCGGCACCGTCCCTGGGGGGTCTCCTGTGCGACGTAGGCTGTGCGCCGCGGTGCTCGGCGTTCTCTGTGTGGTGACTGTCCTCTCTGTACCGTCGCCGGCCCAGGCCGGCCCGGTGTTCGTCACCCGCAACGGCACGTCCTTCGACCTGGCCGGGCAGCAGTTCCGGTTCGGCGGCACCAACAACTACTACCTGCACTACAAGTCGCAGCTGATGGTCGACGACGTGTTCAACGACGCCGTGGCGATGAACTTCCGGGTGATCCGGGCGTGGACGTCGCTCGAGTGCGGCGGCGACCGGCCGAACTCCGCCGGCGGTTGCTCGCAGGGCACCGACCTGTGGATGCAGCGGTGGAGCAATACGGCCAACAACCCGGTGTACAACACCGGAGCCAACGGCCTGCAGAAGCTGGACTACATGCTCGCCAAGGCCAACCAGCTCGGCGTGAAGCTGATCCTGCCGCTGGTCAACAACTGGCGGGACTTCGGCGGCATGGACCAGTACGTCACGTGGTACGGCCTGCAGTTCCACGACCAGTTCTACACGGACGCCCGAGTCCGGGGCGACTACCGCGACTGGGTGTCCACATTGGTCAACCGCACCAACACCATCACCGGCGTGCAGTACAAGAACGACCCCGCCATCTTCTCCTGGGAGCTAGCCAACGAGCCGCGGTGCATCAACGCCTCGCTGCCTACGTCGGGCACCTGTACCCAGCAGACGCTCGTCGACTGGGCGAGCGAGATGTCGACGTTCATCAAGAGCATCGACCCGAACCACATGGTGTCCATAGGGGACGAAGGCTTCCTCGACTGGAACCGGCCTAGCGACTGGCCGTACAACGCCGCCGACGGCGTGGACCACGAGGCACTGACCTCATTGCCGAACATCGACTTCGGCACCTACCACGTCTACCCGGACCATTGGGGCCGGGACGTCAACTGGGTGACCCAGTGGATCACCGACCACGCGACCGCGTCTGCGAACTACGGCAAGCCGATCATCCTCGAGGAGTTCGGCTACCAGAACCAGTCGCTGCGCGACTCGTCGTACACCACGTGGACGAATACGGTCCGCACCACGAACCAGGCGGGTTGGCTCGTCTGGATCCTCACCGGAATCCAGGACGACGGGCAGCTGTACCCGGACTTCGACGGCTTCCGGGTCACGTTCCCGTCGGCGAACGCGACCAATCTCGCGGCCCGCGCGCAGGAAATCAACTCCGGCGGGTGTACCGACACCTCGCCGCCGACGACCCCGGGACAGCCGGTCGCGTCGAACGTCACCACGAACTCCGCGACGCTGACCTGGACCCCGTCTACGGACGTCGGCTGCAGCGGGCTGGCCGGCTACAACGTGTACCGGGAGGCGGGCGCGACCGATCCGATCGTCGGCCAGACCACCGGCAACTCGGTGAACCTGACCGGACTGAGCCAGAGCACCCAGTACACCCACTACGTCCGCGCCCGGGACAACGCCGGCAACCTGTCGGACCCGTCACCGCCCGGCACGTTCACCACGAGCCAGTGCGTCGACTCCACACCACCGACGCAGCCGGGTCCGCCCACGGTGACGAACGTGACGCCCACCGGTGCCACGTTGACGTGGGCGCCGTCGACCGACAGCGGCTGCAGCGGGTTGGCGGGCTACACGGTCTTCCGCGTGCAGGGGACGACGACTACGCCGTTGGCCACGTCCACTACCAACACGGTGAACCTGACCGGGTTGACACCGGGCACGACGTACCAGGTCGTCGTGCGCGCGCGGGACAACGCGGGCAATCAGTCCACCTCGTCGAACCCGGTGGTCGTCTTCACCACCCCGACCGCGGGCAACTGTTCGGTCGCGTACACCGTCGTCGGTCAATGGGGTGGCGCGTTCCAGGGCGAAATCAAGATCACTAACACCAGCGGTACGACCATCACCGGGTGGACGCTGGCGTTCTCCTTCCCGAACGGCCAGGTGATCACGCAGATGTGGGGCGGAGTACCGACGCAGAACGGTGCCAACGTCACGGTGGTGCCGCCCGTCGACTGGAACCGGGTCATCGGCGCCAACGGCGGCTCGGTGACCGCGGGCTTCATCGCGAACTGGAACAACGTCACCAACAACGAACCGTCGAGCTTCACCCTGAACGGCACGTCATGCACCCTCGTCTGAGGACTTGGTTGGATCGCTAAACTATTGTATGCTGCACAAGAGCCGGGCCGGAAAGCGCTTTCCTAGCGGTCCTCCGAAGGGAGCACTTCTCATGCCTGGCTTCGCGCGCAGCAAGGTCGCCCGGGTGGTCGTCGCCAGTCTCGCGGTTGCGGCGACCACCCTGGTGGCGGTCTCCTGGCAGCAGCAGGCGTCGGCCGCCACCGTCGACCCGTCTGCCTTCTACGTACTGGTGTCGCGGCACAGCGGCAAAGCGATCGACGTCGCCGGTGCGTCCACCGCCGACGGTGCCGGCATCCAGCAGTGGGCCCGCAGCAACGGAACCAACCAGCAGTTCCAGTTCGTAGACGCGGGCGGTGGCTTCTACCGGCTCCGGGCCCGGCACAGCGGCAAGGTCGTCGACATCTTCGCCAAGTCCACTGCGGACGGTGCCAACGTCGTGCAGTGGACCGACAACGGCGGGACCAACCAGCAGTTCCGGCTCGTCGACTCGGACAGCGGATTCGTCCGCCTCGTCAACCGCAACAGTGGCAAGGCGCTGGACGTGTGGGAGTGGTCGACCGCGGATGGCGGGCGGATCTCCCAGTTCACCGACCTCAACGGGTGGAACCAGCAGTGGCAGCTGATCCCGGTCGGCGGCGGCTCGCAGCCACCGGGCGGGCTCGTCGGCTGGGCTACGCAGGGCGGCGGTACGACGGGCGGCGGCAACGCCGCGGCCACCACCGTCACCAGCGCGTCGGCCCTCACCAGCGCGCTGTCCTCGTCCAGCGCGGCGGTGATCCGGGTCTCCGGCACCATCTCGTGCTCGGGCATGCTGCGGGTGGCGTCGAACAAGTCGGTGCTGGGCAACTCAGGCGCCGCGATCGTCGGTTGTGGACTCAACGTCAGCGAGTCGAGCAACGTCATCATCCGCAACATCGCGTTCCGGGACTGGGGCGAC
>DASRII010000517.1:0-13015 GCA_035650075.1 Micromonosporaceae bacterium | reverse complement strand
TGTTCGCGCGGGTGCCGTTCGCCCCGGACGTGATCCAGTGGCACCACGACGAGATCACCGAGCTGCCCCTGGGGGCCGTGCTGCTCGCCGCGTCGACCCGGTACCCGCACCAGGCGTTCCGGCTCGGCGACCGGGCCTGGGGTACGCAGTTCCACGTCGAGTGCGACACGGCGATGGTGGCGGACTGGGTGTCGACCAACACGGCGCTGCTGGGCGATCTCGGACTCGACCCGGACTCGGTCGTCGCGACCGCTGACTCGGTGATGGACGACATCGCCGAGGTGTGGCAGCCGTTCGCGGCCCGGTTCGCCGCGCTCGCTCGGGGGGAGCTCGATCCGGCCCCGCACCGGTCGCTTCCGCTGCTCGGGCAGTAGTCGTGTCGCGCCCGACGAGCACCCCGGGACGGCTGGCCCGGTACGGCTTCGCGGACCCGGCCCGGGCGGCCGGCCAGCTCGGCGATCCGGTGCTCGGGCTGTGGGACGCCGCCGGCCAGCGCCCCGTCGACGACGGCGCGTCCGCGGTGCTCGACGCGCTCGCGGGTGCGGCAGATCCCGACCTCGCGCTGCGGCAGCTGCACCGGGTTGCCGAAGCGGCCCGTCGCGTCGGCGGCGGCCTCGATGTGCGCACGGACCCGGCGCTGCGGCAACGGCTGGTAGCCGTGCTGGGTGCGTCGTCCACACTGGGCGATCACCTCGTCGCGAACCCCGGCGAGGTACCGTCACTGTCTACATTGGATGCTTCGCCACTCCGGGTGGACGGTGTGCCCGCGCTGCGGCTGGCGTACCGGCGCGAGCTGATCCGGATCGCGGCCGCCGACCTGACCGGCGCCCGGGACATCGAGCGGACGATGGCAGCCCTGTCGACGCTGGCGGACGAGACGCTGCGGGCCGCGTACGAGCTGGCCGCCGGGGACCGGCCACCGGTCGGGCTCGCCGTCGTGGCAATGGGAAAGTGCGGCGGCTGTGAGCTGAACTATGTGTCCGATGTGGACGTCATCTTCGTGGCTCGCGGCGACGACGACCTCGCTGGCGGTACCGCGATCGCCACCCGGCTGATGGAGATCTGCGGCCAGGTCGCGTGGCCGGTCGACGCCGCGCTGCGACCGGAGGGCAGCCGCGGTCCGCTGGTCCGTACGCTGGCCAGCCACCTCGCGTACTACCGGAAGTGGGCGCGCACCTGGGAGTTCCAGGCGTTGCTCAAGGCGCGACCGGTGGCCGGAGACAGCGGTCTGGGCCATGACTGGCTGGCCGCGCTGGAGCCACTGGTCTGGCACGCCGCGGAACGTCCCGAAGCCGTCGACGACGTGCGGGCGATGCGCCGCCGGATCGTCGAGAACGTGCCTGCTGCCGAGCGGGACCGCGAGATCAAGCGCGGTCCGGGCGGGCTGCGCGACATCGAGTTCGCGGTACAGCTACTGCAGCTCGTGCACGGCCGCGCGGACGAGACGCTGCGCTCTCCGTCCACATTGGAGGCTCTGCGGTCGCTCGTAGCGGGAGGGTACGTCGGCCGGGCGGACGGGGAGGCGCTGGTCGGCGCGTACCGTTTCCTGCGCGGCGTCGAGCACCGGCTGCAGTTGCAGCGGCTGCGGCGTACGCACACCGTTCCCGCGGACCAGACCGAGCTGCGCTGGTTGGCGCAGGCGCTCGGCTACCGCCGAGACCCGATCGGAGCTTTCCGCGCCGAGTGGGTCGCGCATGCCGCCCAGGTACGCCGGCTGCACGCCAAACTGCTGTACCGCCCGCTGCTCGAGGCGGTCGCCAAGGTGCCGGCCGAGTCGCTGCGGCTCGGCCCGGACGCCGCCCGCGCCCGCCTGGCCACGCTGGGCTTCGCCGACCCGGTCGGCGCCCTGCGCCACCTCGAGGCGCTGACCGGCGGCGTATCCCGTACCGCCGCGATCCAGCGCACGCTGCTGCCGGTACTGCTGGAGGAGTTCGCCGACGCCCCCGAGCCCGACCGCGGGCTACTGGCGTACCGGCAGGTGTCCGACAAGCTCGGCGCGAGCCCGTGGTACCTGCGGCTGCTGCGCGACGAGGGACCGGTGGCGCTGCGCCTCGCCCGGCTGCTCGGCCTGTCGCGGTACGGTGTCGACCTGCTCGCCCGCGACCCGGAGGCGCTGCGGCTGCTGGCCCACGACCCGGAGCTGGTACCCCGACCGTCCACTGTGCTCGAAGACGGGTTCGCGGCGGCCGCCGCCCGGCACATCGACTCGGGGCACGGCGACCCGGACGCGGCGATCGGCGCGGTGCGGGCGCTGCGCCGACGGGAGCTGTTCCGGATCGCGAGCGCGGACGTGCTCAGCCGGGCCAACTCGGACCTGGCTCCGGCTCAGGCCATCGACGTCGACACCGTCGGACAGGCGCTCGCCGACGTCACGGACGCCACGCTCGCCGCCGCGCTGCGGATCGCTTCGGACATGCGTCAGCACGGACCTGCCGTACGGTTGGCCGTCATCGGGATGGGTCGGCTCGGCGGCTGCGAGATGAGCTACCCGTCCGACGCGGATGTGCTGTTCGTGTACGAGCCACCGGTCGGGGTCGCCGAGGATGCCGCGTCGGCCGCCGGGCATGCGATCGCGGAGGAGCTGCGCCGGCTGCTCGGGGCACCCGCATCGGACCCGCCGCTCGGCGTCGACGCCGACCTGCGACCCGAGGGCCGGCAGGGGCCGCTGGTCCGCAGCCTCGCCGCGTACGAGCAGTACTACGCCCGCTGGTCGAAGGTGTGGGAGGCGCAGGCACTGCTGCGGGCGCGGTTCGTCTGCGGCGACCCTGGGGTCGGGGAGCGGTTCCTGGCGCTCGCCGACCGGGTGCGCTACCCCGGGGGCGGGCTGACCCGGGAGCAGATCACCGAGATCCGCCGGATCAAGGCGCGGGTGGACACCGAACGGCTGCCCCGTGGCGCGGACCCGCTGACGCATACCAAGCTCGGCCGGGGTGGACTGTCCGATGTGGAGTGGACGGTGCAGCTGCTCCAGCTGCGCCACGGGCACACCGTCGCCGGGCTGCGCACCACCCGTACGCTGCCCGCCCTGGCCGCCGCCCGCGAGGCGGGACTGGTCGACGAGGCCGACGCCGGAGCGCTGGAGGCGGCGTGGCGCCTGGCATCCGGCGTTCGCAACGCGCTGACCCTGGTCCGCGGCCGGTCAGCCGACCAGCTTCCCCGGCACGGCGTCGACCTGGCCGGCGTCGTAGCCATCCTCGGCGCCGGCGACCCGGGCGAGTTCGTCGACGGCTACCTGCGCACAGCCCGCCGCGCCCGTGCCGTAGTAGACCGCATCTTCTAGCCGTGTCCTCGGCGCGGTTAGGGGCGCAGGACGAGGGTGTGCGCTGCCTCGCGTTCGATCGACGGTCGGTCCCAGCGCATCGGGAGGTACCGGCCGGTGCGCCAGAGGTCGAACTGGTCCTGGTAGTGCTGGTGGAACGCATGACCCGAGTTGCCGGTCAATTGGATCCACTGTGAACTGTCCAATTGAGACATGTTAACGATCATCCGCATGGACGGTACGGCGTCGACGTCGTAGCCTTCCGCGGCGTCCCAGCCGGTGGCGTTGACGATCGCGTCGCCCCCGGCGACCGCGGCCGGACCGCGGTTGAACAGCCACTCGACCGGCCCGATGCCGGACTGGCCGAGTGTCTGGCTCTCCAGGCTCAGCCGGTGCATCCGGCCCCAGCGCCAGCCGGCCGGGTCGGTCCCCTGGGTCGCGCGCAGCTCGTCGCTCGCCGCGACGAGGGCGGCGGTCACCACGTCGTCCGGGTTGTCGGGCTGGGGCGTGCGCTTGTCGTCCCACCACGGCGAGGCGGTGTCCGTAAACAGCGTCCGGACCACCTCGAACCAGCGGTCCCCGCCGTCCGGCCGGTAGTCGGCCGGCAGCTCGTCGAACACCCCGTCGAGCAGGTGCCGCCAGAACGCGTTGTAGTACGCCGCCGCGGCCGACCGACGCGCGTCGGCCGTGCCTGCCACGCCGTCTGCGGGCTGCTGGAAGTCCCAGTTCCGCAACAGGTCCAGGGCATCCTTCGCGGGCCCGGTCAGCTGTGCCTGCGTGATGACCGGTACGAGTGTCTCCGCCATCCCGTTGCGGTTGTCGAACTGCATGCGCGCCACATCATCGACCGAGATCTTCCGGCCATCGGCGAGCATGGCGGAGATCATGTCGTAGATCCGCTGGCTGCGGTACCCGTACGACCAGTCGTTCGTCAGCAGGTGGGCGTAGTCCGCGCCGATGACCGCCTGGTTCGCGGTCACCACGTAGCCGCGGGCCGGGTTGCGGACGCTGGGCAGCTCGGCGAACGGTACGAAGCCCTTCCAGTCGTACGCCGAGTCCCAGCCGGGCGCCATCCGCCTGCCGTCGCCCTTGCCCCGCACCGGTACCCGGCCCGGGGACTGGTAGCCGATGTTGCCGTCGACATCGGCGTACACGATGTTCTGCGCCGGTACCTCGAACAGCGCGGCCGCGGCGCGACCCTGCTCCCAGTCCCGCGCCCGGTTGATCGCGAAGATCGCCTCGACCGTGCGGCCCGGGTCCAGTGCGGTCCAACGCAGCGCGATCGCATTCTGCCCACGGAGTTTCTGGAGTTGTTCGGAGGCGTCCGACAGCAGCGGCCCGTGCTTGGTCGCCCGTACCGTGATGGTCACCGGCTCGCCACCGGCCACCCTTATCACCTCGGTGCGCTTGTCGAGGTCGCGCATCTGACCGTCCACTTCGTACCGATCGCCGTCCACCCGCTCGAGGTAGAGATCGGTGACGTCCGGATCGAGGTTCGTAAAGCCCCACGCGACGCGGTCGGAGTGCCCGATGATGACGCCCGGTACGCCGGAGAACGTGAACCCGGCCACGTTGAAGGCGCATCCACAGTGGAGGCCCATCTGGTACCAGATGCCCGGCATCGTGGGGCTCAGGTGTGGGTCGTTGGCGAGGATCGGCTTGCCGGTGGTCGTGTTCGCGCCGCCGATCACCCACGAGTTCGAGCCGACGCCCTGGCCGCCGTTGCCCAGCATCACCGGCAACGCGTCGATAGCGGCGGAGACCCGGTCGAGCAGCGCGGTATCCACGGGTAGCGGCGCGCCGGAGGAGCCCGGCTTCGCCGGCAGTGGCGTCGCCGAGGCATCGAACGCGCCGTCGACCACCGCGCCCTGGGTGACGATGGGGAGGTTCCGGTCGTACGGGTACGCCGGGTACAGCTCGTCGACCCGTTGCGGGGCCAGCCCGTGCGCCTCGAGGGCCGCCCGGCGGATCTCCTGCTCCATGTTGCCGCGCAGGTCCCACGCCATCGCCTTGAGCCAGGCGAGGCTGTCGATCGGATCCCACGGCTCGATCTCGTAGCCGCTGTTGATCAGACCCAGGATCGCGTACTCGAGGCTCGCCGCGCCTCCGTCGTTCTGGTGCAGCCAGGCGTTGACGCCGTCGGCGTACGCGGTGAGGAACCCGCGGGACTCTCCGGAGATCAGCTGCCACTCCTGCTCGGCCACCCGCCGCCAGCCCAGCGTGCGCAGGAACGTATCGGTCTCCACGCCGTCGGAGCCGAACATCTCGGCGGTACGGCCGGACGTGACGTGCCGGCGCACGTCCATCTCCCAGAACCGGTCCTGCGCGTGCACGTACCCCTGCGCCCGGAACAGGTCCTCGGCGTTCTCGGCGTACAGCTGGGGGATGCCGTGGTCGTCCCGGTACACGGTCACGGGTGCGCTCAGTCCGGGCAGCCGCAGCGTGCCGCCGTACTCCGGAAATGCGCGACGCACGGCCCAGACGCCCAGGATCGTGACGACGACCGCAAGGGTCGCGACCACCGCGACCACCCACAGGGTGATCGTGCGAAACCTTCTCACGTCGCGGATAGTACGACAGGGCCGGTCCGAGACGGACCGGCCCTGAGAGCTGATTGTCAGCAGTCGTAGTACAGCGCGAACTCGTGCGGCGTCGGACGGAGTCGGACCGGGTCGATCTCGTTCTCCCGCTTCCACTCGACCCAGGTGGAGATGAGGTCGGGCGTGAACACGCCACCCTCGAGTAGGAAGTTGTGGTCGGACTCGAGCGCGTCGAGCACCTCCGGCAGGGAGCCGGGGACCTGGGTCACGCTGGCGAACTCGTCCGGCGGCAGGTCGTAGAGGTCCTTGTCGATCGGCTCCGGCGGCTCGATCTTGTTCTTGATGCCGTCCAGGCCGGCCATCAGCATGGCCGAGAAGGCGAGGTACGGGTTGGCGGACGGGTCGGGCACCCGGAACTCGACGCGCTTGGCCTTCGCGTTCGTGCCCGTCACCGGTACGCGGGTGCAGGCCGACCGGTTGCGCTGCGAGTAGACGAGGTTGACCGGGGCCTCGAAGCCCGGCACGAGACGACGGTACGAGTTGACCGTCGGGTTAGTGAACGCGCACAGCGCCGGGGCGTGGTGCAGCAGGCCGCCGACGTACCAGCGGGCGGTGTCGGACAGGCCGGCGTACCCGGTCTCGTCGTAGAACAGCGGCTCGCCGTTCAGCCACAGGCTCTGGTGGGTGTGCATGCCGGACCCGTTGTCGCCGAAGATCGGCTTCGGCATGAACGTCGCGGTCTTGCCCTCGGCCCACGCGGTGTTCTTGACGATGTACTTGTACAGCTGCAGGTTGTCGGCGCAGTGCAGCAGCGTCGAGAACTTGAAGTTGATCTCGGCCTGGCCAGCGGTACCGACCTCGTGGTGCGCCTTCTCCAGCGTGAACCCGGCGTCGACCAGGTGCCGCACCATCGTGGCGCGCAGGTCGGCGTAGTGGTCCACCGGCGGAACCGGGAAGTACCCGGCCTTGTACGGCGTCTTGTACCCCCGGTTGCCGCCCTCCTCCTCGCGCCCGGTGTTCCACCAGCCCTCGATGGAGTCGATGTGGTAGAAGGCCTCGTGCGCGCTGGTCGTGTGGCGGATCGAGTCGAAGACGTAGAACTCCGCCTCCGGGCCGAAGTACGCGGTGTCCGCGATGCCACCGGCCGCGAGGAACGCCTCGGCCTTGCGGGCCACGTTGCGCGGGTCCCTCGTGTACGCCTCACGGGTGAACGGGTCGTGGACGAAGAAGTTCAGCGCCAGCGTCTTGTGCGTCCGGAACGGGTCGATGAACGCGCTGGACGGGTCCGGCAGCAGCAACATGTCGGACTCGTGGATCTGCTGGAAGCCCCGGATCGAGGAACCGTCGAACGCGATACCGTCGGTGAAGATGCTCTGATCGAACGACTCGGCGGGCATCGAGAAGTGCTGCATGATGCCGAGCAGGTCGCAGAAGCGGACATCGACGAGCTTTACTTCCTCGGTTTCGAGGTATCGCAGAAGTTCATCTGGGTTGGCGAACAACACGTCCTCCGAAGTTTCTTGGGCTGGATCTGCGCCGACCGCAGGTCCAGGCGCCTTGGCCAGCACGGGCAGGTATCCACCGGTAGTTAGGCTGGTCGCGACGGTACGGAGGCGCCGTTGCCCAGGCATGTCCCCATTGTTTCTGTCATGTTAAGGAGGCTCGGTGGAGGACGAGGCACCCACTCTGTTGCGGCGGTTCGCCGCGTTGTTCGTGGACTGGGTGCTCTGCCTGCTCATCGCTGGCCTCGTGGCCGATCCGAGGCGGGTGGCCTGGGTACCGGTGGCGATCCTCGTGTTCGAATACTCGTTCTTCGTAGGGCTGTTCGGCCAGACCCCGGGCATGTGGCTGCTGAAGATCCGCTGCGTCTCGGTCCGCGACGGCGCCCCCGTAGGCCCCCTTCGCGGTCTGATCCGCGGCTTGCTTCTAGCCCTCGTGGTCCCCGCGCTGATCATGGACAAGGATCGCCGCGGTCTGCACGATCGCGCCGCCGGCACCGTCGTCCGCTCCGCCGAACCCTCGCCGATCAAGGGCAAAGCGTCGTGAGTTGATCTCCGCTGGGCACCAATATGCCCTAGATCGACGATCCGACGAGGGGTCAGCGGCCGCGCATGCCGCGGAACGCGCCCTTCGGCGGACGCATGTTCTTCGGGATCGCGCCCTTCGGGATCTGCGGGCGGGCCGCCAGGGCGCTGAGTCGCTTGTCGAGCGCGATCACCTCGCGGGCCTTGAGCGGCCTCGGTAGCCGGGCAAGGGTCATCCTCATCTTGCGGATGTTCAGCTCACCCTCGCCGGTGCCGATCACGTAGTCGAACAGCGGGGCAGTGCCGATCACCTTGGTGAGGCGCTTCTTCTCCTGGCCGATGAGGCCACGTACGCGCTGCGGCTGGCCCTCGCCGATGAGGATCACGCCGGGCCGGCCGACCACCAGGTGCACCATGTCCATCTGGGTCGTCGAGGTGACCGCCTGCTGCACGTACCACTGGCCGCGCATGGACTGCAGGATCCCCGCCGCCGCACCGGGTGTTCCCTCGGCCTCGTTCATCATCGCGGTGTTGGACCGCAGGTTGAGCACGATCAATATGGCGAGCAGCGTGACCATGATCCCGATCAGGATCCAGATCCAGCTCCACATGGCCACAGCGAGCACGGTCAGCGCGATCGGGATGGCCGCCGCTGCTACGACGAGTGGGATGAACCATTTGTCACGCTTCGCCGTGTATGAGAAGACCATTCCGATCTGCTTTAGTCGCGTACGGAACGAGACCTTCTCCTGCTGGGGGGCCTTCGCCATGCGAGGAATTCTAGTGGGCCGCGCGCGATCGAGCGGCGATCGCGTCTGCGTACAGCCGGCCCGCCCGGTACGACGATCGCACCAGCGGCCCGCTCATCACGCCGACGAAGCCGACCTCGAGGGCTTCCTCGCGCAGCTCCACGAACTCCTCGGGCTTCACCCACCGCACCACGGGGTGGTGCCGCGGCGTGGGGCGGAGGTACTGCGTGATCGTGAGCAGCTCGCAGCCCGCCGCATGGAGGTCGCGGAGTGCCTGCGACACCTCGGCCCGTTCCTCGCCGAGGCCGAGGATCAGGTTGGACTTCGTCACCAGCCCGGCCGTCCGCGCGGCGGTGAGCACGTCGAGCGAGCGGTCGTAGCGGAAGGCCGGCCGGATCTGCCGGAAGATGCGCGGCACGGTCTCCACGTTGTGTGCCAGTACCTCGGGCCGCGCGCCGAACACCTCGGCGAGCAAAGCCGGGTCGCCGTTGAAGTCCGGGATCAGCAGCTCGACGCCGCAGCCGGGCAGCAGGGCGTGGATCTGGCGGACGGTCTCGGCGTACAGCCAGGCACCGCCGTCGGGGAGGTCGTCGCGGGCGACCCCCGTGACCGTCGCGTACCGCAGGCCCATCGTGGCCACCGACTCGGCGACCCGGCGCGGCTCGTCCGCATCGAACTCCGCCGGCCTGCCGGTGTCGATCTGGCAGAAGTCGCACCGCCGTGTGCACTGGTCGCCGCCGATGAGGAACGTCGCCTCGCGGTCCTCCCAGCACTCGTAGATGTTGGGACAGCCCGCCTCCTGGCAGACCGTGTGCAGGCCCTCCCGTTGCACCAACCCGCGCAGCTGGGTGAACTCCGGCCCCATCGTGGCCTTCACCTTGATCCACGGTGGCTTGCGCTCGATCGGGGTCTGCGCGTTGCGTGCCTCGATCCGAAGCAGTCTCCGGCCCTCGGGCACCACGGTCGTCACGATCGCCAGCGTACGCCGGAATCCGCCCGGAACCGCCGTGGCGTTGCCAGCGCCACAGTGGTTGATTTGTGATCTTATGAGCGTTATATACGTGTCATGTGGATGCTAGCGGTGCTCCTCGCGATGGTCGGCGGCCTGCCGCCGCTCGACTTCCTGCTGCCCGCCAACGAGGCGTCCGGCCTCGTGGCCAGCCGCCGCTACGCCGGCGTTTACTACTGGCTCCGCGACGGCGGCGGGTCCACTCCAGCTACGCCGCGGGCCGCCCTGTGGGCTATGCGCCTCTCCGCGACCGGCGCTCCCCAGGCCGTGCGCGGGCACGACCTCTTCCCGTTCTACCGCACGCCGGGAGTGTCCAACGTGGACTGGGAGGCGCTGACGATCGACGGCGACGGCAGCATCTGGATCGGCGCGATCGGCGCCAACAACTGCGTCAACCAGCAGCGGCTCTACCGGTTCGCCGAACCCGACCCTTCGCTCGATTCGGCGCTCGAGCTCGAGGCGGAGTACACGATCCGCTTTCCGGACAACCCTCGCGCGGGCTGCACGACGTACAACTCGGAGGCGATGTTCTGGCTGGACGGGCATCTCTACCTCGTCGCCAAGACTCACGGTTCGCCGGTCTACCGGGTGGACCTGCCACCGGCCATGGCCGGCGAGGCCCGGCTCGTTCGCCTCGGCGAGCTGGGCCACGGCGTCGACAACATCTCCGTCGCCGGTCTGTCCGACGACCGGTCGCGGCTCGTCGTCGCAGATCACAAGAACATCTGGGTGTACGCCTCGAGCGATCCGCAGTTGTGCGGCGATGCGTACGTCGTCGACGTCATCAGCCGGCCGCACCGGTGGCACACCAACTTCGCCCCGCATGGAGCGGCAGTGGAGGGCGGCACGTTCGTGCGGGACTCGTACGCCGTCGCGTTCGTCAGCGAGGACCGGCGGGTGTACTACGCGACGCCCAAGGACTACGTCGGGCCGGAATATCGGGAGAGCGCACACCGCGCCCCTGTTATCGTCGACCGTACCTGCGAGGACGGAGAAGTCAGTGTCTGACGTGACGGTACCGAATGCGTCGGGTCCTCGCCGCCCGACTGTCCACTCACGACGGTGAGACCGTCCACCTTGCCGGGTGGGTCCATCGCCGGCGGCTGCTCAAGTCCGTCGCCTTTCTGATCCTGCGCGACGCGACCGGGCTGGCCCAGGTAGTCGTCACCGACCCGAACACGCGCTCGGCCCTCGAGGAATTCGGCGAGGAGTCGGTGGTCTCCGTGACCGGCCGCGCTCTGGCCAACCCCACTGCTCCCGGCGGTGTCGAGGTCGTCGACCCCGCGATCTCGCTGTTGAGCGAGCCCGCCGAGCCGCCGCCGTTCGACCTGTACCGCCCGTCGTTGACCGCCAGCCTGCCCATGCTGCTCGACCACGCCGCGGTGGCCCTGCGGCATCCCCGCTTGCGGGTCGCGCACGAGGTCGCCGCGGCCGCGGTGGCCGGGTTCCGCGCGGCGCTGGACGCGCAGGGGTTCGTCGAGGTGCACACGCCGAAGATCGTCGCGTCCGCCACCGAGTCCGGTGCCAACGTGTTCGCGATCGACTACTTTGGACGGTCGGCGTACCTGGCGCAGAGCCCGCAGTTCTACAAGCAGATGATGGTCGGGGTGTTCGAGCGGGTGTACGAGGTGGGTCCGGTGTTCCGGGCCGAGCCGCACGACACCGCACGGCATCTGGCGCAGTACACGTCGCTCGACGCAGAATTGGGCTTCATCGACGACCACCGGGACGTGATGGCGGTACTGCGGGACGCTGTAGCGGGGATGGTCTCCTCGGTTGCCGCTCGCTCGTCCGTAGCGGTCCCCGAGGTGCCCGACGAGATCCCGGCGCTGCACTTCACCGACGCACTGTCCATGCTGGACGCTCCGGCCGATGAGCCCGACCTGTCGCCGGACTACGAGCGGCGGTTGGGCGAGTGGGCCAGACGCGAGCACGGTAGCGACTTCCTTTTCGTCACCGGGTACCCGATGGTCAAGCGCCCCTTCTACACGCATCCGTCGCCGGACAGGCCGGGGTTCTCGAACAGCTTCGACCTGCTCTTCCGCGGCCAGGAGCTGGTGACGGGCGGGCAACGGCTGCACCGGTACTCCGACTACGTCGCCGCTCTGGGTGACGCCGACGTGGGTCAGTTCGCCGGTTACCTGGACGCGTTCCGGTACGGGATGCCACCGCACGGCGGCTTCGCCATCGGGCTGGAACGGTTCGTGGCACGGCTCGTCGGGGCGGCCAACGTCCGCGAGGTCACGCTGTTCCCACGGGACCTGAATCGGCTCACGCCCTGACCCTCGGCTGGCCGGGCATGCGACGGACCGCGAGCGGCACCTGCAGTTCGGTGACGAGGTCCTCGCGCTCGCCGGTCAGGTACTCGGTCGGTAGGCCCAGCTCGGGTTCGGCACCGAAGCGCAGGTACACCTCGCGGATCCGGCCGGCCGGGCGCGCGCCGGTCTGCTCGAGCCAGCGCAGCATCTGCTGCATCAGGCGGGGCAGGCCGGCGTACCCTCCACGGTGGACAGCGCAGGCCATCGCCGGTACCGCCTCCAGCCACGTCACCTCGATGCCGTCCGCCTCCGGTACGACCCACGACAGCGGGACGGCGACCGTCAACTCCTCCTCGTCCGGGTCGGCCAGCAGGGTCAGCGGCGGCCGGCTGGCGCGGGCCCGCAGATCGCGGGTGTACGACTCCAGCCGGTAGAACAGCTGGCCCACGTCGTCATCGCGGTTGCCGGTGACCATCGCGACGAGCAGCGCATCGACCGGTCGGATGACGATGTCGGGCAACCGGTCCGGGCTGTCGCGCATCAGCTCTCGGCGCGCGCGTACCGCGCGCAGTTGTGCCTGGGCCCGGTTCACCGCGTCCATCAGCAGGCGCTCGCGTTGGGCGAACACGTCGTCGATGTCCTCGTCGAGCAGCCCGGCAATCTCGTCGAGCCCGAACCCCAGGTCCCGCAACAGGATGATGCGGTTGAGCCGGGGCAGCTGCGCGACGTTGTAGTAGCGATAGCCGGTGGCCCGGTCCACATGGGCGGGCGGGAGCAGGCCGATGTCGTCGTAGTGGCGCAGCATCTTCACGCTCACCCGGGTGAAGCGCGCGAACTCGCCGATCCGGAACATTGACTCTCCCACAGTGGGAGGCCGCAGGGTACGGCCTCATGACGAGAGTACGCATCGGCATACAACTACACCCGCAGCATGGCACCGTAGCGGAGTTGCGGCGGGCCGCGGTCGAGGCCGAGGAGCTGGGCGCCGACCTGCTGTACACCTGGGAGCAGTACTTACATGGATGTACTTTCGGAGTATGGCGCTCGACTTCATCGATCAAGCTCACCGGGGAGACCTTACTGGCATGAGCTTTGCCGGCCTCGTCCGGCTGTCGTTCGAGGCTGGGCACGAGGTCGCCGGCTTCCCGATGACGGGTCGCGACATCCGAGGCCGGG
>DASRII010000516.1:0-47469 GCA_035650075.1 Micromonosporaceae bacterium | reverse complement strand
GGGGGTCGAAGTTCTACCGGGTGGTGTACTTCTTCCCCCAGGTCCTGGCCATCCCCATCATCGCGGTGCTGTTCCAGACCGTGTACCGGCCGGACTCGACCGGACTCATCAACGGGGCGCTGAACAGCGTCGGGTTGGGTCCGATCTTCTTTCTCATCAAGCCAAACCTGGCCCTGTGGTCCATCATCGGCGTCCTGGTCTGGCAGGCGGTCGGCTTCTACGTGGTGCTGTTCTCCGCCGGCATGGCGAACATTCCGCGGGACATCTACGAGGCCGCCGAAATCGACGGTGCCGGCCGGATCACCTTGTTCTTCCGGGTGACGCTGCCCCTGCTGTGGGACACCCTGCAGGTCGCCTGGGTGTACCTGGGCATCGCGGCCTTCGACGCGTTCGCGATCGTGTCCGTGCTGTCGATCGACAACGGCGGACCCGACAAGAACACGACGGTCATTCCGGTGGAGATCTACGAGATGATGAAGCAGCAACGGTACGGTCTCGCCGCCGCGATGGGCGTGGTGCTGTTCTTCCTCACGATGACGTTCGCGGCATTGACGCTTCGGGTCACCCGCCGGGAAAGCTTCGAGTACTCATAGGTGTGCGCATGACGAGCAGGACGGAAGAGGCGGCACCGGCCCGCCCGGCGGCGGCGGAGCCCGCGCCCGGGCGCCCGGCCCGCAGGAGGCGCTCAGAGGTCAGCGGGTTGATGAGCCTCGCGCACATCGCGTTGCTGGTCTGGGCGGTCATCGTGATCGCGCCTCTACTGTGGACGTTCCTGGCGTCGTTCAAGAACACCACCGAGATCTACAGCAGCCCGTGGACACTGCCGGATCACCTGCGCTGGGAGAACTTCTCGCGCGCGTGGACGAAGGCCAACGTCGGCCGGTACATGCTCAACAGCGTCATCATCGTGTCGTTCAGTACGTTCGGCACGATGCTGCTGGGCTCGATGGCCGCCTACGTCCTCGCCCGGTACAAGTTCTGGGGCAACCGGCTCATCTACTACATGTTCGTCTCCGGGCTGGCCTTCCCGGTGTACCTGGCCCTGATCCCGCTGTTCTTCACCGTGCGCCAGCTCGGCGACCTGCCGGTCGTCGGCCCGTACATCGGCCTCAACACCTACGGCGGCGTGATCCTGGTCTACATCGCGTACTCGCTGCCGTTCACGGTCTTCTTCCTCGCCGCCTTCTTCAAGTCGCTGCCCGACTCCGTGGCCGAAGCGGCCATTATGGACGGTGCCTCGCACACCCGGCTGTTCTTCCAGGTGATGCTGCCGATGGCCAAACCCGGCCTCGTGAGCGTCACGATCTTCAACATCATCGGCCAGTGGGCGCAGTACCTGTTGCCGTTGGTCCTACTCTCCGGTGCGCCGGACAAGCGACCGATCACCCAGGGCATCGCGCTCATCTCGGTGACGGCGGGGTACGAGGCCGACTGGTCAGGCCTGTTCGCCGCACTGACCATGACGATCCTGCCGATGATCGTCGTGTACGCCATCTTCCAGCGCCAGATCCAGCAAGGCCTGACCGCCGGCGTCGGGAAGTGACCCTGGCGCACGGATTCGTTCTCTGACTAAAGTCAGAGAATGAACGAGGCCCAGGTGACGGCGGTTCGGCGGTTCAACCGGACGGTCACCCAGCGCATCGGGGCGCTCGACGATGCCTACCTCTCCCGGAGCCGGCCGCTCGGGCAGGCGCGCCTGTTGTGGGAGATCGGCGTGGACGGCAGCGAGGTACGTTCGCTGCGTTCGCGGCTCGATCTGGACTCGGGCTACCTGAGCCGCCTGCTGCAGCTACTGCAGAACGACGGGTTGGTGCGGATCGAAGCGAACGATGTCGATGCGCGGGTACGCCGAGCGAGGCTCACGACGGCGGGCCTCGCGGAGCGGGCCGAGCTGGATCGGCTCTCGGACGAGCTCGCCTGCTCGATTCTCGAGCCGCTCACCGAAGAACAGCGCTCGCGGCTGGCCGGCGCCATGGCCGACGTGGAGCGGCTCCTCATCGCGTCGATGGTCCGCGTCGAGGTCTCCGACCCACGCGACCCGGACGCCCGGCATTGCCTGCGAGCGTACTTCGCCGAGCTGGCCAAGCGTTTCGACTCCGGATTCGACCCGACCCGGAGCATTCCCGCGGCCGACGACCAGCTGACGCCGCCGGCCGGGGTGTTTCTCGTCGCCACGCTGCATGGCGACCCGGTCGGCTGCGGCGCGCTGAAGCTCCATACCGACTCGACCGCCGACGTGAAACGGATGTGGGTCGCTTCCTCGGTGCGCGGATTGGGGCTCGGCCGCCGCCTGCTCGGCGAGCTCGAGGATCAGGCTCACGCCAACGGCATCCACACGCTGCGGCTCGAGACCAACCGCGGCTTGACCGAGGCCATCGGGCTCTACCGCACCGCGGGGTACCGCGAGGTCGAGGCCTTCAACGACGAACCCTATGCCCACCACTGGTTCGAAAAGACCCTCGGGAGTAACGAATGAACCTGTCCGAAGCCACCGCGACGCTCGCGACGACGCCGAAGGTTCTACATACGCTCCTGTCCGAGGTACCGGCCGACTCGGTCCACCGCAACGACGGCGCCGGCACGTGGAGCGCGTACGACATCGTGGGGCACCTGCTCAACGGTGACACCACCAACTGGTTGCCACGTGCGCGGATGATCCTGGAGCACGGCACCGCACGCTCCTTCCAGCCCTTCGACCGGGTGGCCATGCTGGGCTGGGAGCGCAGGCCGGTCACGGACCTGCTCGCCGACTTCCAGGCGACCCGCCGATCGAGCGTCGAGGCATTGTCCTCAATGGACCTCGGACCGGGCGACCTGCCAAAGCGTGGCCTGCATCCCGACCTGGGCGAGGTCACACTCGGGCAGTTGCTCTCCTCCTGGGTGGCGCACGATCTCACCCATGTGGCGCAGATCGGCGAGGTGCTCGCCCGCGGTTATCGCGACGACGTCGGCCCCTGGCGGGTGTACATGCCGGCCCTGGATCGCGTCGCGGCAGCCGAGTAGCACCACCTCCTTACGGGTTGACGACGACCGTGAACGTGGTCGTGACGTTGCGGATGTTGATGAAGTTGTTGGACATCTGCAGATTGTTGAAGGTGGCCGAACCGATCACCGGACCCTGACCGGCTTCGGGCAACTCGTTGGCCCAGATACCGAAGCCGGACTTGGCGTCGAACGCGTCACCGCTGCGCTGCGCCCCGGTGATGGAGACGTTCGTGAACACCGTGTCGGTGACCGGGGTCTGCTCCGGGTACTTGGTCTGGAACATGATGCCGGAGTAGGTCGGGTCCGTGATGTCCACATCGGACACCCGGATCCCCCGGAACTCCCTCGACGCCGCGAAGCACCAGATCGCGGGGAACGTCTGGTTGCCCCAGAAGTGGCCGCCGGACCGGATGATCGAGATGTTCTCGAACCTCGTCGGGGGTGAGCTGCCGAACCCGATGAACGGGAAGCCGAAGTCGAGGGAGCTGATGGTGATGCCGGCGTACACCAGCTGGTCGGCGATGTAGAGGTTGCGGAACACGTTGTTGAACCCGCCGTACACCGCGACGCCCGCCGCACGCCAGGTCAGTGTCGCGGACAGGTCCTCGAACACGTTGCCGTTGTTGCCCACGGTCGCACCCGAGTCGGTGGCCGAGAACAGCGCGAACGCGTCGTCACCGTTGCCGCGGCCCTCGTTGTTGGCCACGTGGGCGCCCGTGGTGCCGTTGGTGAAGTTGACCGCGTCGGCGAACGTGTCGCGCAGCCGCGAGTTGGTGATGGTGATGTTCGTGTTGTGTACGCCCCAGTAGGCGCAGATGGTGTGCTCCACCCAGACGTCGTCGATGGTCAGGTTGGCCACGTTGACCAGCTCTCCCCAGACCTTGCCCGGCCCGTCGATGCGGGAGGTGTAGTTGCCGAAGAAGGCGAGGTGCTCGAACGTCGACCCGTTGGCCGTGTTCTCCACCCGGAAGCCGGCGTCGGTGTTCTCCTGCGATTGCGGCGTCTGGAACCGCGTGTACCAGACTCCCGCGCCGACCACCCGGACCGGCTTGAGGTAGATCTGGAACTTCTGCGCGGTCTCGTAGGTGCCCGGCGGCAGGTAGACGCCGAGCAGCGTACCGGTCGTATCCATCCGGACCGCGTCGAGCGCGTTCTGCACATCCTGGTGGGTGAAACCGGCCGGTACGCGGTACCGGGCCGGGTCGGGGTTCGGCCGCGGTGCCACCAGCTCGAGGTTCACGAAGTCGATGGCGTACGTCGTCGTGTTCGCGGCGTCCTTCTGTAGCCGGATCGTGCTGCCGGCCGGCACGGTCGAGTCGAGCATCACGTTCGCCTCGTCGTAGATATGCCGCGGCGGTCCCGAGCCCGGCGAGTTGTTCGGGCTCGCCTCGGCGCCGTAGAGCCACGCGTACCGGGACGTGAGGCTGACCGCCTTGTGGAACGAGCCGTTGACGTAGATGTTCAGCGTCGCGCTCTGACCACCACCGCCCGCCGAGTCCGGGATCGAGAACCGGGTGACGAGGGTGTTGGTAGCGGCGCGGGTCGTCCACTGTACGAACGCCCCCGTACCGTTGAGCCGCACCGCCCGGCGCCCGGACGCCTCGCCGGCGAGGTCGCCGACCGTCCTATTCGGACCGACGAGCTGCGCGCCGCCGCCGAGCGTACCGTCCTCCGCCTCGTACATGTCGTACGGCAGGTTCGCCCCCCGGCCGACGAACAGCGGCGTGTTGCTGGTGTTGTTGGCCTGCTTGATGGGCAGCTCGTTGCCGTCGTTGGCCAGAACGACCCGCACGGTGTACCGCCCGTTGGCGGCGGTCCAGGTCCCCATGGTGACCGGTCCGGCGGTGGCGCCGGCCGCGATCGTACCGGTGAACGAGCCGGTCAGTGTGCGGACCACGGTGCCCGTATCGGTGAGCACGGTGAGCGTGATGCCGTGCGCGCCACTCGCCGAGGCGATGGTGCCCTGGTTCCGGATCGTCACCGCGAACGTGACCGTGTTGCCGCTCGTGGGGTTGCTCGGCGTCCAGCCGACGGTGGCGACGAGGTCGGAGCTGGCCACCGGGTTCACCACGAGCGAACCCGGATTGGTGAACGAGTTGTTGCCGTCGTTGAGCTCCACGACCGTGTTGGCCTCGTCCACCTTGGCGCTCAGCGAGTAGGTGCCGGCGTCGCGCGGTCCGATGTTCGCGCTCACCGTCGCCTGCGCGCCGGCCGCGAGTCCACCGACGGTCGCGGTGCCGACCTGCGTCGTGCCGAGGTAGAAGTTGACGGAGCTGGCAGGCGACGCGGCGGTACCGGCGTTTCGCACGGTCGCGGAGACGGTGACCGCGTCGGTCTCCACCGGGGCCGCCGGCGTGAACGACATGCCGGTGATGGTCAGGTCCGGGTTGGGTGCCGGCGTACCGAAGACCTGGAACTCGGCGACCTGTCCGTTGGTGGCGCCGGAGTTCGCGGTGAACTGGAGCCGGACGTCGGCGACCGTCGCCGAGACCGGGATGCTCACCTGGTTGCCTCCCACGCTCGGGCTGAAGCTGTACGTCGCCGACGCCACTATCGTCGTGAACGTCGACGAACCCTGGTCCCGTCCGAGCACCGACAGCGTCTGCGTGCGCGGTCCCCAGACCGGGTCGGGGTTGAGCCGGATGGTGATGGCGGATAGGACCGCGTTCGCTCCAAGTTGGACGGTCAACGTGCTCGGGTACGCGCCGGGTGCGCCCTCCCAGTACGTGGTGACGTCGTTGTCGTTGGCGTTGACCGCGGTGAAGACGTGCACGAACGACGACGCAACGATCGGCTTGCCCACGGCCAGGTTGGTGCCGCCGCCGGTACCCGGCCGGGTGACCGTGTTGCTGTTGGGCGACTGGTTGCCGGCCGCGTCCCGGGCGCGCACGAAGTAGCTGACCGTCGCCGTGTCGGGCTGGTTGTCGGTATACGTGAGGATGCCGCCGCCCACGCTCGCGCGGAGGTCGCCGTTGGAGTACACGTCGTACCCGGTGACGCCGACGTTGTCGGTCGACGCTGTCCAGGTCAGGCGGATCTGGCCGGCGGCGGGCAGGGTGTACGCCAGGTTGCCGGGTGCGGTCGGTGCCTGCGTGTCACCGGTCTGGCCCTGCCTGGTGACCGTGTTGCTGTTGGGCGACTGGTTGCCGGCCGCGTCCCGGGCGCGCACGAAGTAGCTGACCGTCGCCGAGTCGGGCTGGCTGTCGGTGTACGTCAGCACGTTGCCCAGGCTCGTACGCAGGACGCCGTTGGCGTACACGTCGTAGCCCGTCACGCCCACGTTGTCGGTGGCGGCGTTCCAGGTGAGCCGGATCTGACCGGACGCCGGTTCGGTGAAAGCGAGGTTCGTCGGCGCCGTCGGGGGTTGGATGTCCCCTGTGGACGGTCCGTAGACCTCGAGCTCGGAGATCTGGCCGGCCGGCCAGCCGGTGTTCGCCGTGATGTGCAGCCGCAGGTACCGCGTGCTGGCAGTGCCGAACGTGATCGTCACGGTGTTGCCGGTCGACTGGTTGAACGCGTACCCGGCCGACGCGACGATCGTGCCGAAGTTGCTTCCGTCGGTGCTGCCCTGCACGGTCAGCGTCTCCGTCCGGCTGCCCCACGCGGTGGGCAGCTTCAGCACGACCCGGTTCACGCTTACCGTGGCACCGAGGTCCACCTGTAGCCACTGCGGGAAAGCGTTGTTGGCGCTCTCCCAATAGGTGGCCTGGTTGCCGTCGTTGGCGTTGGCCGCCGCGTACACCTGGACGGTGCTGCTCGCGGTCATGGTGCGCCCGGTCGCGAGGTTGCCGGAGGACGCGCCGACGCCGAACACCTGCAGCTCGGCGATCTGCGCCGCGGGCCACCCGGTGTTGGCGGTGACGTGTGCGCGGACGAACCGGGTGTTGGTGGCGCCGAAATTGACGGTGACGGTGTTGGCGTTCGCGGGGCTGAACGCGTACCCGGTGGACGCGACGATCGTGGCGAAGCTCGCGCCGTCGGTGCTGCCCTGCAGCGACAGGGTCTGCGTCCGCGCCTCCCAGGCGGGTGGCAGCTTCAGTACCACCTGGTCGATCGCGGTGCTCGCGCCCAGGTCCACCTGGACCCACTGGGGAAAGACCGCGTTCGTACCCTCCCAGTAGGTCGCGGCATTTCCGTCGGTGACATTGCTGGCCGCATAGGGACCGTTGACACTGCTGGCCGAGGTCGGCTTGCCGGCGGCCAGGTTCGGTCCACCCGCCGCTGACGACGGGGTGGCCGGGCCGGCGGACACGATCAGACCGGTGGCGAGCAGGGCCACCAGCGGGCGCATGAGGTGGGAACGTCTCATCGGAGATCCTCGGGCTCGGATTAGTCGCGAACTTCCACAAGACAGAGATGTTTTTGCACGTGTGGCTCAGAATGTTGCAGACGCCATGCGTGTACGTCAATGGGTCGCCTTCTGAGGGCTCGAGGCCGCCGCACGCCGCGCGCATGATTCCGACAGCAAATGCGTAAGCTCAAAGCAAAATTACGAAATCTCGTTGCAGAGTCTTGTGGGAACCGTGCGGCGATCCTAGTGTCAGCTCACGCTCGCGTGAGAGGAACGAGTCTCGATGTCACATCGTTGGACCCGGCTCGCGGCCGCCGCGTTCGGTTCGATCGTCGTGCTCGCCGGCGCGACGACGGCCAGCGCCGGCGTTGGCGCGGGTACCGCCTCGGCACCCGTCGTCACCAGAGCCGCGCTCGATCCGTCGCTCGTCGCGGGCCGTGGCGCCAGCGTCGACTTCGTCGAGCAGGAAGCCGAGAACGCCGCGACCGACGGCACGATCATCGGCCCGAGCCGGGCCGCGTACACCGTGCCGGCAGAGGCATCCGGCCGGATGGCGGTCAGCCTCGCGCCCGGCCAGCACGTCGAGTTCACCCTCCCGCGGGCGGCCAACGCGATCACCGTGCGCTACAGCATTCCGGACGCGCCGGGCGGTGGCGGCATCACCGCCCCGCTCGAAGTCACCGTGAACGGCAAGCACCGCAGAACCATGACCCTGACGTCCCAGTACGCCTGGCTGTACAACCAATACCCGTTCAGCAACGACCCCGACGCCGGCCTCCTGCACCCGGACTGGTGGGTCACCGAATGCCAGTGCGTGCCGGCCGCCACGAACCCACCGCCCACCTTCGCCACGCCGTTCCGCCCGATGCACTTCTTCGACGAGCAGCGCCTGTTGCTCGGCCGGACGTACCGCGCCGGAGACCGGCTGCGGCTCACCGTGCCCGCCGGAAGCAACGCCGCCTGGACGGCCATCGATCTGCTCGACTCCCACCTGGTGGGTCCTCCGCGGGTGCGAGCCTTCGCGGCCAACGTGCTGGCGTTCGGCGCCGACCCGACCGGCCGGCGCGACTCCGCACCCGCGATCGAACGGGCGATCGCGTTCGCGAAGCGGTTCCACCTTCCGGTCTACCTACCGCCCGGCACGTACCAGGTGAATCGGCACATCGTCGTGGACGACGTGCCGATCGAGGGCGCCGGCAGTTGGTACACGATCGTCAAGGGTCACGAGGTAGCCCTCGACCCACCCGCGCCGGACGGGTCCGTGCACAGCGGCGTCGGCTTCTACGGCAAGGACGCATCGGTGGGCGGCAGTACCGACGTGCACCTGTCCGGCTTCACGATCGAGGGTGACGTCCGCGAGCGCATCGACACCGACCAGGTCAACGGCGTCGGTGGGGCGATGAGCGATTCGACCATCGACGGCCTCCACATCCACCACACCAAGGTGGGTATGTGGTTCGACGGGCCGATGACCAACCTTCGGATCACCAACAACATCATCGTCGATCAGATCGCCGACGCCCTCAACTTCCACAATGGAGTGACGAACTCGATCGTGTCGCACAACGTCATCCGTAACACCGGCGACGACGGGCTGGCGATGTGGTCGGAGAGCATCGCGAACACCGGCAACACGTTCGAATACAACACCATCCAGACCCCGACGCTGGCCAACGGCATCGCCATCTACGGCGGTACCGACAACACCCTGTCGCACAACCTCGTCGCCGATCCACTGCGGGAAGGCAGCGGTATCCAGGTCGGGTCCCGGTTCGGCGCCGAGCCACTCGCCGGCTACCTTCGGATCACAGACAACACGGTGGTCCGCGCCGGCACGTACGAGCTGAACTGGAACATCGGTCTCGGTGCCATCTGGATCTACGCGCTGGAGCGGAGCATCGACGCGGATATCCGCGTGACCGGCGACCACTATCTCGACAGCACATACAACGCCATCATGTTGGTCAGCGAGTTCGCGGTGAAGGACCTGTACTCGATCACCAATGTCACATTCAAGGACATCAGAGTCGACGGTACCGGTACCGGCGTGGTCAGCGCCCGCGTGGCCGGCTCGGCGTCCTTCGAGAACGTCGACGTGCGAAACGTCGGCCACTGGGGCGTGAACAACTGCGGGTCGTTCCACTTCGGACCGACCGGCTCCGAGTTCTCGCTGATCGATCTCGGCGGCAACGACGGTGTGGACAACAACGAGTTCCATCCGGGTACGCCGTGGCTCGCGCCGTACGTGCCGAACACCATCACGTGCAACGACCGACCGCCGGTGAACCCGCCACCGCCACCCGCGCCGTGGTGAACCCATAGGATCGGCGGGTGACGGTACGGGAGGTACGGGTTTCGGGTCTGGAGTGCATCGCGCTGGTGACCGAGCTCTTGCACCGGATCCGGTTGGCCGATCCGTCGGCGGGTCTGTGGGAGGCGGCCGACCTGCAATGGTGGTGGCGTCGGCCACGCCGCTCCGACGAGGTCGAGCAGCTGTTCTGGGTCGACGACGCTGGGCCGGTCGCCGCGGTGATCCTGACCGACTGGGGTCGCGTCTGGGGGTGCGATCCGATAATGACCGGATCGGTACCGGGCGTATCACTGCATGACGTGGTGGCCCGCGGGTTGGAGCTGGTCGATGCATTGGGCCTGGACGAGGTCGAGACACTGGTCGGCGACGACGACGAAGAGCTGCGGAGCCTGCTGACCGATCGCGGCTTCGAGGCCGGCGACACGTCAGGCACCTGCTGGATGGAAGCCGGCGATCGCCCCGACGTCGCAGCCGTCGCAGACGGATTCACCCTCGTGGACCGTAGCCAGCGGGCGCGGTCGCCACATCCCATGTCCATGCGCAACGGTCCCGCTGTGGAGGAACGGCTGAACCAGTGCTCACTCTACGACCCTTCACTGGATCTGGCCGTGGAGGCTCCCGCCGGGCAGGTCGCCGGATACGCCTTGTTCTGGCACGACTCGGTGACCCGGGTCGGTCTGGTGGAGCCGATGCGAGTCGAGGACGACTACCAGCGCCGGGGGTTGGCTCGCGCGATGCTGACCGAGGGCCTGCAGCGACTCGCGGACCGCGGTGCCCACCGCCTGAAGGTCAGCTACGTTACCGACATCGCCCGCGCCCTCTATGTCGGCTCCGGCTTCCAGGTCGCGGAATCGTGTCGCACCTACCGCCGGACGTGAGAGGCTGCTGGTGACTTGGTGTCACGGGGGAAGGCGTCGATATGAAGGTTGTAGTCATTGGCGGCACCGGGCTCATCGGGTCGAAGGTCGTGACGAGGCTGCGGCAGCAGGGGCATGATGCTGTCGCGGCGGCGCCCGATACCGGCGTGAATACCCTCACCGGCGAAGGACTGGACGCGGCGCTGGAGGGCGCGTCGGCCGTGGTCGACGTGTCCAACTCGCCGTCGTTCGAGGACTCCGCGGTGATGGATTTCTTCCTGACGTCGACGCGTAACCTGCTGGTATCGGCGCTGAAGGCGAGCGTGGGACACTACGTCGCATTGTCGGTTGTCGGCACCGAGCGACTACGCACGAGTGGTTATTTCCGCGCGAAGGTGGTACAGGAACAGTTGATCGCCGACTCGGCGATTCCGTACACGCTCGTGCACGCGACGCAGTTCTTCGAGTTTCTCAACGCCATCGCGCGGTCCTCGACCGAAGGCGACACGGTACGGATCGCGCCCGTGCTGTTCCAGCCGATGGCGGCCGACGACGTCGCCGACGTAGTCGCCGAGGTGTCGGTCGGCCCGCCGCTGGACGGCCGAATCGAGATCGCCGGACCGGAACGGTTCCGTTTCGACGAGCTGATCCGCGACTTCCTGCGCGCGAAGAACGACCCACGCGAGGTCGTCGCGGATACCCACGCGCCCTATTTCGGAGCCGAACTCGGCCGGGACAGCCTCGTTCCCGGTGAGAATCCTCGCCTCGGTGAACGCCACCTGCGGGATTGGCTCGTCGCGACCTCGTCCTGAGTCATTCGAGCGCAAGCTCGGGCAGCACGGTGAGCCGGCCGGTCGACGAGACGGCATACGGTACGGCGGCGAGGAACATCCCGGCTGCCGCGATCCACAGTGCCGGCCGGAGGCCGGTGAGGGTACCGAGTGCACCGCCGAACAAAGTGCCCAGCGGTATCGCGCCCATCAGACCCAGGCGCAGCGTCGCCGCCACCCGCCCGCGCAGCGGCTCCGGCGTGACCGCCTGACGCAGGCTTACCTGGTTCACGCCGTGCAGGCCGATGCCGAAGCTGTCGACGAGCACCATGACGGCTGCCGCTACGACGGCCCAGCGCGGCGGTGCCGCGGCCACGAGCAGAGCGGCGGGGCCGAAGGCGGAGACCGCCACGCGCATCGTTCGACCGAGGCCGAGTCGTCGCGTGACCGCTGGCACGACCAGCACGGCCGTCAGGAAGCCGACGTTGCCGAGGGCGAGGGCGAGCCCGATCGCGCCCGGGGACGCACCCGCCTCGCGAACGAGGTAGATCAGCAGGACCGCGACGAGCGAGCTGCGGAAGAAGTTCGCCGTCGTAGTCGTCAGCGCGATCGCGCGCAGGTCCGGGTGACGCAGGAGGTAGCGCGTCCCCGCTACCACCTCGCGGCCGAGGGCTCCGATGCGCAGACCCTTCGGCGGCGCCCCGGCGGCGCGGGCCGGCTGGCGGATGCCGATGATGAGCGTTGCGGAGGCGAGGAAGCTGACCGCGTCGGCGATCAGCGCCGCGGGAGCCGAGGTCAGCTCGATCAACACACCGGCCAGGCCCGGACCGGCGATCTGCGCGCTCGACCGGCTCACCTCGAGCTTGCTGTTGCCGTCGACCAGTTGCGGGCGCTCGATCAGGCTCGGCAGGCACGCGCTCGATGCGTTGTCGAAGAAGACCGAGAGCGCTCCGATCGTGAACGCGACCGCGTAGAGCTGGACGAGCGAGAGCATGCCGGCCGCGTAGGCCAGTGGCACGGAGAGGAGGACAACGGCCCGCGCCACGTCGGCGAAGACCATGAGGCGTAGCACCCGTCCGATCCGGTCGATGATCGCGCCCGACGGTAAGCCGATGAGCAGGAACGGCCCCAGTTGCGCGGCGCCGAGGATGCCGACCTCCAAGGGGGTCGCGTCGAGGATGGTGATCGCCACCAATGGCAGCGCCAGGCGCGTGACCGCGTCGCCGACCAGGCTGACGGAGGCGGCGGCCCAGAAGCGGAGGAAGTCCGGGTGCCGCCAGAGTGATGACTGCCGCATCCCCACTGTCTAGTGCAACCGTGGTTACAACGCAACCGTGGTTGCAGGCCTCGTTGCGCGGCCGTATTACCGCGAGCACACCGCCGGTACACCGGCCCGATCTACCGTCACGATCGCGCCGTGAGACGTCCTGTCCGCAGTAAGCCCCAAAGGAGTAGCACGTATCAGCGTTGGCTGGCCGTTCAGTCTCGCGTGCACATACTGTGTTTCGTATGCCGTGGTTCAGCGCCGTCGACCTCGCGGACGCGATCCGTCACCGGGAGGTGTCCTGCGTCGAGGTGATGAGCGCGTACCTCGCACGGATCGAGGCGTTGAATCCGAGCGTGAACGCGATCGTGGCGCTGCGGGAGCCGGACGTGTTACTGCGCGAGGCGGCGGCGCGAGACGATCAGCTCACGCGTGGTGAGTATCTCGGTTGGCTGCACGGGTTTCCGTTCGCGGTGAAGGATCTGGCCGCCGCCGAAGGTCTGCTGTGGACGGAGGGCTCCCCCATCTACGCGCGGCGGGTCGCCGACATCGACGACCTGTTCGTGCGGCGGGTCAAGGACGCCGGCGCGATCGTCGTGGGGAAGACGAATGTGCCGGAGTTCGGCCTCGGCTCGCAGACCTACAACCGGGTGTTCGGGGCGACCGCTACGCCGTACGACACCAGCCGCACGGCCGGCGGTAGCAGCGGCGGTGCCGCGGCCGCCCTGGCCCTACGGTTGTTGCCCGTCGCGGATGGCAGTGACTACCTCGGCTCGTTGCGCAACCCGGCCGGGTTCTGCAATGTGCTCGGCTTCCGGCCGTCGTACGGCCGTGTCCCCACCGTGGGGTTCGTGGCGCATCCGTCGGTGGTAGGGCCGATGGGGCGCACCGTGGACGACGTGGCGGCGCTGCTGACCGTGCTGGCCGGGCCGGATGACAGCTGCCCGCTCAGTCTCGGCGCCGGAGCGTTCACGGCGCCGGACACACCGGCGCGGGACTGGCGTGGCGTCCGCATCGCCTGGGTCGGTGACTTCGGCGGCTACCTGGCCACCGAACCGGGCCTGCTCGACATATGCCGAGCGGCCTCGAAGGTCTTCGAGGATCTCGGCTGTCAGGTCGAGGAGGCGGTACCCGACTACCCGCCGGAACGGATCTGGTCCATGGTCGTGACGTGGCGGCGGTGGAGCGCGCTGAAGCGGCACGACCTCTACGCCGACCCGACCACGCGGGCGGAGCTGAAACCCGAGCTGGTCTGGGAGATCGAGCACGGACTGCGGCTGAGCGCGCTGGACGTGGCCCGGGTGGAGGTGGCGCGTACCGAGTGGTACGACGCAGCGCTGCGCTTCCTCGACACGTACGACTTCGTCATCGCGCCGAGCGCGCAGGTCTTCCCGTTTCCGCTCGAGGTGCACTGGCCGCGCGAGGTCGACGGCCGCCCGATGGACAGCTATCACCGTTGGATGGAGACGGTGGCACCCTGGTCGATGACCGGCCTGCCGGTGCTGGGCATGCCGGCCGGATTCGACGACCGTGGCCTGCCGGCCGGCATCCAACTCATCGGCCGGCCGAGAGCCGACACCGACGTGCTGCAACTGGCCAGAGCCTACGAGGAGCGCACGAACTGGGTGCGGGATCACCCGCCGCCAGCCTCGGACTGACCCAGGTGTTGTTTCTGCGAAGCTGAAATCTATGGGTTGGCGTCGAGCTTCGCCTCGATCCGGTCCGCGTCGAGATGGTCCAGCTCGCGGAGGATCGCGTACGCCCGGGACCACGCGTCGCGGGCGGCGTCCCGGTCGCCGGCGGCTTCGTACGTGTCGCCCAGATCGGCGAGGGTAGTCGCCTCGAACGGGCGGTAGCCCAGGCTTCGTCCCAGGACGAGTGCCTGCTCGAAGCTGGCGATCGCATCGGGATACTGGCCGAGGCGGTGGTACGCGGTACCGAGGCTGTGCAGCGTCTGGACCTCGCCCATCCCGCTGCCGAGCTCGCGGTAGATCGCGACCGCCTCCTCGCAGTAGGCCAGCGCCGGCCGGGGATCGCCCCGCTGGATGTGCAGCCAGCCGAGGCCGTTGAGTGTGTTGGCGTACCCGGCCCGATGACCGCTGTCCCGGAACAGCTCGCGGGCGCGCTGGACATGCTCGAAGGCCGTTTCGAGGTCGCCCTGCTGCTCGTACAGCTGGCCGAGCAGGCGGTGACCGTGCCCCGCCCCTCGCTCGTCCCCGTGCTGGCTGAACATCTCGACCGACCGGGTGAGGTGGTCACGTGCGGCCTCGAGGTCGCCCACCCGGAAGTGGGCGTAGCCGAGGCTGCGATGGGCATGGGCCTGACCCATCGGGTCCCCGGATCGCTGTGCCGAGTCGACCGCGACGCGTCCCAGCTCGACCCAGTCCGGCCAGCGCGTCTGCAGTTCGAAGAAGGTGCCGAGGAACCAGACGAGCTGCCAGGCATGCCAGTGGAACCCCAGGCCGTTCGCCAGCTCGACGGCGGCTCGCAGGACTGGGTACTCGGTCGTGAACCAGTCGAGCGCCTCGTGGTGTCCGTCGATCCGTACGAGGGCGACGCCCGCGGCGGCAGGGTCCAAGGTGAGCGGCACCTGGCCGGGGTTCAGGATCCGGTCGGCGGCGTCGGCGGTATGCCGGTAGTGGTCGAGCAGCCGGCGGATGGCCGCCTGCCGTTCGGGCTCCGGGTCGGTGGCATCGGCCAACTCCTCGGCATAGGCGTGGAGCAGGTCGTGCAGCGAGTAGCGCCCGGGGTGCGCCTCGGCGGCGAGCTGTGCCGTGATCAGCTCGGCCAACAGACCGTTCGCGTCCGGTACGGGAATGCCGGCGAGGCTGGCCGCCGCGGCCGCGCCCAGATCCGGCCCGGGATGCAGGCCCAGGAGCCGGAACAGGCGAGCGGCGGCAGGGCCGAGGCTGGCGTAGGACCAGGAGAACACGGTTCGCAGATCGGTACCGGCGTCCGGGCCGGCCAGCACATCGAGCACCGTGTCCGGCCGGCGGAGTTGGCTGGCCAGCCGGGACAGCGACTCCCCCGGCCGGGCGGCGGCCCGGGCGGCGACCACGGCCAGCGCCAGCGGCAGCCCGGCGCACCGGTCGATGATCTCGTCGACCGCGGCCGGCTCCGCCGCCACGCGGTCCATGCCGACGCGGTTGGCCAGCAGCTGGTACGCCTCCGCGTCGCCCAGCAGGTCGAGCGCGATCAGCCGGGCGCCTTCGGTGACGGCGAGGCTGGTGAGCTGGTTCCGGCTGGTGACCACGGCGAGACAGCCCGCGGCGCCGGGCAGCAGCGGTCGCACCTGGTCGGCGCTGCGCGCGTTGTCGAGCAGCACGAGCACCCGCCGGCCGGCGAGCAGACTGCGGTAGAGGCCGACCTGCGCGTCGAGCTCGGCGGGGATCCGTTGCGGCGGTACGGCCAGGGCGTCGAGGAAGGTACGCAGCGCGACCGCCGGGTCCAGTGGGGAACCATCGGAATGGAACCCGCGCAGGTTCACGTACAGTTGCCCGTCCGGGAAGCGATCCGCGACCCGGTGTGCCCAGTACACGGCCAGGGCGGTCTTGCCGATGCCGGCGGTACCGGCGATGGCCGAGACCACCACCGGCGCCGACCCGTTCGCGGCCAGCGTCCCATCGAGGGTCGTCAATGCTGCCTCGCGACCGGAGAAGCCGGCGACCGCGGCCGGTAGCTGCGCCGGTACCATCCGTTGATTTGCCGTCGGTGAGTCGGCGTCGGTGGTCTCACGCTGCGCGGCGGACAGCAGCCGGAGTCGGTCCTGCCCGGCCGGGGCAAGAGCGTCGGCCAGCCGGCGTACCGAGGCCAGGCGGGGTCGGCCGATCCGGCCCGACTCGATGGCGCGGACCGTGCTCACACTCACCCCCGACCGAGCCGCCAGCTCCTCCTGGCTCAGCAGCGCCCGCTCCCGCAGCACCCGTAACACCGCGGCAAGCGTTTCAGCCACCGCCATGAACCCCCAAGTCGACGGTGAATAGACGGTCAATCGTCTTGTACCACTACATCGAGGACGCTCAGAGTCTATCTGGGTATTCGGTGTAGCCGGGGTGGGCCGGGGGCGGATGTCCGCGGCCGACGGGCCGGGTCGAGCCGGGAAGCGGTTACGGGGACGACCAGGCCGGTTGGCGACAGTTCGCGGCGCCCGCCCCGGTCACGGTGGCCACTGTCCGAGACACGACGGCAGGGTTCCTTGCCGGGGTACCACGGCGCCCTTACCGTGGCTGCGACGATCGGCTACGAACCGGAGGTGCCCGGTGGCAGGCAAGTTCGAGCTGTACAAGGACAAGCAGGGCAAGTTCCGGTTCCGGCTCAAGGCCGGCAACGGTGAGATCATCGCAGTCGGTGAGGCGTACGAGTCGAAGGCCAGCGCACTCAACGGCATCGACTCGGTCCGCCGTAACGCCGCCGATGCGAAGCTGGTCGACGAGACCGGGAGCTGACTGCCGGCGAAGTACCATCCGCCCGTGCTATTCGACACATACACGGTCACTCTGCTGGTATTGCGTCCTGACGCACCGCAGCTCGACGACGAGGCGGCCGCGGCACTGCAGGACGCGCATCTGGCGTTCCTGGCCGACCTGCACGAGGCTGGTCATCTGCTCGCGGCCGGACCGCTGGTGGGCTCCGCGGACCGCGAGTTCCGCGGGCTGTCCATCTTCAACGTCGGTCCGGAGCGGGCCCTCGAGCTCAAGCGGGAGGATCCGGCCGTACTGGCCGGGCGGTTCGCGGTCATCGCCTTCCCGTGGATGGTCCCCGCGGGGGCGATGTCCTTCTCGCCAACGCGCTTCCCGCGTTCGCTGGCCGATACAGAGGACGACTGAGGCAGGGTCACTGCGGCAGGCGCACGTCAGCGGGCTCGACGTCGCTGCGCAGTCCCTGCCACGACGGCTGGCGCAGGCGACGGTCGACCGTCCAGGAACGGAAGTTGACGTCGGCGACCAGGACGGGACGTACCCAGTGGGCCTCCCGGGCGTGATCGCGCGGCACCGCTTCGTCGAACGGGGACGCCGGCGCCCGCAGCTCGTCCAGGCGCTCGTGGAGGTCGCGCAGCGTGGCCTCGCTGAGACCGGCGTTGATGTTCCCTACGTACGCCAGCTCGCCGTTGGGCTTGTACATGCCCACGAGTAGGGAGCCGATCGTTCCGGCCCGACGACCTCCCCCTGGCTTGTAGCCACCCACGACAACCTGGATCGTTCGGGTGAGCGGCGTCTTGACCCAGGCCGGCGACCGGCGGCCGGGCTGGTACGGGGACGACAGCCTCTTGGCCATCACGCCCTCCAGTCCCAGCTCGCGGGCTGTGGCGATCAGGGCCGAGCCGACGTCACCGGTCCAGTACGGCGGAGTGTCCACTGTGTCCCCGGACACGTCGAGACGCTGCAGCGCATCGCGACGCTCCACATAGGACAGTGGCATGAAGTCGGTGCCGTCGAGGTAGAGCAGGTCGAATGCGTAGAACCGCACCGGCAACGTGCGAAGCAGGTGGTTGGTCGGCCGGCGGGTACGCATCCGCTGCTGAAGTACCGGGAAGCTGGGCAGGCCGTTGCGGCCCAGCGCGACGATCTCCCCGTCGAGCACCACTCGACGGTCGGCGAACAGCCTGCCCAGCACGGCCAGCTCCGGATACGTCTCGGTGACGTCATCGTGCGTACGGGTCAACAGCTTCACCTCGCCACCGTCCACATAGGCGATCGTGCGGACGCCGTCCCACTTGAACTCGTACCCCCACTCGCCGGATGTCGGTACCGGACCCGGCGTGGCCAGCATCGGTTGGACAGCCGATGGCATCTTCGCTTCGCCGTCCGGTTCGCCGGCCCCTTGGTCGACCTCACTCGACAGCGCGGGCCGGGCGGTCGTGGTCGCCACGGGAGCGACGCCCATCAGGTCACTCACCAGCCGTACCGGGCTGAGGTCCAGAATCGGCCAACTCGGCGGCAAAGCCTCCATGGCGCGCCCTGGTTTGGCCGTGACGTAGTAGGCCTGATGCGCGATTGCCTCGGCAACCGCGTGGCCGACCGTGAGTTCGCAGTCGGCAAGACGAGCGAACTCGCTCACCTGACGAACCGCCTCCGCCGGATCGCCGTTCGCATCGTGGGCCGCGAGCGGCAGGATGACGACGGTTTCGGTACGCACCAGCCGCATCAGCTGCATGATGTCCCACTCGTCGGTGAGCTCGGCCAGCGCGGCGGCCAGGCATGTCGACGGCACGCCGACGTAGCGACCCTCGGCGTTGACCTCGGAGATCAGCTCCGCCGCACCGATCTGCCCATGCGCGTACGCCATCAGCGCCGAGTCGTCGTACACGACAGCGGTGTCAGTCACGCCGCCCGGCCACTATCTCGGGCGCGCTCGAGCCACTGTCGAGCCTCTTCCACCGCCGCCGCCGGGATGGGCTGTGCGATCTGGCGCCGCCACCGTTCCCGACCGGCGTCCGTGACCTCGAAACCGGCAGCGCGCAGCACATCGTCCAGGGTGGGATCGGTGGCCGTTTCACGCCTCATGTGCGCATCGTGCCGGTACGTGCCGTCTTCGGCCACGCTACACACGATACGCGCGAAGATGCTCACTGTCATGGATGGCCACGCCCCGGAGTGACACGCCTACAGCCCAGGGTGTCCACAGTGGGCACTAGATTGACCACACCTACCAGCTATCCTGCTGTCTTCATGGACCTCTTGGCGCTGAGGCTGGACAACCTCTCCGACCCATGCCTCGACTTCGTCGCCGAACTGGCGCAGGAGGCCCTTGCTGACGCCGAACGAGAACCGGACGGGTTCTCGCCGTTCACGGCCGTGCTCTACCTCGATGGCACCCAGCGGCGTCGCCGGTACGAGGTGCGTGACGATCCCGAAGGCGTCTTGGAGTTGGCCCATTCCGAGCTTGGCGACACGGGTGAATCGGCTCGCTGCGTCGCGGTCGTCTGGGATGGCTACATCGTCCGCATGAGCGGGAGAACGGACGATGCGGTGCACGTCGAGGCGTACGAGCTGGGCCGACCAGGCGGTCACATCCTCGCCATGGCCTACATCCGTGACCGCCGAGGCATATCGGTGAGCACTGAGGCATGGCACGAGCGTTTCGAGACGGAACCCATCGTCCCACTCACGGTGGAGTCGATGCGCCGGCACCTGGACGAGTGGACCGACCGGTGTCGGGCGGACCTACGCGAGCTTGTCGATCAGCTCTACGGAGACGCGCCCGCCTTCGACGATGACCCCCACGCCTGCGTGCCGGTGCTCGAGGAGTGGCTGTCCGACCTGCCATTCGGTGAGCTGGACACGGAAGACGCGGTCGCGCTGCTCGCCCCGGTCGCCCGCTACGTCGCCGAGGTCCTCATCCGGGTGCACTGGGGCCGGTGGGATGTGACGTCGGACGGCGAGAACCTCACCCACGTGGTCGTGGTCGGTGGCGACGACGGCCAGAGCCATCAACTCGACCCGTTCGCACTGGTCCGCGAGTACGCCGACGCGCCGCTGCCTCCGTTATCGACGATTCTGCGGGAGGCGTTGGATCGGGTTCACCGCTGACGTCTACCAGGACGTTGGTTTGTCCGGCTGGTAAACCCACACGTCGAAGAAGTGCCTCAGGTCCAGACCGCTGTCGCGCTCGGCGAGCGCGATGAACTGTGCCGTCGTCACGTTGCCGTAGCGATGCTCGGCGGCCCAGTCGCGCATGATCTGGAAGAAGACGCCGTCGCCGACCTTCTCGCGCAGCGCCTGCAGGGTCATCGCGCCGCGGAGGTAGATGGTCCCGTTGAACAGGAAGACCGGAGTACCCGGTACGGCGGGCGGAGGCGTCCAGAACGCGGTGTCCTGAGCGGGCGTGTTGTAGAGGTTCTCGAAGAACTTGTGCGCCGACTTGCGGCCGTCGTGCTCGCTCCAGATCCACTCGGACCACGTGGCGAAGCCTTCGTGCAGCCACATGTCCGGCCACTCGGTGAGCGTGACCGAGTCGCCGAACCACATGTGGGACAGCTCGTGCGCCAGCGTCGCCACGTCGGGCGGACGGTAGAACACCGGCTTCGTCTGCGTCTCCAGCGAGTAGCCCACATCCTTGGCGTCGTCGACGATCGCACCGACGGCGTCGAACGGGTACGGGCCGTAGATCGACGCGTAGAAGTCCACGATGGACGGCAACTTCGAGAGCACCGAACTGGTCGACACGGTCGGGTCGACCGCGAGGTACACCGGCAGCCCGTTGGCGAGGTGATCGACGGTCACGTCGAACCGGCCGAGCGTCGCGGTCGCGAGGTACGGAGCCATCGGCAGGCTCTCGCGCCAGACGAACGTGGTCCGGCCGCCGGTCGAGGTCTGCGAGAGGAGTACGCCGTTGGCCATCACCGTCAGCCCGTCCGGCACGGTGACCCGGAAGTCGAAGGTGGCCTTGTCCCGCGGGTTGTCGTTGACCGGGTACCACCCTGGGGAGCCCTGTGGCTCGCCGACGACGAAGGCGCCGTCGTCGGTCGGTACCCAGCCCTCGATCGACTGGTCCGGATCGGTGATGACCAACGGCACCCCGGCGTAGTCGACCGCGACGGTGAACGCCTGGCCGTTCCGGAGCTTCGTCGGCGGCGTGATGATCAGTTCCTGCCCGTCCCGGGTGAACGACGCGGCGGTGCCGTCGACCGCTACCCGCGACACGTCGAAGCCGCGCAGGTCGAGGTCGAACCGCGACAGGTTCTGCGTCGCCGTCGCGCGGATGGTGGCGGAGCCGTCCAGATGCTTGGTCGCCGGGTCGTACCCAAGCACCAGCGAGTAGTTCGACACGTCGTAGCCGCCGTTGCCGGCGAGCGGGAAGAACGGATCGCCGAGCCCGGGCGATCCCGCGACGAATCCGTCGGCGGCCCACAACGGACGCGGTACCGCGAGGACGGCCATCACCAGCACGCTCACACCGAGACGAAGCACGGTGCGTCCCACCCGCATCGATGTCATCGACATTCTCCTACCCGGTCGATTCTCCCCACGTAGAGCCAACCAGACCGCCACGAGGTCGCACAATGCATCGATGCGCGGTGGGCCGCGGTGCTCGAGCACCGCGGCCCACCGCTGGCCGAGTTAGCTGAATACCGGGCCACTTGGAGGTAGCCGGCCGTCAGGCAAGTCGGTCGACGGCCCGGCGAAGGTAGTCGTCGACCTCGATCCGAGCGTAGCCACGCAGACGGGTCCGGAACGCGGGTTGGTTCAGTTCCTCGCGTACCGATGCGCGCAACGCCTGGTCGGTTGATGCCGCGGCTTTGCGGATGCGCTCGAGCATCGCCTCCACCTCGGCGATGTCGTAGCCCCGCAGAGCCACCGTGAACCCCTGGTGATCGCCCACCAGGCCAGTATGAGGCCGGCACTACGACAAGGTCGGTCCGCGAAAGGTACGGCGGTAGGTGCTCGGCGCGACCCCGAGCACCGAGTGCAGGTGCTGCCGCATGGCGGTGGCGGTACCGAAGCCGGCGTCGGCGGCCACCCGGTCGATGGGCAGACCGGTCGCCTCGAGCAGGTGCCGAGCACGCTCGACGCGTTGCCGGATCAGCCACTGGCTCGGGGAGAGCCCGGTCTCCGCTCGGAACCGCCGGGTGAAGGTGCGTACGCTCATCCGCGCATGCCCGGCCAGCGTGCGCAGATCCAGTGGCTCGCCGAGGCGGGTCAACGCCCACGCCCTCGTCGGCGCGGTCGTCGTCGCACCGTCCTCGGGTAGCGGCCGCTCGATGAACTGGGACTGGCCGCCGTCGCGCCAGGCTGGCACGACGCACCGCCGGGCAGCCCGGTTGGCGGTCTCGCTGCCATGGTCGCGCCGGACCACGTGCAAGCACAGGTCGATGCCTGCCGTTACGCCGGCCGATGTCAGCACATCTCCGTCGTCGACGAACAGCACGTCGGGGTTCAGCCTGACGGCGGGGAACAGCCGGTGGAACGCGTCGGCGTGACGCCAATGTGTCGTGGCCGGCCGCCCGTCGAGCACTCCGGCCGCGGCGAGCACGAATGCACCGGTACAGATCGAGATGAGTCGCGCCCGGCGCGCCGCGGCCACCAGCGCCTCGCCGACGTCCGGCGCGAGGGTGCCGTCGCGGAACGTCGGGCCGCCGTGGATGCCAGGCACGACGACCGTGTCCGCCCGGGCGACAGCCTCGAGCCCGTGCTCCGGCGCGATCCGGAAACCACCCTCCGCGCGGACGGGCGTCGCGCCCGGGCTGCACACCCGTACGTCGTACCGCCGCTGGCCGGGTTGGTTCGCCGCGGTGAAGACCTGGACCGCGGTACCGAGGTCGAACGCGACCACATGGTCGAGCACGAGCACGGCTACCCGGTGGGACTGCGCCATGGCCCGATTCTTTCACATAGTGGCTTTCTGGCCACTGTCCGGGCGGCCCGAGATCACCGATCCTGTACCGGTGACTGTCCTGCGTACCCGTCTCCCCTGGGTTGTCGCGGCCGTGGCCTTCGTGGCACTGCTCGGCGCGGCCGGGTTCCGCGCCACGCCGAGCGTGCTGATGGTCCCGTTGCAGGAGGAGTTCGGCTGGTCCCGCGGCGCGATTTCCGCCGCCGTATCGGTCAACCTCATCCTCTTCGGCCTCATCGCGCCGTTCGCGGCGGCTCTCATCGAGCGGTTCGGCATCCGGCCCGTGGTAGTCGTCGCGATGACGCTCGTCGCCGCCGGCAGTGCGCTGACCGTCCTCGTCACGGCGAGTTGGCAGCTCGTCGTCTGCTGGGGCGTTCTGGTGGGCACCGGTACCGGTTCGATGGCCCTGGTGTTCGCCGCGACGGTCGCGAACCGCTGGTTCGTGCGGCACCGCGGTCTGGTCACCGGAGTGCTCACCGCGGCCAGCGCTACCGGCCAGCTCATCTTCCTACCGGTCCTGGCCACCCTCTCCGACGCACGCGGCTGGCGGGTCGCCTCACTCGTCGTCGCCGGTGCGGCGTTGGCGGTCGTACCGCTCGTGTTGCTCCTGATGCGGGAGCGGCCGGCCGACGTGGGTGCGCTGCCCTTCGGTGCGCCACCGGACTATGTCGAACCCCCACCCGGCCGGCCATCCGCGATCGGAACACTTCGCGACGCGTCCCGCAGCCGCGCGTTCTGGTTGCTCGTCGGCGGGTTCGCGATCTGCGGCGCCACGACCAACGGGCTCGTCGGCACGCATTTCATCCCCGCCGCGCACGACCACGGCATGCCTACGACCATGGCCGCGAGCCTGCTCGCCCTCGTCGGCGTCTTCGACATCGTGGGTACCGTCGGCTCCGGGTGGCTCACCGACCGCGTCGACTCCCGTGCCCTGCTGAGTGTCTACTATGGACTACGCGGCGTCTCGTTACTGGTGTTGCCGTTGCTGTTCGCGTCCTCGGTACGCCCGAGCATGTTGATCTTCGTGATCTTCTACGGCCTCGACTGGGTCGCGACCGTGCCACCGACGGTCGCGCTGTGCCGCGAGTACTTCGGCGCGTCCGGCACGGTGGTGTTCGGCTGGGTCTTCGCGTCGCACCAGCTCGGAGCTGCCGTGGCCGCCACGACCGCCGGAGTCGCCCGAGACCTGCTGGGCGACTACGTGACGACGTTGTTGATCAGCGGTGGACTCAGCATCGTGGCCGCCGGGCTGTCGGTCGCGATCCGGCACACGATGCCGCGACCGGCCGCGTCGGTCGCATAGCCCTGATTGTCAGGCCTCACCTGGGTTAGGCAGGCAGCGCGAGAGGGAAAAGTAATTCGGTGAGGGAGAGGGTGCACCGATGACCACCGAAGACGACAAACCGCCGGAACGGCCGACGCAGCTGGGTTCGCGGGCGTGGTGGGGAGTACTGAGGCGCACGGTCCGCGAGTTCATGGACGACAACCTGACCGACTGGGCCGCCGCGCTGACCTACTACTCCGTCCTGTCGATCTTCCCGGGGCTGCTGGTGCTGGTGTCCGTGCTGGGCCTGCTGGGTCGGCCCGCCATCCAACCACTGATCGACAACATGCGGTCCATCGCTCCGGGGCCGGTAGGTGACATCCTCACGACCGGCGCCCAGGATCTGACCCAGTCCCAACGGGCCGCCGGCATTCTGGCCATCGTGGGCCTCGTCGGCGCTCTGTGGTCCGCGTCGGCATACATCGGTGCTTTCATGCGCGCCTCCAACGCCATCTACGACGTGCCGGAGGGTCGCCCGATCTGGAAGACCCTACCGATCCGGGTAGCGGTCACCGTCGTCATCGGCCTGCTTCTGGTGGCCAGCGCCGTCATCGTCGTCTTCACGGGGGAACTGGCCGAACGGGTCGGCCAAACGCTGCATACCGGCTCTGCGCTGCTCACCGCGTGGGGCATCGTCAAATGGCCGGTGCTCGTGATCCTGGTCAGCGTCATGCTCGCGATCCTGTACTGGGCCTCCCCCAACGCGCGGCAAGCCGGGTTCCGCTGGATCACCCCCGGCGGAGTCCTGGCGGTGTTCCTGTGGATACTCGCGTCCGCGGGGTTCGCGCTCTACGCGGCCAACTTCGGTTCGTACAACAAGACCTACGGCACGCTCGGCGGCGTCATTATCTTCTTCGTGTGGTTGTGGATCTCCAACATCGCGATCCTGCTGGGCGCGGAGTTCGACGCGGAGCTGCACCGCGGCCGCGCCATCGCCGCCGGTCACCCCGAGGACGAGGAACCGTTCGTCCCGCTTCGCGACACCCGGCGGATCGACAAGGGCAAGGACGAAGACCTGGCGTGAGTACCAACCGAGGGAGAAACCAATGACCGACTACGACCCCGAGGCCCACGAACGCCGGAGCGAGCCGGCACCGCCCGGTGCGGAAGACACGATCCTGCGGCCGCCCATGGACGAGGGCGCCGAGGACGCCGCCGGGCAGCGACCGGGCCGCCCGGACCAGCCGGTGGAGGGGCCGCCGGACGACGAGGAATACACCGAGCGCTGACCGTCCATTGTCGACAGTCCGGGTGGCGGCGCTGGCTCTCGTGGGGTCGGTCGCCGCCGCGGTCCTGACCGGATCGGGCACCGTCGCACCGCTGGCCGACTCCATCCGAGTTCTGCAGCTGAACCTCTGCGGCAGCGGCATGGCGCCGTGTTACACGACCCGTTCCGTCGCGGCGGCGGCCGCGGTGATCCGGGCCGAACGGCCCGACGTGGTCACCCTCAACGAGGTGTGTCGGGACGGCGTCATCAGCCTCGCGCAGACGCTCGAGGCCCGACGTGGCGGGCGGGTCGTGTGGGCGTTCCAGCCGGCGCTCGACCGCACGACGGGAACGCCGTACGTGTGCCGCGGCAGCCGCCAACCGTTCGGGAACGGGATAGTCGTGCACCTGTCGGGACAGGACTTCCGGACGTACGGCGGAACCCACGTGTTCCAGGACCCCGGCGACTCCGAGGACCGGTCCTGGGTCTGTATCGCCATCGGCGGTGGACCGCTTGCCTGTACCACCCACCTGGCCAATACGAGCGTCGAAGTCGCGCTCGCGCAGTGTGGCTACCTATTCGCTACTGTCATCCCTTCTACGAACGGGTACCAGGGCGGGGTTGTGCTCGCCGGCGACCTCAACCTGCCACTCGATGCCGTGCGGTCCTGCGTGCCGTCCGGCTACCGGCACCTCGGCGACGGCGGCCTCCAGCAGGTCATCGTGTCCGGCTACCGTGCGGTTGGTACCCGTCGGCAGATCGACATGGGCGGTGCGACGGACCATCCGGCTTTGCTCGTCACCCTCACAACGAGCGGAAACTCAGACGCCGGTCGGGCGTAGTGCGATGTTCTGTACGGTCGTCTGGGCTTCGAGGATGGTCGGTCGAGCGCTGCCGAGGAAGTAGCCGCTCGCCGTGACGTGCATCGCGTACGACCCGGCGGGGATGCGGGTGATCGTGTAGTTGCCGGCCGCGTCGGTGAACGCGGTGAACGACCCGCCGGCGCCGAACACGAAGACCCGCGCGTTGAATACCGGCGCGCCCGTCACGCTGTTGGTCACCTTGCCGGTCAGCGTGCCGAACGTCGGCCGCAGCGCGAAGTTCCGCGTCGTCGTACCGCCGTTGGTGACGGTCACCGTCGCCGTCTCGGAGCGGTAGTTGGTCAGGCTCGCCGTGGCCGTGTAGGTGCCGATCGGCAGGGTCAGCGTGTACTGACCGGAAGAGTTCGTCGTCGTCGACGCGCTGGTCGGCCCGCTGACGGCCACGGTCGCACCGGCCAAAGCGGTACCGGTCGTGCTGTCGGTGACGCGGCCGGTGAGCGTACCGGTCGGCACCCGCGTCAAAGCGAAGTTACGCGTCGTCGTCTGGTTGGCCGTGATGACGACTCCGGTGACCGTCTGCGGCTGGTAGAGCCCGCCGCCCGCGGTCACGCTGTACGTGCCCGGAGTCAGCAGCAGGGTGTACCGCCCGTTGGCGTCCGTGCTCGTGGCCCGGTTCGACGGTCCGCTGACGCTGACCGGCGCACCCGCGATCGCCGCGCCGTTGGCCGCGTCCGTGACGACACCGGTCAACGTGCCGGTCGGACCACGCGGCGCGTTGAGCACGGCCTGGTACGCGCTGAGCCGGCCCTCACCGAAGACATTGTTCTTCGCGGCCGTCCCGCCACAGGTGGTGTTGTTGACGTCGATCGCCGTACCGTCCAGCAGCGACCTGGTCTGCGCGACGTCCCCGCGCAGGGTCGGTGCCGCCGACCACACCAGGGCCACGGTGCCGGCCACGTGCGGCGTCGCCATCGACGTGCCGTTGAAGTTGGCGTACCCGCCATTGGCCACACTGGACCGGACGTTCACGCCCGGCGCGGCGACGTTCGGCTTGACCGCACTGTCCACACCGGACACACCCCGGCTGGAGAAGTTCGCGATCGCGTTGTTGATGTCGTACGCGCCGACGGCGTACGCCTCCGGGTTGTCGCCGGGCGAGCCGGCCGTATTGCAGTTCGGTCCGCTGTTGCCGTTGGCGAAGGCCGGGAAGATGCCCGCCGACACCCAGGCCCGCAGGGTCTGCTGGTACCAGGTGTCGCCCCGGCCGCCGCTCCACGAGTTGTTCACGATGTCCGGGTGCAGATCCGGCCGCGGGTTCGCCCCGTTGAGATCGGTCGGCGCGACGACCCACTGGCCGGCGGCGAGCAGCGACGTACTCGAGCACGAGCTGGTCTCGCAACCCTTGGCGGATATCCACTTCGCGCCGGGCGCTACGCCGATCTGGTTGCCCGCCCCGTCGTCACCGACCATCGTGCCGGTCACGTGGGAGCCGTGGTTGTTGTTGTCGCACGGGGCGAGGGACGGGTTGCCGCACACCCTCGCCGGGTCGAACCAGTTGTAGTTGTGGTTGAAGGTGCCGTTGCCGAGGTTGCCGCGGTACTGCCGGACGAGCGCCGGGTGGGTGTACAGCGCACCGGTGTCGATGCTCGCGACCACGATGCCCTCGCCGCGTACGGAGAACTCGCTCCAGACCCGTGGCGCTTCGATGTTGGTGAGTCCCCACTCGACCGCGTCGATCCGCGGGCCGTCCGGCGTGACGGTCGGTGCGATCAACGGGTACGTCCGCACCGGTTCGATCCTCGCGACATCGGCTCGGGCGGCGAGTGCGTCGAGGAGCGCCCGATCGCCTTTCACCTCCACGGCGTTGGCGATCCAGAACGACCGGTACGCGATGCCACGGGCGGTCAGGTCGGCGCGCAACCCGCGCTGTGAGGTCTCGGCGGTCTTGGTGAGCCTTTCGTAGACGGCGGCGGCCCGCGCGGAGTGGTCGGGCAGCGCCGCGGCCGTCGTCAGATCGGCGACCTCGCGGAGGTAGACGAGAAAGTCGGCGGTGCGTTCGGCCGCCGCGTTGGCCGGCCCGACAACCGCCACTAGGGAGAGCGTGCCCACGGCGAGGGCGCTGCCGAGCGCCATCAACCGGCGGCGTGACGTGGTGACGTCCATCCGCTCGCTCCTTCCAGATTTGGGGGTAGCTGCATCGAAACAGCTCCCTATCTGGATGTCTAGGACGCCCTTCCAACGCGCCACGCGACCAATGTCCAGACCAGGAAGACAACCAGCGCGGCGAGGACCCAGATCCATCCGCTCGGATGGGCGCGGCTCAGAATCACCAACGGGACGACACCGACCACCGACAGGGCGAAGGCGATCGCCATTGGACGCCGGGCGGCCTTGTCGTGCTCCGGGCGCGAGCGGGCCACTGTGAGGGCGGTGGCGAAGAGAGCGGTGATGACCAGCCAGGTAACGAGGGGGTGCAGCCACCCGCTCGTCAATCCGGAGACGAGCATGGCCAACGAGGTCGCCGTACCGAAGACGAACAACCGCCGGCGCACCGCCCTACGGGTCTCATCCTCCATGCGTTGCCTCGTTCCGCGTTCGGGCCCGGACGGATGGGCCGCTGCACGCCGATCCCATCCGTCCGGGCGCTGCCCCCGCTGACTAGCAGGTCACGTAGCCGATCGACACCCTGACCGGCGGCCAGCCCAGCTTCGTGGTGACCGAGATCTGAAGGCATCTCCCGTTGGGCGCCCCGACCTGGAAGAACGCGATCAGCGCCAAGGTGACGAAGTGGCAGAGAGGATCCAGCCAGAGCGGGGCGTAGGCCTGGCAGATCAGATCCATTGCCCCGAGGGCGCCGGCCTTGGCGAGGTCGTAGAGCCTCTGAGTGGTCGCCTGGCTGAACTTGTGGGTCCAGGTCGCCTGGATACCGGCGTCATCGGTACCGACGCCGAGGCTGGCCGGACGGACGAGGATCCGGTTGTCGGCGGTCCACATCACCTCGTACGTCGCGCCAGTGACCGCGGCCGATGCCGCGGACACCGCGCTCACGTGCGAATCGACAGCCGCGTTCGCGGCCTGCCCCGCACCGAAGACGGCGACACTGGTCACCACGATCGCTACGACGGCCCGGCGAAGCCATGCCCGTGTTCCTTGCATCAGTTCCCTCCCCTGAAGAAGTGATGTTTGCCGTACGGCATCGACTGTCGAACGTCGATGGATAGGGGAGGTGAACTCCGACCGATCCCGACCGCGGTACTCAGTGCCCGAGCGAACCGCGTGCCTGGCGGAGACCGGAGTGGGCGCGGGCCTGCTGGTCGCGGGTACCGGTATCGATGGCGATCTCGAGCGCGGCCGCGTGATGGGCGACCGCGTCGGCGGAGCGGCCAGCGGCGTGAGCGGCCTCGCCGAGACCGTTGAGCGCCCACGCTTCACCGTCTCGATCACCGATCTCGCGGAAGGTGGCGAGGGCCTCGCTGTGTTTGTCGAGGCCCTGATCCGGACGACCGAGGCTCGTATGTACCACGCCCAGCCCGGTCAGGGCCCAGGCCTCGCCGGCCGTGTTGCCGAGCCGCTGGTACAGGGCGATCGCATGCCGGTAGTGGCGGGCCGCCACGCCGAGCCGGCCGAGACGCTCGGTCGTGTGACCCAGGTTGGCCAGTGCGTTGGCCTCGCCGGCCGGGGTACCGAGTTCCCGGTACCTGGCCAGTGCCTGCTCGTGGCGTTCGACGCTGCGCTCGAGACGCCCGAGTCGCTCGTCGACGATGCCCAGGCAGTCGAGGGCGTTCGCCTCGCTTTCCAGATCCTCGAGCTTCTGGTAGAGCACCAGGGCCTGCTCGTGGTGCTCGGCCGCCGCGTCGTACCGGCCCAGGCGTTCCTCGACGACACCGAGGTTGGTCAGTACCCGGGCGACGCCGAGCTGGTCGTCGAGTTCGCGGTACAGGACCAGGGCCTGCCGGTAGTGGTCGGCCGAGGACCGGTAGCGACCGCGTCGCGAGTCGGTCACGCCGAGGTTCGTCCGGAGGCGCGCCTCGCCGAGCCGGTCGCCGATCCGCCGGTAGATGACCAGTCCCTGGTCGAAGAAGTCGGCGGCCAGATCGATCTGACCCTGCTGCCCGTGCACCGCACCGAGCCCGAGCAAGGCCTGGGCCTCCGCCGACGAGTCACCGACCTCCCGAGCGGCGGTGCGGGCATGACCGTGGACCGCCAACGCGTCGGTATAGAACCCACCCGCCAGGTAGCGGTACAGGATCGCCGCCAGCTGGATGGTGTGCGTGGGCCAACCGTGCGCGACGGCATGAGCGGCCGCGGACACCAGGCTGGGCCGTTCGGCGTCGAGCCAACCGCGGGCGACATCGGGCTGCGCCAGGGCTGGCATCGGACTGCCGACGGGGTCCAGCCGGGGCCGGCGGTGGGTCTCGGCCGGGACGAGCACGTCCATCGCCATGGCCGCGGTGGCCAGGTAGTAGTCGAACAGGCGGGTCAGCGCGGCCCGCCGCTCGGCCCGGCGATCCTCGTCGCCGGCCCGGCTGGCGGCGAAGTACCGCACCAGGTCATGGAAGACGTACCGGTCGGGTCCGGCGGCGCGCAGCAGGTAGTCGCGGTGCAGGTCGTGCAGGTGAGCCTGCGCCGTAGCCAGGTTGATGTCCGCGAGCGCGGCCACGGCGTAGGCGTCGAGATCCGGCCCGGGGTGCAGCGCCGCCAGCCGCACCAGCCGACGCTGATCGACCGGCAGGCTCTGGTACGACAGGTCGAGCGCCAGTTCGACGCCGCGATCCAGACGCCGATCCCGGTGACGTTCGTCGAGCCGGTCCGCGTGGTCGGTCAGGGTCCAGCCGGGCGTACCGCGAATGTGCCCGGCGACCAGGCCGAGAGCCAGGGGCAGGTAGCCGCACGCCCGCGCGATCCGATCGATGGCATGCGGATCCTCGCCCACCGGCACGTCGGGTACGGCCCGAACGAGAAACTCCGCCGCCTCGTCCGGGGTGAACACGTCGACCGTCACGTGGGTCACGGAGTCGAGTCCGGCGAGCCTCCGCCGGCTGGTAATCAGCGTCACGCACGACGGCGTCTCGGGCAGCAGCGGGCGGACCTGGTCCGCACCGGCCGCGTTGTCGAGCACGACCAACGCACGAGTGCCGGCGAGGTGGGCCCGGTACGCGGCCGTGCGGGCCTCGACGTCGTGCGGAATCTGCCGTCCGGACACACCGAGCAGGCGCAGGAAGCCATCCAGCACGGCGCCGGGATCGGCCGGTGGCTGGCTCGGATCGGGGTGGAACCCTCGCAGGTCGACGAAGAGAACCCGGTCGAAGGCGGCCTCGTCGGCGATCAGGTGGGCGGCACGGATGGCGAGCTGGGTCTTGCCCACTCCGGCCATGCCCTCGATCGCGGAGATCGACACCGCGGCGCCGGTACGCCCGGAGTCGTCGATCGCCTGCCGCAGCCGGGCGAGTTCGACCGTGCGACCGGTGAACGCGGGCAGGTCTCCCGGTACCGCGTCGTGCACCCTCACCTGTGAAGCCGCCCGGGTCTCGCCGGCGACCACCCGCAGCGCCTGCCGCCACTGCGTCACGTACCCGATGTTGGGATGCAACGCCTCAACCACAGCCAACACGAGGTCGCTGTCCAGCCGGCGCCGGCCCGAGCGGAAGCAGTCCAGGACAGTTGTCCGGCCGACCAACTCGCTGGCCGGTCGCCCGGCGGCGATCCAGGCCGCGTTCACCCGGTCCTTGATGATTTGGTACGACGGTTCGCCCGCCCACTCCCGTAACGACCGCAACCGCGCGACGAGATCCTCGACGGTACCCGCTGTTCCCGGGTCCGGCGGCGGAGACGCCATCCACCACTCCTCGATGGAGATCGATGTCCACGCCAACCTAGCAGTCTCGTCACACTCCTGGTCACGCATTCTCGAGTGCCCGCAGGTCGGCCAGTACGTCCGCCGAATCGGGTGCGTCGATCTCCTCGAAACAGCGGAGGGCGTCGCGCCAGCGGGCTCGCGCCCCCCGGCGGTCACCGCGGTCCCGCAACGCCAGACCCAACCGGTGCAGCGCATCCCCTTCGCCCCACCGGTCGCCGATCTCCCGGTCCAGCACGAGTCCTCGCTCGCAGGCCGCGAGCGCCGCGTCGAGACGCCCCGCCCGCCGGTGGGCCTCGCCGATGGCGACCAGCGTGTACGCCTGGCCGTGCCGGTCCCCGAAGTCGCACGCGATCTGATGTCCCTGCCGGTAGCAGCGCAGCGCTTCGTCCACCCGGTCGGCTGCCACGAGCGCCTCGCCGAGGCTGCACAGCACGATCGCCTCACGATGCAGGTCACCGAGGTCGCGCCAGATCGCGAGGCTCTGCGCGCAGGCGTCGAGCGCCTCCTCGTTGCGACCCGTGCGCTTGAGCACGTTGGCCAGGTTGGCCAGGGCCGTCGCCTCGCCGGCGCGATCGTCCAATGCGCGGCGCAGCGCCAGGCTCCGTCGTAGGCAGCTGACGGCGTCGCCGTACCGCCGCCGGTCGAAGTGGACGTTGCCGAGCGAGTTCCACGCGTGGGCCTGGCTCGCGCGGTCACCCAGCATTTCGTGAACGCGCAGGCTCTCCTCGATCGCCGTCAACGCTTCGTCGAGGTGGAACTGTTTGCGGCACACGACTCCGAGGTGGTCGAGCAGTCGCGCCTGTCGCGGCTCGTCGCCGAGCCGCCGAGCCACGTCGAGGGCGAGGCGGTCGAGCGACTCCCAGTCGCGCCAGTGGGGCCGGACCAGGAGGTACCGGTACAGCGCGATCGCCAGCTCGGGAACCAGCGCCGCTGTCCCGGCGGTACCCGTCGCGGCCGCCTGCGCGGCGGCGAGGATGCCCGGCAGCTCGGTGTCCAACCAGTCGAAGGTGGCCGGGTCACCGCTCGCCGCCGCCAGATAACAGCGCAGCACCCGATCCAGCGCCGCCACGCGCTCCGGGTCCGGGTCGACCTGATCGGCGCGCTCGCGGCCGAACAGTCGCAGCAGGTCGTGCAGGCGGTAGCGGCCGACCGTCGGCTCCTCGACGAGATGCTCGCGGACGAGCCGGTCCAACGCCTCCTCGGCCGCGGGCTCGGACAGGTCCAACTGCGCGGCGGCGACCCGCGGGCCGAAGTCCGGACCGTCGAGCAGGGACAGCATCCGGTACGCCCGCTGGTCTTCACCGGACAGGCTTCGGTAGCTCAGCTCGAAGCTGGACCGCACGGCCAGGTCGCCCAGTCGCAGCTCGTCGAGGCGCCGCTGCGGGAGCACGAGCCGGTCGGCGAGCCGACCCGCCGTGAGAGTGGGCCGAGCCGCCAGCCGCGCTCCGGCGATGCGCAACGCCAGCGGCAGGTGACCGCAGGCCTGGGCGAGCCGGTCGAGCTCGTCGGACCCGGCGTGGCCGGCGAGTTTCCTGAGCAGTGCGACCGACTCGGCCTGTGGCAGCACATCCAGCAGCAGGTGCCGCGTACCGTCCAGGTCGAGCAGTTGAACCCGGCTGGTGACCAGGACGGCGCAGCCGGCGCCCCCGGGCAGCAGCGGGCGGACCTGGGCGCTGTCGCGCGCGTTGTCGAGCACAACCAGGATCCGGCGCCGGGCCAACATCGACCGGTACCGCGCCGCCGCTTCTTCCACTGTGGACGGTACCTCCGCCGCGGCCAGACCCATCCCGCGCAGGAACCCACCGAGCACGTCGATCGGGTCACGCGGAGCGAGGCCATCGGCGTACCCGTGCAGGTTGGCGAACAGCTGCCCGTCGGGGAACCGGTCGGCCACCTGATGTCCACTGTGGATGGCCAGCGCCGTCTTGCCGACGCCTCCGGTGCCGTGCACGATGACGATGCGCGGTGCCCCTCCGGCACCGGGCGTTCCCAGCCAGGCCCGCACCCGGGCAAGCGCGCTCTCCCGGCCGGTGAAGACGTCGACGGTACCGGGCAGTTCGGCCGCGCCGGGCGCGGTACCGCCTGCGCCGGCCACCGCGGCCAAGGCCCGCCACCGCGACTCCCATTCCGACCGCTCGCCGCCACACGCCACCACGTAGGCCAGCGTGGCCGCGAGCGTAGGCAGGCGTACCCCGCCGGCCGCCTCGGCGAGCACGGTGGCCGAGTAGTTGGCGCGTCGGGCAAGCTCGCGGTACGTGGGCCCGCCCGCTCGGCGGCGGAGCTGCCGCAGCTCGAACGCGAACCGCTGCAGCGGATCGGCCTCGGGATCGAGCGCGCGTTCGGGTCGCGGCACGACTGACGAGTATGCGCGAGACAACCACGGCGATGAATCGGTCGGCTCGGTTGTCCGCACCGTTGTTCGGGCTTTCTTGCCGGGCAATCCGGACAACGTGACCATGTACCGATGACCAGACGAACGATGCGGGTGTTGGCGGTACTGGCCCTGGTGGCCGCCCAGATCGCGGTGGTGGCCGGCCCGGCTCACGCGGCAGCCGGCACGGTATCCCGATCGGGCTCGACGCTGATCTTCACCGCCGGACCGTCCACCGCCAACCAGGTCCACGTCCTGAAGACCGGCGGGGTCTACCAGATCTGGGACTTCTCCGGAGCCCCGGTCGGCGTGACACCGAACTCGGGCTGCGTACCGGTCCAGACGAACATGGTGGAGTGCGTGGCGTCCGGGGTCGCCGCGCTGCGGGTCGACCTGCTGGACCTGAACGACACGGCGTTCTTCGAGGACTCCGTGCCGGTCGGTGCGACGGTCAACGGCGGCAACGGCGTCGACCGCCTGTGGGGTACGCCGAAGAACGACGTCCTCAACGGCGAAGGCGGTACCGACACCCTCGAGGAGAGTCCGGGCAACGACACCCTCAACGGCGGCGGGGCCAACGACACGTTCACCATCGTCGACCGGCCCGGCGGCGACACCTACGCCGGCGGCGACGGGTTCGACAAGCTCTCGTTCTTCCCGACAACCACCGCCGGCGTACACGTGACCGTGGACAACGTCGCCAACGACGGCTTCGGCGGCAACGACAACGTGCGTACCGACATCGAGCACGTCGTCGGCACCGGCTTCGCGGACACGCTGGCGGGCAGCAACGCGGCCAACACGCTCGACGGCAGCGCGGGCAACGACTGGATCAACGGTGCCGGTGGCGCCGACACCCTGCTCGGCGGCTCCGGCAACGACACGATCTTCGGTGGCGCGGGTTTCGACACCATCGACGGCGGCGCGGGTACGGACACCTGCCATGTGGAGGCCGACGGCGGCTCCAAGGTCAACTGTGAGCTGGGCACCTGATGAGGATCAGCTGAACGAGGTGCGGCGCAGCCGGATCCAGCGATAGCCGTACCCGTCGATGTCCAGCGCGTCCAGCTCGCCGACGTCGTCGTACTCGCGATCGGCCAGCACCTCGTTCGGATAGTCGGCGTCCTCGTAGAGCGAGCTGAGATCGACTACCGCGGGCTCGGTGGACAGGTTGTGCAGGAACAGCATCGTGCCCGACTCCGCATCGGCCCGGTGCGCCAGCACGCCCTTGGGTAGCGCGACATCGACGTACTGGCAGGTGCCCGCGCCCACCTCGGGCGCCTCCCGCAGCGTCCTGATCATCCGTTCGAACCAGGCCAGCAGCGACTTCGGGTCGTGCCGCTGCGCGGTCACGTTGACGGTCTCGAAGCCGTACTCACCGCCGGAGATGACCGATCGCCTCGGCTCCTTGCCGGTGGTGAATCCGGCGTTGGGCAGGAAGGACCACTGCATGGGGGTACGGATGGCGTCCCGGCCCGGCAGCGACAGGTCCTCCCCCATGCCGATCTCCTCGCCGTAGCGCAGGACCGGCGTACCCCGAAGAGTGAACTGCAGCGAGTACGCCAGCTCCAGCCGCCGGCGGTCGTTGCCAAGCATCGGGGCGAGCCGCCGCCGGATGCCGCGGCCGTAGAGCTGCATGTTCTCGTCCGGCCCGAACTTGGCGAACACCTCGTTGCGTTGTTCGGTGGTCAGCCTGGACAGGTCGATCTCGTCGTGGTTGCGCAGGAACGTCGCCCACTGAGCGCCGGGCGGCAGCGCGGGCGTGTCGTGCAGGGCCTCGACGATGGGTTCGGGGTCCTCCCGGGCCAGCGCCAGAACCAGCCGGCCGTTGAGCATGAAGTCGAAGAGCATGTGGATTCGGTTCGCGGAGCCGCCCGCGTCGGCGAAGTACGCCACCAGCTGGTCGGGCTCCACGTTGGCCTCGGCCAGCAGGACCGCGTCGCCGCGCCGCCATTGCACGTGCTGGCGCAGCTCGGTCAGCGCGTCCAGATGTTTCGGCGAGTCGTCGCGACCCGGCTCGGTGTACTCGATGATGAAGGGCACTGCGTCGATGCGGAACCCGGCCACGCCGAGCTGAATCCAGAACGCCATGATCTTCTTGATCTCCTCGCGCACCGGCGGGTGGGCGAAGTTGAGGTCCGGCTGGAACGGATAGAAGCGGTGGTGGTACCAGGCCTTGGCCTTGCGGTCGTAGCTCCAGATCGCTTCCTGCTCGCCGGGGAACACCATGCCCTTCTTGCGGTTGGGCGGTTCCGTCTCCGACCAGACATACCAGTCCCGGTACGGCGAGTCCGGTGAGCTGCGCGCCGACTGGAACCACGGATGCTGGTCCGAGGTGTGGTTCACGACCAGGTCGATGATGACCCGGATACCCCGGTTGCTCGCCTGGTGCAGCAGCTCGGCGAAGTCTCCGAGCGAGCCCAGGTCGGGGCTCACGTTGTAGAAGTCGAGGACGTCGTAGCCGTCGTCGCGGTTCGGCGACGGGTGGATGGGGTGCAGCCACAAGCAGTTCACTCCGAGCCGCGCGAGATAGTCCAGGCGGCCGATGAGGCCCTGGAAGTCACCGACGCCGTCGCCGTCGGAGTCCGCGTACGTGTCGACGTCGAGGCAGTAGACGACGGCCTCGGAATACCAGCGCTCGCTCACACCACTGCTGTTTTCCGCTGGCGCCCTCGGTCAAACTGCCGGCCGCGCGCCGCCCGACTAGGGTTTCGGTATGGATCAGACGGCGACCTGCGGCGACAGCCTGGCGTTCCGGCTGGGCGATCGCGAGCGGCGCCTGGTCGGCGTGCGATTGATCCAACATGCCGACCTACCCAGCGAGGGGCTCGTCTTCCAGTACGACGAAGGCGATGGGGTGTGGCGCCTCGACCTTCCGCGGCCGGATCTGTGGCGGCTCGAGTACCTGCTGGAGCTGAAGCACCCGGACGGCCGCACCGAGCTGGTGTGTGATCCGGACAACCCGCGCCGGGTCGCCGGGGCGTTCGGCGAGAAGTCTGTGCTCGAATGTCCGGAGTACGCCACACCGGACTGGCTGCACGCGCCGGCCGCGGCGGGTTCGTGGCGGGAGCTGTCCATCCCGGCCGGCGCGATCCGCGCCGAGGTTCAGACGCGGATCTGGTCGCCGGAGGTACCCACCGATCGGATGCTCGTGGTCCACGACGGCCCGGAGTACGACCGGCTGGCCGGCCTAGGGCAGTACAGCGCGGCGCTGCTCGCGGCGGGACGGGTGCCGCCGTACCACCTCGTGCTGCTCGCCCCGGGTCACCGCGACGAGTGGTACTCGGCGAACCCGGCGTACGCCCGCGCGCTCGTCGACGACGTGCTCCCGCGGGTGCGGCGCGAGCTCGGCACGACCGGGCCGGTGGTGGGCATGGGCGCGAGCCTCGGCGCCCTGGCGATGCTGCACGCGCAGCGCCGGTACCCGGGCGCGTTCGCGGGGCTGTTCCTGCAGTCGGGCAGCTTCTTCCAGCCGCGCCACGACAGCCAGGAGTCGGGCTTTCCGCGGTACAAGCGGATCGTCCGCTTCGTCGGACGGGTGCTCCGGGCGACGGGTGGTGCACCGGCCGTGCCCACCGTCCTGACCTGCGGGCTGGTCGAGGAGAACCGGCACAACAACCGGGACCTGGCCTTCACGTTGCGGCGCCAGGGGTATCCGGTCGAGCTGTCCGAGATCCCCGACGCCCACAACTACACCGCCTGGCGGGATGCGCTCGACCCCCCGCTGACCAAGCTGCTCTGGCACGTGGTGTCGTGAACGGGGTCGTGTCCTACGGGCACTGGGGTCGGCCGGTGCTGGTCTTCCCGTCCGAGCGGGGCAAGCCGACCGACTTCGCCGACAACGGGATGGTACGGGCGGTCGAGGGACTACTCGAGGCCGGCCGCGTGAAGCTCTACTGCGTCGACTCGTACGACGGGGCATCCTGGTCGGATGCGACGTTGCCGCTCGAGGAGCGGGGCCGCCGGCACGCGGTGTACGAGTCGTGGATCCTCGACGAGGTCGTGCCGTACATCGCCGCGGACTCGGGCGGCGCCGCCGAGATCGCCACGACGGGCTGCTCGCTGGGCGCGTACCACGCACTGAACTTCGCCCTCAAGCGCGCCGACCTCTTCCCGCTCGCGATGGGCTTCTCCGGCAACTACGACCCGTCGGTGTGGCACGGTTGGGGCGAGCGGGGCGATGCCGTCTACTTCAACAACCCGATGGACAACGTGCCGCACCTGCACGGCGACCATCTCGACTGGCTGCGTTCGCGGCTGTCCGTGCTGCTGGTCTGCGGGCAGGGTCAGTGGGAGGACACGACAGGCTCGCTGGAGTCGACGAAACGGATGGCCGAACTGCTGTCCGGCAAGGGCATCCGGTGCGAGCTGGACCTGTGGGGTCACGACGTGCCGCACGACTGGCCGTCGTGGCAGGCCCAGTTCGCCCATCACCTACCTCGGTTCTGTTGATTGGGGTCGCCAGTGTCCGAAGTGGACCACATCATCGGGTTGCTGCTCGGTACGGAGGACGACTGGCCGCGGGCGTTCGAGTCGCTCATGCACCGGCTCGGGCCGGTCACGGCCGACGCCGGCGCCGTTCATCGGATCCGCACCGAGCGCGTCACCATCGAGCCGTTCAACCTGCGCTACCGGCCCCGGTACGCGCTCGTCATCGACCGGCTCGCCTACTGGTACTACCACCCGCGGGAATGGCTGAAGAAGATCGCCCTGATGGACGACGTCTACCTGCTCAACAGCCCGTTCACGTTCCAGTCCATGGAGAAGCACGCGGCGTACTGCGCGATGCTGCGGCTCGGCCTGAAGGTGCCCGAGACGGTGCTCGTACCGTTCAAGAACCCCGTCGACAACGCGCGGTACGCGTACACGGCGGCCCGCTACAACCGGCCCTTCGACCTCGATACGCTCGCCGAGCAACTCGGCTACCCGCTGTTCATGAAGCCGTACGACGGTGGCGCGTGGGTCGGCGTCTCGAAGATTCACGGCCGGGACGAGCTGCACTCCGCGTACGACGCATCGGGTGAGCGGCTGATGCACCTACAGCGGGCGGTCGAGGGGTACGACGTGTTCACCCGTTCGCTGTCCATCGGGCCCGAGACGATGGTGATGAAGTTCCGGCCCGAGTTGCCGATGCACGACCGGTACGCCGTCGAGCACGGTTTCCTGGACGCCGTCACCGGTACCGAGGTCGTCACGATCTCACGCCTGGTCAACGCGTTCTTCCGGTGGGAGTTCAACTCGTGCGAGTCCCTGGTCCGCGGCGGCGAGGTCTTCCCGATCGACTATGCCAACGCGTGTCCGGACGTGGCGCTGACGTCGCTGCACTACTACTTCCCGTGGGCGATGGCGGCGCTGCTGCGGTGGACCGTCTTCTGCGTGGTGACCGGCCGACGGCCGCGAATCGACCAGGACACCAAGCGGTACTTCGAGATCGCCGACCGCGCCGATCTGTCCTATGTGGACAAACTGGCGGCGTACCGGCGGCTCGCCGACGAGTACTTCGAGGCGGACCGGTACGCCGAGTTCTGCGCCACCCGACTGTCGCATGTGGACGAGTTGGTGCACGACTGGGTCCGGTCGGCGGAGTTCGACGCCCTGCTGGTGGACACCGTGCGATCCACCTATCCCCCGCAGGAACACGACCGGTTCATCGCGCACTTCCGTGGACTGCTGGGTGCCTGGGCAACGGATGCGGCCGGTTCCCGGTGAACGAACCCGAGCCCCGCGGGTGAATGGTCCGCGGGGCTCGGTCCACTGTGGAGTTACGTGGCGGTCAGAGTGTCACCACCCGGCCGCCCAAGGTCACGACGAGGCGACCGTCGGAGGCGAAGGACCAGGCGAGGGCGCCGGAGAAGTTGGTGCACCGGGATCCGTTGGTACCCATCCAGAACTGGTTGGAGCTGTCGGAGTTACCGATGATCCGGTCGTTGCTCCCGCTGCCGTTGAACCGGCACGAGGTGTTGTTGCGGAACACCGAAGTGCCGCCGTCGAAGTTGAAGTTGCGGTTGCCCGAGTCGTTGTCGACGCTCAGGTTGTTGGAGATCGTCATCGTGCCGAGGTTGCGGTTGTACGTGAACCCGTGCTTGCCGTTGCGGAAGGCGATGCTGCGCCGGACGATGTGGTTGACCGAGATGTCCTCGCCGCCGAGCTTGAAGCCGTTGCGGTCACCGCTACCGGCCTGGCCGCCGCCGGTCAGCGTGCCATTGCTGTATGACAGCGAGTCCTCGATGGTCACCGGACCGATCGGGCCGGTATCCGTCTTCGTGAACAGGTCCCAGCCGTCGTCGATGTTGTTGTGGGACACCGCGAACCGGAAGACGTTGCCGGATCCGATCGTGAGCTTCGCGGCGAAGCCGTCGGCGTCCTCGCCGTCGGAGTCGGCATTGTCGTGCGACTCCGCGCTGAGTACGAGGTTGTTGGCCGGCCACTGGCTCTGCGGGGTGCTTTCGGAGATCCGCGACAGCTGCAACCCGCTGTCCCGGTTGAAGCGGGTCACCGTACGCTCGATGATGTTGTTGCTGCCGCCGACGAAGATGCCGTTGTCACCGGCCCGCTCGACGGTGATGCCGAGGATGCGCCAGAAGTTCCCGTTCACGGCCAACCCGCGGTTGGCCGGATCCTCGGCCTGGGCCGAGAAGTTCAGGATCGGCCGTTCGCTCTGGAACGCGGCCATCGTCTTGCGGGCGCTCGAGGTGCCGTTGTTGCCCGGTGCGATGGTGACCGTCTGCGACAGGTTGTAGGTCCCGCCACGCAGGAAGATCGTGCCACCGACCGCGATGCGGGTGATCGCCGCGGTGATCGTCGTCGGGTCGGCCATGGTTCCGGCCCCGGCGTCACGGCCATTCGGCGCCGCGAATATCGTGCTGCCCGTCGGCGGCGGCGTGGTCGGAGGCGTACCCACCTCGAAGTCGAGGAAGTCCACGTTGGGCAGACCGTTCGCCGTCGTGGGGTTGAGGCGGATGGTGTTGCTGCCCGAGTTCACCGAGACCGTCAGGGTCTTGGTGACCCAGGTGTTCCAGGCACCGGTACCTTCGAACGACGGCGTCTGCACGGTGCCGCCGTTGACGATCAGGCTCGCCGGGCGCGCGGTGGTGGTGCCGTTGGCGAACCGGATCCCCAGCGTCGCCGTACCGGCGGCCGAGGCGTTGACCGTGAACTGGGCGAAGGCGCCGACCGCGTTCGTGCCGTTGCAGAATCCGGTACCGGAGAAGCCGGCCCAGTTGCTGTCGATGGTGCCGGTGCAGATCGCTGGTGAGTTCTCCGCCTCGAAGCGGGTGGGCGCGGCGATCGCCGAGCCGGCCGTCAGGATGCCAACGGTTCCCGCGACCAGGACGGCGGTACCGGCGATGAGCGGTTTGAGTCTCATCATCTTTCTCCAAGGTGAGCGCGGCGTAGGCAATGCCCCGTTGCCTCGCGCCGCATACGGTCTCGTGTTCCGTGTCACCCGGCCCGGTCAAGGGATCGAAACATCGACGAACCTTCAGCCTAAGGAAAGCGCTTTCCCTCCTTCAAGACCTGGCGTTTGCAGGTTTGTTGCAGAACAGCGGTCTCAGTTGGCACCGGCGAGCTTCAGTGCGGCGGTCACGGTCAGGCCGAGGACGTACGCGATCGCGTAGTAGACGAGGACCGGCTGGCCGCGTCGGCGCATCAGGAGGCCGACCGCGGCCAGGGCGACGGCAGCCACCACGTACAGGTCGAGGCCGATCGTTTCGAAGGCCAGGTTGGCGGCGATCCCGGCGGCGATGAACACCGCGTTGACGGCCAGCGCGGCGACGTGCGGCGCGGTCAGCGGGCGGCGGGCCGGATGGCGTACCTGGGTCAGCATGATGACCAGGTTGACAATCGTGAAGCCGGCGAAGAACAGCAGGTGTGAGAAGTCGTCGTCGTGGAATCGGATGATCTCGCATAGCTGCCCGGTGTCCCCTGGTGGGCAGAACCGCCCGTGCAGGTAGTTGGTCGTCTCGTGGTCGCCGTAGCTGGCCGCGAACAGGTAGGCGCCGACGATGAAGGCCGACCCGAGCGCGGTTGATCCCCATCGGCTCGCCGCGGCGGTCGGCGCGCCGGTGGTCAGGTGCCGCTGCAACAGGTACGAGGCGAGGAGGCTGGCCAACGCCAGCAACATGTTGTTGAGATCGAGCCAGCGCAGGAACTCGTTGGGCATGACGTAGGCCTCACCCAGCGACGTCAGTCGGTTCAGCGAGACGAGCACGACCACAACGGACTGGACGGACAGCAGCAGGTGGGTGACGCGCAGCGACGGATCCGACCTGGGGTCGTTCACGGTTGCCATGGCGGGGATTCGATCACGATGCCGGCCGGGATGGCCGCCGCGAACCGGACCCGACCCGTAGTATCGCGTACTGCGTGACCGAACCCCCGCCTCCGACCCCCAGGATGCAGACCGTGGCTGAGGACACCATCGCCAGCGCTGAAACGCGCCGCGAGAGCACCGGTACCGGACAAGAAGTCTTCCTTGCCCTGCTCTGGCTCGGTACCACTATGTACGCCGCTCATGCCACCCTCGGCGCGGCTACCCCGCCGGGCGGTGTGCTCGGCGCGGCCGCCGAGGCGATGCCGGACCTGGTCCTGGCGAGCCTGCTGACCGGCGCCTCGCTCGGCGTGGTGGCGGGTTCCCGGTTCCGCGGACCGGGCGGGCGCCTGGCCGCGGGACTCGGTATCGGTGCCGCCTTCGGTCTGGTAGCCGTGTTCGCCATGCGGATGGTCTACGGCGGCGAGCCATCCCTCACCGTGCTCGCGATAACGGTCGGCGTCACCGCCGTCGTCGGGGGCGCGTTCGCGATCCTCCCCGCCGAGGTCGTCGACGGCGGGATCTGGGCGATGACCTGGGTGGCCTTCCTCGGAGTCATGTTCCCGGTCTGGCTCCTTGGCCTCGGCGACGACAGCTTCCTTGCGGACACCCGGCTCCAGGCCGTCCTCATGGGTCTGGTCGGGCTGATGGCACTGCAGAGACTGCGCCGTGAACGGCGCCCGTGGTTCTGGTATCCGCTGGCCGGGGCGCTGCCCGGGCTGTGGCTCGTGTCCGCGGAGTTTCTCACCCGCTTCGGGGGCTCGACCCTTACCGATGTAGTGCAGGGGGCCGGACCAGGGTCGCTGTTGCAACCCAGCGCGGAACGACTCCGCAACGCGGTCATCGTGCTCGCGGTGGGAGGTGCCGTCTGTCTGGTGGCCGGGATGCGGACTCTCGCCCGTTCGCGCCACGAGGATTAGTGTCCATGATGGACGGTACTCACGCCGTCAGCCGCGCTACGCCACCGAGGACCTGACCCTCGGCGGATTCGACATCCGCGGCACCGACGCGGTCGTGGTCTCCTGGGCCGCCGCGAACCGCGACCCCCGCCGGTTCCGCCGTAGTAAATGGTTCGTCTTTTCTGTTGGTGCTCAGGCTGCTGACTGCTCCCGGTGGTACATCACCATTTCCGAAGGGAGCACTCATGAAACGCATCATCGGCGTCGCGACGATCGTGTTGGCCGCGGCGGTCGCCCCGCTGACGGCCCAACCGGCGTACGCGGCGCCGCCATACCTTGCCGACGCCGACGACCCGGCCGTCACCACGCTCGCCAAGGACGTCGGGATCTCGATCGACGAAGCCCGCCGTCGGATCGGCTGGCAGGATCCGGCTACCCAGATGGGCGATGAGCTGCGCGCGTCGCTCGGTGAACGGTTCGGTGGCCTATGGTTCGATGTCGCCGACGGTGGTCGCGTCAAGGTCGGCGTGGTGGGAACCGCGCCGGCATCCGCCGCACGGTCCTCGATCAGAAAGTGGGGCCTCGACTCCGTCACCGACACCGTTGCCGTGCGACACAGCTACGCGCAGCTCGAACGCGACTCGGCCTGGCTCGCCACGCTGGTCGCCGCCGCGAACCGGGACGCCAGCACGGGTGCAGAGCTCAGCTTCGCCACCCAGGTCGACCGCAACCGCCTCGTCCTGCGTACTCCCGAAGGCAAGTCCGTGACCGCGGCACAGCAGGCGACGGTCGAGGCGGCCACGGCCCGGCTCGGCTCGCGAGTTGTGCTCGAGACGTGGTACGGCCAGGTCGTGAACCAAGCCTGCGATTGGAACGCCGACGGTTTCAACTGCGATGCCCCGATGCGCGGCGGAGTCCGGACCTACGTAAACGTGAGCGTGCCGCAGTGCTCGACCGCGTTCAACGCGCGCAGCAACAGCGATGGCGCGTGGTACGTGCTGACCGCCGGCCACTGCGGCGGCATCGGTACTCAGTTCCGGGCGTTCCAGCCCACCACCGGCGCCCACCACATCATCGGCAACGTCCACAATCGCGTGTTCGACGACTTCGACGACTTCGGCATCATCCGGATCAACAACGTCGTCGGCTGGAACCCGCAAAACTGGGTGTACGTGCACGGGTCTGCCGACACCGTTCTCGATCCGGACTACACCATCACCGGCGTCTCGACCAGCCCGATCGGCACCCGGGTGTGCCTGACCGGCGCCACCACCGGTACCGACTGCGGCGACGTCGTGGAGCTCGACTTCAACGGCCCCAGCGGTTTCGCACGGGCCGAGTACTGCTCCGACTCCGGTGACAGCGGAGGGGCCATCTACTCCAACCACAAGGCCCGGGGTATCCACCGCGGGTTCGTACCGGGTCAGAACGACTGCTTCCACCGCCTCTTTCAAGGGGTCACCGAAGCGGCCAACCTGATGAACGTTCAGGTCGTCACCAACTGAAAGCGCCGGACGGACTGCGGGCGGCCACCGTGGTGACCGCCCGCAATCGTGCGCCTTCGACGTCTACGAGACGAGGATCTGGTCGGACTCCTCGTTTTCGATGGCGTCGCGCTGCAGGAGCAGCAGGCCGGTCTGTGACGGGGACGCGGTCGCGCCGCCAGCCACCTCGGTGATTCCCAGTACCGCGGACCCACCGGCCGGTACCGACACCGTCGCGGCCGACGCGGCGAACCGCGGCGTGCCGGCGGTGAACGTCATCGGTCCGATGGCGTCGGTGGCCACCCCTGTGAAGTAGTTGTCGAGGGCCAGTGCGGTGAACGTGAACTGGGTGCCCGCCGTGAGACCCACCGCCGCCAACGGCACGGTCAGGATCGCGTTAGCCGAGTTCATGTCGACATCGGTGAAGAAGAAGGCCTGGGCCGTGGTGGTGCCGACCCGTTGCACGAACACGGCGTTGCGGCCGTCGGACGTACCGGTGGTGGTGGCGCCGAGGTCACCGTTGAAGACGATGAAGTCGTTCGCGCCGTCGAGGTTGTTGTCGATGAGCATCCGGAACTGGGCGGGGAACGACGGGTGCGAACGTGCGCCGAACGTCGTGACGCCGAACTGCAGCGCCGTCGGGCTGGCCAGCCGTACGCCGACCGCCTTCAGATCGATCACCGCGAAGTTGTCGCCCGGACCGGGCAGCAGGTTCTTGGGAAGCCGGCCGCTCGTTCCGGTCTGCGCGAACACCTCGGTCGTGCCCACCTGTCCACTGGACGTGGCGTTGCTCAGCGACAGGCTGCCCGAGCCGCCGGACAGTACCACCGACGTGGTCGACGGCTGCACGTTGGCCGCCCGGTGTGCCAGTACCTGCCAGGCCGCGTGGACCTGGTCACCGCCGCCGCTCAACGTCACGTACCCGTCGACCTCGTTGGTGGCGAGCAAGGCACCGTTGCCGCCGTTGGGACCACCGTCGAGGACCCAGTCGTTGAGCTTCTGCGCATCGACCTTCAGCTGAACCTTGACCGTTGCGCTGCCGTTCGCCGGTACGGTCACGCTCGCCGGTGCGACCACTGTCACCGCGCCGCTCGCCGTGTCGTTGGCGTAGCGGAACGACGGGCTGATCGAGTAGGTCCGCGCCGAGGAACCGTAGTTGCGTACGACGAGGTTGCGGCTCAGCGTCTTGTTCTGGGTCGTCGCGACGTACCCGTACGCCAAGCTGCCCGCTCCGGTTTCGGAGTCCCACACGGCGGTGTTGCTGTCCACCGCGCGGTCGACCCGCACCTCGCCGCCGCCGATCCTGGTGATTTCAGCGAGTACGCCGGGCCGCGTGAACGGGTTGATCATAATGTTGGTGTCGGCGGTGTTCATCAGCACCGACTTGACTTCCGACGGGGTACGGCCGGGGTGTGCCTGCAGCGTCAGGGCCGCCGAACCGGTGACCATCGGAGCCGCGCCCGAGGTACCGCCGAATGCGGTCTCCCCGGTGCCGCTGCCGGCCTCGGCCGACACCGATGCGCCCGGTGCGCCGATGTCCGGCTTGATGTTGACGCCGGAGTGGCTCGGCCCGCGCGATGACGTCGAGACCATGCTCGCGCGCAGCGAGGTGGCGTCCGCGGCGCTGACCGAGACGTCCACCGGACCGACGGCCAGCTGAGGCTTGATGAGGTTACCGATCTCCAGACCGATGATGATCGTCTGCGCCGGGGTGAACGTGGCTGGTCCGCCGAACGAGAACGACGGTGCAGCACCCGCGACATTGTTGACGATCACGACACCAGTCGCGCCGGCGTCGGCGGCGTTGTCGACCTTCACACTGATCGCGCACGTACCGCGGTCGATGAAGGCGACGACACCGGAGAAGAACCCGGCCGGGTACGGGGTGCAGCCGATCCGCTCGGCGGCCGTAGCGCCGTACTCGAGTGTCCCGTTGAAGCCGGTCGTGATCGGCGCCCAGTCGACGGTGTTGGTGTTCTTGTACAGCCCGGCGATCGCGGCGGGCGATACGACCCGGAGCGCATACGCTATAGCACTCGGCACCTGCGTCTGAGCAACGGAGATGACACCCGGCGTCGACGCAGGCGAGCCGGTGATGTACGGCAGATCGCCGCTGTTGCCCGCGGAGGCCACGACCACAACACCCAGAGCGACCGCGTTGGCCGAGGCACCGGAGAGGTCGTCCTCTTGCTGACCGTACGGCGAGCCGAGTGACATGTTGACGACGTCGACGGCGTCGGCGATGTCGCCGTCACCGTTGGGGTCGAGCGCGAACTCCATGCCCTGCAACAGCGCGACGCCGCTGCACGCCGTCGACACCGAGCTGCAGACCTTCGCGACGTACAGCGACGCACCCGGAGCCACGCCGTTGTTGCCGGCGATGATCGA
>DASRII010000515.1:0-2951 GCA_035650075.1 Micromonosporaceae bacterium | reverse complement strand
GCACTCGCCAGCGTTCCACTGCGAGCCGGCGATCGCGTGCTCGTCTCGCCGATGGAATACGGCAGTTGTTACCTCTCCCTGCTCCACCTGGCCAAACGCCACGGGGTGCGATTGGAGGTGTTGCCCGCGGGCGCCGACGGTCTGGTGAGCGTGGAGGAACTGCAGGGCAGGCTGGACGAACGCGTAAAGCTGATCGCGATGACCCACGTGCCGACGCACGACGGTCTGGTCTATCCGGTGGCACTGATCGGCCAGGTGGCACGGCAGAACGGGATCCCGTTCCTAACCGACGCGTGCCAGTCGGTGGGGCAGATGCCTATCGACGTCAAGGAGATCGGCTGCGACATGCTCGTGGGTTGCGGCCGCAAGTACCTGCGCGGTCCGCGTGGCATCGGATTCCTGTTCGCCCGCCGGGAGTTCGCCGAGCAGCTCACGCCGGCCATGTTCGGTCTGGACGGCGTCGAGTGGGCCGCCGGAAGCTACCGGTTCGCTCCTGCCGCCCGCCGGTTCGACACCTGGGAGACGAATTGCGCGGCCCGCATCGGACTCGGTGTCGCCATCGACTACGCGCTCGCCTGGGGAGTGGAGCACACCTGGCCGCGGATCCGGCAACTGGCCGCAGGCCTGCGTGCGGAGATCACCCGCATCCCAGGAGTGACGGTGCTGGACCGTGGTCAGGAACGATGCGGCACCGTCGCCATCACCGTGCGAGGCTGGGACGCGGCGTCGGTCAGGGCGGAGCTGCAGCGGGCCGGTATCAACACGTGGGTATGCCTGGGGAACGCCGCATGCGTCGACATGCAGAAGCGGGGCCTCAACAGCCTGCTACGGGTGTCAGCGCATTACTACAACTCGTCGGAGGAGTTGGCCCGGCTGTGCTCGGTGCTCGAGTCACTGACCCTCGGCCGACCCGTGCGAGTGGCGGCCTCATGACGGGATCAGCACGGATCAAGCCTCCGAGGAGGGCAGCATGGAGCGCACGCTGGGTTGGTACGACGGCGCGGTCGTGGCGATCGACCAGTCACGTACACCCCGCGACCGTCCTGCGTGACCTGGTGAACGCCGCCACCACGCACTCGGTGGACGTGACAGCCGACGAGATCTACGCCCCACTCGGCGTTCGGCGCGGAGTTCGTCAGCATGGTGGGTGAGCAGGCTGTGCACGGCATCTGGGGGTTCGCCAAGGACTTCGGCCTGTCCGGGCTCAAAGTCGGGGTACCGCACACCCGGGACCCGGAGGTGCGCACCGCCGCCCGCGCGCTCGCCTACTTCGCGCCGGTGTCGACCCACACCCAGGCGCTAGTCACGAACCTGCTGAGCGACGCCGGCTGGGTCGCGGAGTTCCTTGCCGAGAACCGGCGGCGCCTGCGTGCGTCCGCGACCCCGGCGATGGATCTGGCCGCTGGCAGCATCGGCTACCTGGAGCCGGCTGGTGGCTTCTCGCAACGGATTCTGCGGTCCGCCCGGGTGAGAATCCTGCCGGGCACGGCGTTCGCGGGTCCGGAGCCGGGCTGGTTCCGGCTCTGCCACGCCATCGACGCCAGCACCGTCGCGACCGGCATCAACCGCCTCATCCGGGCGTCGGAGACGTCATGAACAGCCCCTTCGACCAGTGGTACGACATCGCGGGAGTGCGGAGCGGGATCCGCCGGATGTTTGCCGACGAGACCGACGCCGGCAAGGTCTTCTACCCCCAGCGCCTTGTGCCCTACCTCGCGCACGAAGTGCTCGCTGACCTGCCGGAGTCAGAGCGGCGCGCACTCACGATCCGGCACCTGTACCAGTTTCTGATGTCGACCACGCACCTGGAGACCAGGGTCGTCAACACCACCGCGGAGCTGATCGCCAACAACCGCGCGGGACTGGACCTGCCGAACACCATGCGCCTGGACGCGTTCAAGGTCTACTGCGACGAGGGTTACCACTCGCTTTACAGTCTGGACCTAGCCGATCAGATCACATCCGCCACCGGTGTGGCGATCCCACCATGGAACTACGGAGGGATCGTCGACTGGCTCCAGGAGACCGGGCGGCGCCTGCTGCCCGACGAACCCGCCTTGGTGCCACTGCTGCAGACCGTGGTGTTCGAGACCCTTATCACCGCCGTGCTGACCGAGATCCCGAACGACCCCTCGGTGATCACCGTGGTGCGAGATCTGACCCGCGACCACGCCAAGGACGAGGGCCACCACCACCGGTTCTTCGCCCAGTTCTTCCACGAGCTGTGGGCCAATCTGGACCACCGTCTCCGCGAGCCGGTCGCGCACGCCCTGCCAGCACTGGTCCAGGCATGCCTGACGTGGGATGTCGAGCCGGTCCGTGCCTCGCTGCTCATGTCCGGTGTGGATGGCGCGACCGCGGCGACCGTCGTCGCCGACGTATACGCCGAGACGGGCAGCAACGCGGACGTCTGCCGGGCCACCGTGCGGACGTTCCGGTCCGCCGGCGTCCTGGACGTGCCCGGCGCCGAGGAAGCCTTTGCCGCCCATCAGCTTCTATGAGGGCCACATGAGCGGCCACGTGGCAGGGCTATGGTGGCCTCGTGTGGACCGGGAGGGCGCTCGGCGGGCCTGTCACACACCCAGGGCCACCCGACCGGTAATCGCCGCGGCCGGCCAACACCGGCCCACACCGCCGATGTTGCGATACGAACGGGGCGGCGAGGTGGTGTTCCCGTCGCAGGTCGCGATCCTGCTAAGCCGACCAGACGAGCACTTCACCGGTGGGGAGAACTGTTCGTCGAACAGCGACCACGGGCCCAGTTTTCGACCACCTGCGGCATTTCTGGACGCAGCTTAAATCATGATCAGCATATTCTTCCTCGTCAGTTCGCTCGTAGTGATCGTCACCCCGGGACAGGACGCCGCACTCATCACCCAGACGGTGCTGCGCTCCGCTCGCCGCGCGCCCGCACTCGCGGCCGCCGCCGGCATGATCACCGGCGGTGTCGG
>DASRII010000514.1:0-11132 GCA_035650075.1 Micromonosporaceae bacterium | reverse complement strand
GCCGCGCGCCGCGAACGCGGTCTGCTGGACCCGGAGCCGCCCGCCGGCGCGTCGCCGTTCGACCACCACATCTACGTCTTCTGCTCCGACGGTGACATCGAGGAGGGCATCTCGCACGAGGCGAGCGCCCTTGCCGGGCACCAGAAGCTCGGCAACCTCGTGGTCGTGTACGACGACAACCAGATCTCCATCGAGGACGACACGAACGTCGCGAAGTCCGAGGACGTCGCCGCGCGGTACGCCGCGTACGGCTGGCACGTGCAGACCGTGGACTGGCGGCACGGGCCGCCGGCGGAGCGGGAGTACACAGAGGACGTTCAGTCGCTGTACGACGCCCTGCTCGCGGCGCGCGACGAGACGAACCGGCCGTCGTTCATCGCGCTGCGTACCATCATCGGCTGGCCGGCGCCGAACAAGCAGAACACCGGGAAGATCCACGGGTCGGCGCTCGGCGCCGAGGAGGTGGCGGCGACCAAGCAGATCCTCGGGTTCGACCCCACGGAGAGCTTCGCGGTCGAGGACGCGGTACTGGCCAACGCCCGGCTGGTCGCCGAGCGCGGCGCGAAGCTGCACGCGCAGTGGCAGGAAGGCTTCAACACCTGGGCCCGGGACAACCCCGAGCGCGCCGCGCTGTTCAGCCGGTTGGTCACCCGTACCCTCCCCAAGGGCTGGACCGACGCGCTGCCGGAGTTTCCCGCGGACCCCAAGGGCATGGCGACCCGCAAGGCCTCTGGCACGGTGCTGGACGCGCTCGCGCCGGTGCTGCCGGAGCTGTGGGGCGGCTCGGCGGACCTCGCCGAGAGCAACAACACCACTATGAAGGGTGAGCCGTCGTTCATCCCGCCGGAGCACTCCACCAAGGAGTTCAGCGGCGACGAGTACGGACGCATCCTGCACTTCGGTGTCCGCGAGCACGCGATGGGCGCGATCGGCAACGGCATCGCGCTGCACGGCGGCACGCGCGTGTACCTCGGTACGTTCCTCATCTTCAGCGACTACATGCGCCCGGCCGTGCGGCTCGCGGCGCTGATGGGCGCGCCGGTCATCTACGTGTGGACGCACGACTCGGTCGGCTTGGGTGAGGACGGCCCCACCCACCAGCCGGTCGAGCACCTCAGCGCGCTGCGCGCGATACCCGGACTCGACGTGATCCGGCCGGCCGACGCCAACGAGACCGCGTGGGCATGGCGGTGCGCGCTGGAGCACAACGACCGGCCGAGCGCGCTGTGCCTGACCCGGCAGAACCTGCCGGTGTTCGACCGCACCCAGCTCGCCGGCGCCGACGGTCTCACGCGGGGCGGTTACGTGCTCGCCGACGCGAGCGGCGATGCCAACCGGGCCGGCTCCAGCGCCGGCGCTCCGCAGGTGATCCTGATGGGGTCGGGCTCGGAGGTGCAGATCTGCCTCGCCGCCCGGGACATCCTCGAGGCGGACGGCGTACCGACCCGCGTGGTGTCGATGCCGTGCCAGGAGTGGTTCCGGGCGCAGGATCCGGAGTACCGCGAGTCGGTGCTGCCGGCCGCGGTACGGGCCCGGGTCAGCGTCGAGGCGGGCATCGCGATGTCGTGGTGGGATCTGGTCGGCGATAACGGCGAGTGCGTGAGCCTGGAACACTACGGTGCGAGCGCGCCGTACCAGGTCCTCTTCGAAAAGTTCGGGTTCACCCCCGAGCGGGTGGTGCAGGCCGCCCGGACATCCCTGTCCCGTAGCTGAGGAGCGACATCATGACGGACAGACTGGCCCAGCTCTCCGCCGCCGGAGTGGCGGTCTGGCTGGACGACCTATCACGGGAGAGGCTGGCGACCGGCGGGCTCGACCGGCTGCGCCGCGAACGCCACGTCGTCGGCGAGACCAGCAACCCGACCATTTTCGCGAAGGCACTGTCCGATAGGGACGACTACGCCGAGCAGCTGCACGACCTGAAGCTGCGCGGGATCGGGGTCGACGAGGCGGCGCGCCTGATCACCACGTACGACGTGCGCTGGGCATGTGACGTGATGCGGCCGGCGTACGACACATCGTCCGGTGTGGACGGTCGGGTCTCCATCGAGGTGGATCCGCGGCTGGCGCACGAGACGGACCGCACCGTGTCCGAGGCGAAGGCGCTCTGGTGGCTCGTCGACCGGCAGAACCTGTTCATCAAGATTCCGGCGACCGCGGCCGGCATACCGGCCATCGCGGCGACGCTGGCCCTGGGCATCAGCGTCAACGTCACGCTGATCTTCGGGCTCGACCGGTACGACGAGGTGATGGACGCGTTCCTGAGCGGCATGGAGCAGGCCCGGGCCAACGGCCACGACCTGTCCAAGATGGGCTCGGTCGCCTCGTTCTTCGTGTCCAGAGTGGACACCGAGGTCGACAAGCGGCTCGACGCGATCGCCTCGGCGGAGGCGAAAGCCATGTACGGCAAGGCCGCCGTGGCCAACGCGCGGCTGGCGTACCAGCGGTACGAGAAGGTCTTCTCCTCGGCCCGCTGGCAGGCGCTCGCCGACGCCGGCGCGAAGCCGCAGCGTCCACTGTGGGCATCGACGTCGACCAAGAACCCGGACTACCGGGACGTGCTCTACGTCGAGGAGCTGATCGCGCCCGGCGTGGTGAACACGATGCCGGAGCCGACCATCGAGGCGTTCGCCGACCACGGCGAGATCCGCGGGGACACGATCACCGGGGCGTACGCCGATGCCCAGCAGGTGCTCGACGACCTGGCCGCCCTCGGCATCCCGTACGACGACGTCATCGACACGCTGGAGCGCGAAGGCGTCGAGAAGTTCGAGGCGAGCTGGCTGGAGCTGCTGAAGAGCGTCGAGTCCCAGCTCGGGATGACAGCATGAGCGCGCGAGTGAGCATAGCGGCGCCGGTGGTGCCTGGACAGAGGCGACGCGCCGACCGAAGGTCGCAGCGTGGCGCCGAAGGAAGGCGCCACCATGAGGCGGCGCGCGGCGAACGAACCAGAGTTACAGCATGAGCCTCGACATCGAGGCGGGGGGTGGACTCGCCGTCTACGGCGCGTCGGCGGTACCGGGGGCCGCCCAGGCTCGCGCCGCGCTGGTCCGCGACGGGGTACCGGGACTGCTGGCCGCCAAGGACCCCACGCTGTGGGGCGACGCGGCGGAGCCCGAGGCGAAGATCCGGCTCGGTTGGGTGGACACGTTCCGGCGTAGCCGGGACCTGCTCCTCCAGCTCGCCGAGCTGGAGGTCGAGCTCGACGATCTCGACCACGTGGTGCTCGCCGGTATGGGCGGCTCCTCGCTCGCGCCCGAGGTCGTCGCCCGAACGCTGGGCCTTGGCCTGACGGTGCTCGACACCATCGACCCCGAGCGAGTGCGCGCCGCACTCCGGGACAGGCTCGAACGCACCGTCGTCGTGACCAGCAACTGCGGGTCCACTGTGGAGGCCGACAGCCACCGCCGGGCGTACTGGCAGGCGTTCCTCGACTCCGGCATGTCCGAGTCCGAGGCCAGCCGGCACTTCGTCGTGGTGACCGATCCCGGTTCCCCGCTGGAGGCGGTCGGTCGGGAGATGGGCGCGGTCGTGTTCCAGGCCGACTCCGACGTCGGCGGGCGGTACTCGGCGCTGACCGCGTTCGGACTCGTGCCGACCGCGCTCGCCGGCGCCGATGTCGCCGAGTTGCTGGACCAGGCCGAGCAGTTGGCTCCCACGCTCGGGCTGGAGTACGACAACCCGGCGCTGGCCCTGGGCGCCTCGCTCGCCGCCGCGGCGCTCGCGGGCCGAGACAAGCTCGCGCTCGTCGACGACGGTACCGGCATCGTCGGTCTCGGTGACTGGGCCGAGCAGCTGATCGCCGAGTCGACCGGCAAGGACGGCCGGGGCATTCTCCCGGTCGTCGTCGAGGAACCCACCGCACCCGGCGCCACCGGAGACGACGTGCTCACGGTGACGCTCGGAGGTGCGCTGCGGCCGGGCGCGGTACCGGGTAGCGGGGTCAGCCCGCACCTGGCGGTCAACGGTCCGCTGGGGGCGCAGTTCCTGACGTGGGAGTTCGCCACCGCGCTGGCCGGCCGGCTGCTCGGGATCAACCCGTTCGACCAACCCAACGTGGCCGAGTCGAAGGAGAACACGGCCCGGCTGCTGAAGGAAGGGCTGCCGGCCGAGCAACCGTCCGGTGTGGACGGTGCGATCGAGGTCTACGGAGCCTCCACTGTGGAGCAGGCGCTGCACCACCTGCTGGATCAGGTCGGTACCACCGGCTACCTCGCGGTGATGGCGTACCTCGACCGGGTGGCCGATGCGGCGGCGGCCAGCGTGCGGGCGCACCTGGCGAAGGCGGCGGCCCGGCCGGTCACGTTCGGCTGGGGGCCGCGCTTCCTGCACTCGACCGGGCAGTACCACAAGGGTGGTCCCCAGGACGGCGTGTTCCTGCAGATCACCGGCGCCGTGACGGAGGACCTTCCGGTGCCCGGCCGGCCGTACACGTTCGGCCAGTTGCAGGCCGCCCAGGCCGCCGGCGACCGGCAAGCGCTGGCCGGCCGCGGTCGTCCGGTGGTACGCCTGCACCTGGTCGACCGGGCCGCGGGCATCGCCCAGCTCCTGCGCACAGCGGCGGGTCTGTGATGCCGAACCCGTTGCGGGATCCACAGGACCGCCGGCTGCCGCGAATCCCGGAACCGTGCGCGGTGGTCATCTTCGGGGTCACCGGTGACCTGGCCCGCAAGAAGCTGATCCCGGCCGTGTACGACCTGGCCAACCGCGGGCTGCTGCCGCCGGGCTTCGTGGTGCTCGGCTTCGCCCGGCGCGACTGGGGCGACGGGGACTTCGAGTCGCTCGCCCGCGAGTCGGCCCAGCAGTACGCGCGCACGCCGTGGCGGGACGAGGTGTGGGCCCGGCTCGGGGGCAACGTGCGGTTCGTCGGCGGCTCGTTCGAGGACGACGCCGCGTTCGACACGCTCGCCAGCATCCTGGGTACTTTGCGGGACACCCACGGCATCCCGGGCAACGCCGCGTTCTACCTGTCGATCCCGCCGGCCGCGTTCCCGGTGGTGCTCAAGCAGTTGGCGCGCACGGGCATGGCCGACAACGCCAGGTCCGGCGGGTGGCGGCGGGTCGTGGTGGAGAAGCCGTTCGGCCACGACCTGGCGTCGGCGCGCGAGCTCAACGACCTCGTCGACGACGTGTTCACCGCCGAGGATGTCTTCCGCATCGATCACTACCTGGGCAAGGAGACCGTCCAGAACATCCTGGCGCTGCGGTTCGCCAACGCGCTCTTCGAGCCGGTGTGGAACTCCAAGTACGTCGACTCGGTCCAGCTGACGATGGCCGAGGACGTCGGCATCGGTACCCGGGCCGGGTTCTACGACTCGGCCGGCGCCGCGCGCGACGTCCTGCAGAACCACCTGATGCAACTGCTCGCGCTCGTGGCAATGGAGGAGCCCACGAGCTTCGACTCGGCCGAGATCCGCACCGAGAAGCTCAAGGTACTGCGCGCGATCACCCTGCCGGCCGACATCATGATGGGGACCGTGCGGGGGCAGTACCTGCCCGGCTGGGTGGCGGGTGAGCGGGCGAAGGGCTACCTCGAGGAAGCCAACGTGCCACCGGACTCCACCACCGAGACGTACGTGGCGGTCCGGCTCGGTATCCAGAACCGGCGCTGGGCCGGGGTGCCGTTCTACATCCGGACGGGCAAGCGGCTGCCGCGCCGGGTGACCGAGCTGGCCGTGCTGTTCAACAAGGCGCCGCACCTGCCGTTCCAGCCCTTGGACGTCGAGCTGCTCGGCAACAACCAGCTGGTCATCCGCGTCCAGCCGGACGAGGGCGTCACGCTCAAGTTCGGCTCCAAGGTGCCGGGTACCACGATGGAGGTTCGCGACATCACGATGGACTTCCAGTACGGCGAGGCGTTCACCGAGTCGAGCCCGGAGGCGTACGAGCGGCTGGTTCTCGACGTGCTCGTCGGGGACAGCACGCTGTTCCCGCACGCCGACGAGGTCGAGGCGAGCTGGCGCGTGATCGACCCCATGGAGGCGGCGTGGGCGGGTAGCAAGCCGGTGCCGTACCGGGCGGGCGAATGGGGACCCCGGGAGGCGGACGAGATGCTGGCCCGGGACGGTCGATCCTGGAGGCGACCCTAATGCTGGCTCTGTGGGATACCACGGGTACGGAGGTCGTCCGCAAGCTCGCCGCCGAACGGCGTACGTCGGGCGTCGCGAGCGGGCTCGCGCTGACCCTGGTCGCCGCGACGACCGAGGAGCACGTGCGGTCCACCGAGGAGGCGGCGACGATCGCGGCCGAGGCGCACCCGTGCCGGCTGGTGGTCGTCGTCCGGGAGTCCACAGTGGACGCCAACAGCCCGTCGCGACTCGACGCGGAGATCATCATGGGCGGCCGGTTGGGTCCGTGCGAGGCGGTCGTGATGCGGATGAGCGGCCGGTTGGCGTTGCACGCCGAGTCCGTAGTCGTACCCTTGCTCGCGCCGGACGTCCCGGTCGTCACCTGGTGGCACGGTCCACCGCCCGTCCGGATCGCCAACGACCCGCTCGGCGTGTTCGCGGACCGCCGGATCACCGACGTCGCGCAGAGCCCCGATCCGGTCGAGGAACTGCACCGGCGCGCGGACGACTACGCGCCCGGCGACACGGACCTCGCCTGGACCCGGATCACGTTGTGGCGCACTCTGCTGGCCAGCGCGTTCGATATGCTCTCGGCCGTGCCTGTGCGGATGACCGTGACCGCGCCCGCGACGGATCCCACTGCCGCGTTGCTCGGTGGCTGGCTGACCGCGCGGTTCGGCGTCCCGCACTCGATCGAGACGATCGACTCCGGTCGGCTGCGTTCGGTGGCGTTCGAGTTCGACGACGGGACAGAGCTGTCGCTGACGCGCGAGAACGGTACGGCGATCCTGCGCCGCACCGGTCAGACCGACCGGGTGCTGCCGCTGATCCGCCGTCCGCTCGGCGACGAGCTGGCCGAGGAGCTGCGCCGGCTCGACGCGGACCAGCCTTACGCCGCCGCGCTCGCCGCGGCCACCGGAGTGTCCGGTTTGGACGATCGGCCGCCGACCCGGGTGCACATCTGGCAGGACCCCGCCCTGGCCGACCGGCCATGACGGTCTCCGTTGTCGTGCACGCCACGCCGGAGCTGCTCGTCCAAGCGGCGGCGGCCCGGCTGGTGGTACGGCTCGTCGACGCGCAGGCCGAACGCGGGTTCGCGACTCTCGTGCTCACCGGTGGACGGATCGCGAACGAACTCTACGCGGCACTGCGGACCAGCCCGGCGCGCGACGCGGTCGACTGGTCCCATGTGGACATCTGGTGGGGCGACGACCGCTTCCTGCCCTCGGGACATCCGGACCGCAACGAGACCCAGGCCCGCGAGGCGTTGCTGTCCGCGCTACCGCTGGATCCGGCGCGGGTACACCCGATGCCGGCGGCGGACGGCTCCGACGGGAACGACCCGGAGGCGGCCGCGGCGCGTTACGTCGACGAACTCGCGGCGGCGGCCCGTCCCGGTACCGCCGCACTCCCCCACTTCGACGTGCTGCTGCTGGGGGTCGGCGACGACGGTCACATCGCGTCGGTGTTCCCGGAGTACCCGGCCGCGTACGAGTCCCGCCCGGTGGCCGCGGTCCGCGGCGCGCCCAAGCCACCGCCGGTACGGCTCACGCTCACACTGCCCGCTATCAATACGGCCGAGGACATCTGGGTCGTCGTGGCGGGCGCGGACAAGGCCAGTGCGGTGGGTATGGCACTGACCGGCGCCGGCGCGGTACAACTGCCGGCCGCCGGTGTACGCGGCGTCGAACGGACGCTGTGGCTGCTCGACCGCACGGCGGCGGCCGAGGTGGGACCGCGCTTCCGCTCGCTACGCTGAAGTCAGTGCTCTTCGATCACCCACCTCTGATACGCCGTTTGACGGGCCCGACCGTGTTGGATCTGGCCAATCTCCGGCTCCGGCTTCGAATCTGAACAGCTCGCGAGCGGAAGCACGGGAATGCTGCCGGTGGCAGGCGCTCCTTCGAAGGCCGCCCGTTGGTCGGCTGGCACCGCCACGTCACCTTGCCCAGCCTTCTGCACACGGCTGCGCCGGCCTGACCCTCACCTCTACAACCGCCCACACGATGACACTAGTAAATCGCTACTATGCCGCCAGGGCGACCACGAAGCTCGACAAGTAGACGAACATGAACACAAGCGGTATCCACTGCTCCAGGTAGGTGAGCGGCCGGTGGCGAGTTCGGTCGCGGCCCTCGCCGAGCGCCGTCCACTCGGCCCGCCAGTACGGCGACGCCGGCAGCCGCTCCTCCAACGCGCCGATCACCACGTACTTCGCGGCGTTCAGCTGCCGGTACGACCTGATCAGCCAGAACCATGCCAGGCACTGGACTAGCAACGCAAGCAGCGGGAACACCAGGATCCACCGCGCGGCGTCCGGGCTGTCCCGCCACAACGCGCCGATCACCGCGAGGACCAGCGTGTTCAGCGTCAGGAAAAACGTATTGGCGAGCGCGCGGCGGGCGCTGATCCGGTCGGCCATCTCCACGTAGATCTTGTATTGGTCCAGCACGGCGGCCTGGCACTCGGTGCCAATGCTGGGGTGGGCACGGTTGGTGGTGGCGGTCCAAAGCTGCGGCCGTACCTCGTCGATGGTGGCCGTCTCGCCGACTATGTAACTCTTGATTCGGTTCCGTAGGGGCATCTGACCAGTGTGGCGACGATCGGCGTAGCAACGCCATCGGACGGTTCGCGCCTATTCGGCGGACGTTGGATGACAACCCAGTGTTGTGCTCCTTATCATCTCCACAACGGCAAGGGGTGACGCAGCCCGACGGCGTGTCGACGCGGCCCGAGTCACACCAATATGGGGAGCCTTCCGTGCAGCGTACGCCCACCACCGTCGACGACCTGCTGGCGTCCGTCGCCGTCGTATGACCTCGCGACGATGGACACGATCACTTTGATCCGCTCGGCCGTGCGGCGCTTATCCGCGGCGGCGGACGTGGATCTCTCTATAGAGCTGCGCGCCGGGTTGGCCAGCGGCAATGACTACACCACGGCCAGTAAGCCGCAGATCGACTCGGACGATGTCGCAGTCCGGGCGGCACTAATCGATTCTCGCGCGCGTGACGGCCGGGCGTTGCTGAAAACGGTGGGCAACCGGACGGTAGCGGGGGCCGCAGTACCACTGGCCACGGTGCTCAGCCACGATCTTGAGGACCGGGAAGCGGTGTGTTCCGGATTGCCCGCCGGTTCGCCCCGGACCGGGTCATCACCACCGTCGACCCCGAAGCCCGCCATAGGCACAAGACCAACCGCCAGGGCTACGACGGGCTCAAAGGCCACATCCGGATCGACCTGTACGGCGAAATCATCATCGCGACCGCGGTCAGCGCACCGGGGCATCAAGGATGCCCTAACCGCAGTGGACCCTATCGCGAACGTCCTGACCGATCCATACGATGTGTCGGCGGCCACCACCGATCGGGCCGTCGACAGGCGCGCCGCATACGCCGGCCGGGAATCCCTTGATCATCTCGACCATGCCTGCGGCCGAGCTGAAAGTGAAGGTAAGCCGGACCCGGTCGCAATCGGCCACTACATAGTCTTCCTGCAACGCCCGCTTCGAGCGCAACCCGGCCTGGAAGCCGAGTGCCGAGACACGCAACCGAAAGCCGAACGCGGAGTCAAACACGTCCTGCGCCACCGCGGACCACGTCGCTCGGATACGCCGCAGTGCAAGATGACCAACGACCTCCAGCTCCTGGCGCCACCCGACCCCGACTTTCGCCCGATTGGTCTCCTCGGCCTGACTCGCCAAGCGCAACCGGCTGGCAACCAACTGACACCGGTAGGTCCACAACGCCACCCACACGCAGTCCGCAAACACCGCGAACACACACCACCGATCAACCTCCTCGACTGGCCTCCGAATGGCAGTAATACGATCGTTCAACACCAGTCATCTAGCGACTGTTCACGAGAGAGCAGGAGCGGTCGAATGCCGATCGACGTAGTTATCTTCGACTGTGACGGCGTGCTGGTCCTCGGCACATTGGAGCTATACGACGAAGCCCTAACGAGGGCGATCCGCGTGGTGGACCCGGCCGCGCCGGACGGGGACATTGCCACTCTCAGAGAAAACACGAGAGGGAAGTCGTTTGACAATCATCTAAGACGTTATCTGGGGGAAACTCGCGATCTTTCTGATGCTATCGACGCATACGAATCATACATTCACGATCCGGTAGCATTTCAACGAATTCGGTTACTCGAAGGGGCCGATGCCGAACTACGGCGACTCCTGGCCTCCGGAAAACGTGTCGCCTTGGCAACTGGCATGAACCCGAGTTTGCTGGACCGACTCTTTGCAGAAGACATCCTTCCCGACATCTTTGAGTCCGTTGCCAAGGTGCATGACATTCTTGACAGCGAACTCCAAAAGCCAAGTCCTCAGCTTCTGACAGACCTTCTGTCTTCAATGAATGTAGAGCCAGCTCGCGCATGCTACGTTGGTGATGCTCCTGTTGACATTGAGATGGCCCGTCGAGCTGGAGTCATGTCTATCGCGGTCCTCACTGGTTGGATGGACAGGGCACAAGCAGAAGAAGCTTCCCCTGACTACATTCTAGACTCAATGCTGGAGGTCCATACAATACTATGACTACGACTAGGCCACCTGGCAATCCCAGCTACAGAGACGAGCTTAATGAGGTTCCCAATGCCCTGCTTAAGCTCTCTGTAATGGCGAACTCTGAGAATAGATGGCCGGTAAATGACATTGCGAAACTGCTTGCGCCACACGGTACGTTTTCCGTCTACGGCATGGCCAGCTCTCAGTGGGCCGCCTGGCCTATGGTTTCTATCATACGAGACCATACGCCGTTTTGGGTGGAGTGGGGGTCGTCGTACGATGGTCTAGTTCAGCACATTAACGGGTTCGCTAATCGCCGGCCTACAATTCTTGTGTCCCAGTCGGGTAGAACAGTCGAAACCTGCGATCTTGCAAGGAACCTAAAGTCGACGGATGCCTCGATTCCGTTAGTGGCCGTGACCAATAATCTGGGCAGCCCACTGGCTAGAATTGCAGACACTGTTCTCGATATCGGGGCTGGCGCCGAGATGCACGCTCCGACCAAGTCATACGTCAACACAGTCGCAACACTGTTGGTTCTAGCCGAT
>DASRII010000513.1:0-11359 GCA_035650075.1 Micromonosporaceae bacterium | reverse complement strand
TCGCCAAACTTCGCCGCGTCCTCATCGCCGCCCAATATCTACCCGAGGTGGCCGATCAACCTACCCCCGAGGAAATCCGCGCAGTCCGCCTAGCCTGGGCACACGCAGCCGCCTAACCGCGAAACACGAGGCCTCACGCATATCTACGATACTAGTACATGTGTTCGAGAAAGTCGACGATCGTCAGCCGAGCACATTCGCGAACGGCAAATCGCTGCCCGGGAGATAGAAGACCTGCGGGGTCTGCCCTTCGATCCGCGAGCCGGCCTCCGCCGTCAGGTCCCGGTAGCTGCCCTGGTAAGGGCGGGTGTCGAGCAGCTCGAGAAGTGCGCCGGTAAAGCGGCCATTGTCGTCGCCTTCGAATGCGAGCTGCTCGTCCAGGCAGGCCGCGAGCAGGACGGCGTCGGCGGAAAGGTCCTTCAGCCGGGTGCGGTTCATGTTCTGCCGGACGCGGTCGTACTCCGCGAGGTTGCCCTCGATCGTCAACTCGGCGGCTTCACGGCTCAAACCACGGGCCCGACCCGTACGGTACCGAGGATCCTCGATAATGCTGAACGATGTCTGGCTGTGGCAGCTGTCGGCGACGAGTACGATTCGCACGCCCGCGGGAAACGCCCGACACATATCGAAGATTTCGTCGTCGAAGAAAAGCCGATCGTAGAGTGCCCAGCTTTCGTCGTATCCGTCTGTCTCGTCAGGGTCGGGACTCTTCGACCACTGGACGCCGTGGCCGGAGAAGCTGAGTAGAAAGGTGTCGCCCGCGGTCGACTCGGCCGCGACGGCGGCGACGTGCGCGGTCAGGCGCGCGGCAGTGACCTGTTGTCCCAGCAGAACGTGCGCATCAAAGTCCCATGTGGACTCCATCAGTTGATGCAAGGAGACCGCGTCGTGCTCGGCCGCGTGCAACGTACGAAGGACTCCATCCACGTCATCCGGGATGCGGTAGTGGTCCCGATCGAGACTGTTCAAACCGAGATGCAACGATCGCCGGCTCATGACGTCGGTAAGGCGGTAGGGGTGACCACCGTGGTCGCCGAAGGAGCCGGGGCGGGATTCGGGTTCGGCAGGTTCCGCCAGCCCAGGAAGGTGGCGCAGATGAAAGCGACGGCCGCGATGACCAGCGCCGCCGACGGCGCGCTCAACCCGGCAAACGCCTTCAGCGCCTCGGGCACCGCCTTCGCCGCCTCCTCGCCGAGCCCTTTGCCGGCGATCTCTGTGGCTGCTTTCGCACGTCCACGCAGCTCGAGCAGGGCCAGATAGGCTCCGATGCAGACGAGGAACACACCGATGACGAGCAACTCCAGCGCGACGATCGCCGAGAAGCTCGGCGTGTTGCCGTCGCCGTAGAGCCGGCGGATCAGCCTAGTGGCCGGATAAGCCAGGGCGATGAACACAACGACGAGCGCGGCGGCACTGATGGCGGCGAACCGGTTGCTCCAGAAAAGACTCTGCTTCTCCTCCTTCGTCTTCTCGGTTACCGTACAGGTGGAATCATCATTGGACTCAGCGTCGGCGACGGTAACGACGTACTCGCCGAAATCGCTGGCGGTCGCCTGCGGAATCGCCAGCCGTGGCTTATCGTCGAAGTCCGCCAATGGCTTTCCACCACGCGTCCACCGGGTCGTCTTCTGGTCCGCGGCGGTAAATTCGACCTCCAGCACGATCTCCTTGCCGAGCTCGACGGACATCGACTCTGGCAGTTTCTTGGTGAACTTGATCGCCATCGCGGTCTCTTTCCGTCATTCGAAATCCGGCTGGCTCGAAATCCTACCGTCGCGCGAACTCGAGCGGACCTCGTACTCTGACACGCGTGGCGATGCGCCTCGGCGAGCTTCTCGACGAGGAGCGGCACCGCAGCTTCGTCGGGCGACGCCGGGAGCTGGACGGCTTCGACGATGCCGTAGCGGGCCGTTCCTCGCACCGCGTGCTCCTGGTACATGGTCCGGGCGGCATCGGCAAGACCACGCTGCTGTTCGAGCTGCGCGCCCGGGCCCGCGCCGCCGGGCGCAACGTGGTACTGCTGGACGGGCGGGAGGTCGACGCGTCGCCGGAGGGGTTCCGGAGCGCCGTCGGGCCGCCGTCCGGCGGGGGTACGGTCCTGCTGGTCGACGGCTACGAACAGCTGGCGCCGATCGACTCCTGGCTACGCGAGGAGTTCCTGCCGTCGTTGGCCGTCGACGATGTGGTCGTGCTGGCCGGCCGCGACGATCCGGCCGCGGCCTGGCGCGTCGACCTCGGCTGGCGGCACATCGTCGCGGTACACCGGTTGGATCCCTTCGATACGGCCGAGAGCGGTCGGCTGCTCGCGCTGGCGGGCGTCGCCGAGCCGGACCGGACGCAGTTGATGGCGCTGGGGCGCGGACATCCGCTGGCGATGGCGTTGCTGGCCGACGTGGCGCGGACCGGGGTCGTACCGACCAGCCTCGCCGACGTTCCGGCGCTCGTGTCGACCCTGCTCGACTCTCTCTTGCGGGACGCCCCGACCGAGGCCCACGTCACCGGTCTCGCCGTGTGCGCCAAAGCCTGGCTGACCACCGAGGACCTCCTGCGGGACGTGGTCGGTAGCGAGGCGCCACCGGTGTGGGCGTGGCTGGAGCGGCGGCCGTTCATCGTCCGCGGGCCGCGCGGGCTCGCGCCGCACGACCTCGCCCGGGACGTGCTGGACGCCGAGTTCGACCGGCGGTCACCCGACTGGTACCGGTCGCTGCACCGGGTCGTCCACGACCACACGGTCGCCGGCATCCGGGCCGCCACCGGTACCGACCGGCAACTCCGGGCGCAGCACCTGATGTACCTGCACCGCAGGGCCCCGTTCACCGCGGCGATCCAGGAGCTGCGCGCCCAGGGTTCGACCGCGGTCGTGCCGGCCCGCCCCGAGGAACATGACGACGTGCTGGCGCAGATCGAACGGTTCGAGGGGAAGGCCGGTGCGGCACTCGCCGCGGCATGGCTCGCCGATCAGCCGGAGGGGCTCAGCGTGGTGCGTACCGAAGAAGGCGTAGCCGGTTTCGCGTACCAGATATTTCCCCCTACCGGATCGGCCCTCGAGGTCCGGGATCCGGTCGTCCGCGCGGTGCTCGACCACGTCGCCGCGCACGGGCCGACGAGGCCCGGCGAGCGGATCAACATCGGCCGCTTCTTCGGCGGCCGGCGCGAGCACCAGCGCGACCTGTACGCGGTCCTCGCGGGTCCGGTGTCGTCCCTCGTCGAATGGGTGACCCGCCCGCTCGCGTGGTCGTTCGTCGTCGTCATCGACACCGGATACTGGGGACCCATCTTCGACTATCTCGGCTTCGGCCGGCTGGTCGAGACCGAGATGGGCGGCCAGGCGCACGTCGGTTACGGCGTCGACTGGCGGCGCCTGCCCGTGTCGGCTTGGCTGGACCTGATGAACGAGCGTGAGCACTCGGGTGGCGCCGGCCCGCCGCCGGCGTCCCTGCTCCGGCCGCCGCCGCTGGACCGGACGAGGTTCGGTGCGGCGGTTCGGGCCGCGCTGGCGGACCTGCAGCGCCCGGACCGGCTCGCCACCAACCTGCTCGTCTCGTCATCGCTGGCCGACGGCCCCGGCTCGTTGCGCGGCAGGATCGAAGCGGCCATCGGTTGCCTGCGTGACGAGCCCAAGGGCGCCGCGCTGAGCGCCGTCCTGAACCGGACGTTCGTCCGGGCCGCCCCGACACAAGAGGCCGCCGCCGAGGTGCTCGGGCTGCCATTCAGCACGTACCGGCGCCATCTGGCCAAGGCGATCGAGCAGCTGACAGATCTGCTGTGGGCCGTAGAGATCGGAGAGGTACGCCTACCGGTGAGCAGGGATTGAGCAGAAGCTGACCTGGCAACTGAGCAGTCGACCGACCCAACCTTTCGCGCGATGGTTTCGACGAGCGGAGGTGCGCGGTGGCGCGGATAGTCATTCTCGGAGCGGGTATCGGCGGATTGTCGACCGCGATGGTGCTGGCCCGGGACGGTCACGAGGTGACCGTTCTGGAACGCGATCCGGCCGATCCGCCCCCGGCGGCGGAGGCCTGGGAGGTGTGGGAGCGGCGCGGCGTCAACCAGTTCCGGCTGCCGCACTTCATGTTGCCGCGCTGGCGGGCGCAGATGGCGGTGGAGCTGCCGGATGTCCTGGACGAGCTGAGGGCGGTCGGCGCCCTGGCTACCAACACGCTCGAGCTGCTGCCGGAGTCCCAACGCGGACTCATGCGCCCCGACGACGAGCGGTTCGACACGGTGACCGCACGCCGCCCGGTCCTCGAAGCGGTGGTCGCGGCCGTGGCTGAGCGCACGCCCGGGGTCACGATCCTGCGCGGTGTCGCCGTGACCGGGTTCTGTATCGATCCGGCGTCCGGCAAGTCACCGCGGATCACCGGTGTGCTCAACGAAGGCGGTCGCACGATCCACGCGGATCTGGTCGTCGACTGCTGCGGGCGGCGTTCCGCGCTCGGTTCCTGGCTGGAGGCGGTCGGCGCCCGGCGCCCGGTCGAGGAGCGGGAGGACTCCGGCTTTGTCTACTATGGACGGCATTTCCGCGGCCGTACCGGACAGCAGCCGGAAGCGCTGGCCAACCTCATCCAGCACTACGACTCGATGACGGTGCTCACGCTGCTCGCGGACAACTCGACCTGGAGCGTGGTCCTCACGACCAGCAGCCGGGACCAGGCGCTGCGCGGGTTGCGCGATCCGTCCACATTCGACAGTGTGCTGTCCCGGTACCCACTCGCGGCCCACTGGCGGGACGGCGTACCGATCTCCGGCGTGGACGTGATGGCCGGTATCGAGGACCGGTACCGGCGTCTCGTCGTCCACGGTGAGCCGGTCGCGACTGGTGTGGTGGCGGTCGGCGACGCGTGGGCGTGCACCAATCCGTCACTGGGCCGCGGTACGTCGATCGGACTGCTGCACGCGCGTTGCCTGCGCGATCTGCTGCGCGAGGTCGCTCCGGACGACCACGAGAAGATGGCGCTGCGCTTCGACGAGGTGACCGCGGCGGTGGTGGAGCCGCTGTACCGGTTGACCCTCTGGTACGACCGGCACCGGTTGGCGGAGATCGACGCCGACGTCGCAGGCGTCCCGTATCGCACCGACGACCAGCGGTGGGCGGTGAGCAAGGCGACGTTCGCGGCGAGCCTCGGCGATCCCGACATCGCGCGCGGGTACCAGTCGCTCGTGTCGTTCCTCACCACTCCCGCCGAGCTGTTCGCCGAGCCGGGACTGCTCGACCGCATCGTCGGTCTCGGCATGGGCGCACCGCCGTACCCGCTTCCCGGACCCGATCGCCGCGAGCTGCTCGCCGCGGTCAGCGGCTGAGGAGGACCCATGTTCGTCGAACTCGACGACGTCAAGCTGCGGGTTCGCGACAGCGGTACCGGCGAGCCCGTCGTGCTGCTGCACGGCTGGCCCGATACCGCGGAGCTGTGGCGGTACCAGATGCCGGCTCTGGAGGCCGGCGGGTACCGGGTGATCGCGCCGGATCTGCGCGGCTTCGGCGAGTCCAGCCGGCCCGTCGACGTGGCGGCGTACACCGCGCCCCGCATGGTCGGCGACGTGCTCGGGGTACTGGACCGGCTGGTGGTCGAGCGCGCACACCTCGTCGGACACGACTGGGGAGCCGCCATCGCGTGGATGACCGCCGCGCTGGCGCCGGAACGGGTCGCCACGCTCACCGCGCTGTCGGTCGGCCATCCGGCGGCCTTCCGCGGCGCCGGCTGGGGCCAGCGGGCGAAGTCGTGGTACATGCTGCTGTTCCAGTTCCGGGGCATCGCCGAGCGGTGGCTGAGCGACGCCGACTTCCGCAACCTGCGGGAGTGGTCGAGGCATCCGGACATCGAGGAGGTCGTCGCCCGCCTGGCCGATCCCGGCGCGCTGACCGCGAGTCTGAACCTGTACCGGGCGATCCTGTCGCCGGAGTCCCTCGTCGCGGAGCCGACGAAATTGCCGCCGGTACCGGTACCGACGATGGGTGTCTGGAGCGCCGGCGACCTGGCATTGACCGAGGAGCAGATGACCGGCTCCACGGCGTACGTCACCGGGCCGTGGCGGTACGAGCGGCTCGAGGGGATCGGCCACTGGATGCCGTTGGAGGCGCCCGAAGCTGTGAACGCGTTGCTGCTCGACTTCCTCGGTCGCTACTGCTGTTGAACGATCCTGCCGAGGATGTCGACGACCGGCTCCAACGAACCAGGGATGCTGCCGTCACCCGCGCGGATCTCGTAGCCGCCGTACCGGATCGTGTGCACGAAACCGTCGGCTACCCGAAGTGGACTGTCGGTCGGCAGGGTCGCGAAGCCGGCCGACTCGAGCGCGCGGCGCAGGTCGGCCAGCTCGCTCGAGGGGAGCGTTCCGGCGTCGGCCCCGTTCAAGGAGTACGAACCGTCCGATCGCACGACCAGCTGGTCATGGAAGCCCGCGATCCCACCCTGCCGCTCGTACGACACGAGCTCCACAACCCGACCATCGGATGGAGAGGACGGCGGAGACTGCGGAGACTCCGGCGCCGCACAGCCGGCCAGGAGGAGAAGAACGAGCAGAACCATTCGCATGTCGGTCCGACGTTTTCGAGCCGGCCCCGGTTCCTCGAGAACCTCGGACCAACCGTCGTGACATTGCCTAAACTCGTGATCACGCACGAGACCAACGGGGGTTCAACCATGAGCGGCATCGAACGCAAGAACTTCGACAAGCCCGACGAGACGCGGCCATTCGAGGGTAAGGGTCGCGCGGACGTCGTGATGGTCGCGGGGAAGCCGATCGGCCGGGCGGTCTTCGAGCCGGGTTGGCGGTGGTCGGTCAACGTGAAGCCAATCGCGAAGACGAACAGCTGCCAGACCTCGCACCTCGGCTACATCATCTCCGGGAAGATGCGGGTCACGATGGACGACGGCTCCCAGGAGACGTACGGCCCCGGCGATGTCATGGCGGTGCCGCCCGGGCACGACGCGGAGGTCGTCGGCAACGAGGACTGCGTAGCGGTGGACTTCGGCGAGTTCGGGGACTACGCCAAGAAGAAGTGATCAGCTGGGCGGCGGGTCGTTGGGCTTGGCGCGCTCGGCGAGGAAACGCTCGAGTTCAGCGCCAAGCTCCTCGGCGGTCGGCAGCTCACCGGTGTCGGTCGCGAGCAGGCTCGGCCCCTGGCGGCCGCGGATGAACGCGTCGTACTGCTCTTCGAGCGCCTGTACCAACGCGCTCGCCTCCTCGGCCTGGGCCACCTGCTTGTCGATGTCGGCACGGGTCGCGTCGCCGGCCGCGCGCAGTTCGTCGGTGGGCAGGGCCAGGCCGGTGGACCGGGACACGCTGTCGAGGAGCACCTCGGCCGCCGCGGGGAAGTCGGTCTGGGCGAGATAGTGCGGGACGTGGACCGCGAAACCCATCGCGTCGTAACCCCGCTGCCCCAGCCGGTACTCCAGCAGGTTGCCCGCACCGCCGGGGACCTGGACCCGTTGCAACCACGGCTCGTATCCGGCGATCAGCTCCGGCCTCGTCGCGTGCGCGGTGACCCCGATCGGCCTCGTGTGCGGTACCGCCATCGGGATGGCGTTGAGCCCGACGCTGACGCGGACGCCGAGCTGTTCGAAGAGCTGGACGAGTGCCGCGATGAAGCGCTCCCACTGCAGGTCCGGCTCTGGCCCGGCGAGGAGGAGGAACGGGCTGGCGGCGGCATCCCGCAACAGATGCATCTCCAGCCGCGGTTCCTCGTACCGCTCCCAGTGGTCTTCAACGAAGAGCATGACCGGCCGGCGGGACCGGTAGTCCAGGAGCTGGTCGATGTCGAACGTGACCAGCACCCGAGAATCCAGCCGGTCGAGCAGGTGTTCCCGGGCGATCCGCGAGGCCGCTCCGGCGTCGACGAATCCGGTCATCGCCTGGATCAGCACCGGCCGACCCAGGTCGGGTACGTCATCGGCGAGCACATAGAGCCCCTGCGGATCGAGCACCGGGCACACCTGCCTTTCCTGCGGCGTGCTGTCAACGCTAGCTGTCGGCGGGCGCGTACGTCAGGTTCAGCACGCCCGTCGTGAACGTCTCGCTGTTCACGAGCTTCAACGGGTGCGTCGGCGTGTCCTCGAACAGCCGCTGGCCGCTGCCGACCGCGATCGGGTGCACCAGCAGCCCCAGCTCGTCGAGGAGACCGTTGGCCAGCAACCACCGTACCGTGGTGGCGCTGCCGGACATGTTGATGTCGCCCTCGGTGCGCGCCTTGATCTCACGAAGCTGCTCGGCGACGTTGTCCCCGGACAGGACGGTGGTGTTGTTCCAGGTCGCTTCCTTCAACGTGTTCGACAGCACGTACTTGGGGATGTTGTTGATGAACGACGCGAACGGTACGTCGTCGCCCTGGTTCGGCCAGTACTCCGCCCACTCCTGGTAGAGCACGCGGCCCATCAGCATGGCGGAGGCGTTCTCCATGGTCGACCCGACCGCGGCACCCATCTCGTCGTTGAAGTACGGGAAATGCCACTTGTCGGGAGACTCCACGACGCCGTCCAGCGAGATGAAGAAATACGACGCGATCTTGCCCATGATGCCCTCCTGGTGGTTGTCAGCGTGCGCTGTACGTCAGTAGGACCGGCGTCCTGCCACAAACTCATCGGTGCCGACCGAGGTGGTCGCGACGATCGCGTCGAGCCGGCCGGAATGCGCCCCGCGCCAGTACGGTCGGCCACACGCGACGCAGCGCGAGAAGGTGCTGTACGAGCGGCGCGTGCCGGGCTCGAGCAGGTGCAGCACCTCGTGTTTGGCGATGGCCTCGAGCCGGCCGTTGCACGCCGGGCACCGCGACCACGGCGCCAGCGGCGGGTCGAACCGGTCGAGGACGTCGGCGAGCTGCTCGTCGGGGCGGCTGCCGCGGACGAACGCACCGGCCACCAACGCGCGGCGCCGGAGCAGACCGCGGTCCTGGGTCAGCACGATGCGCTGCTCGGCCGCGCCCTGCGCCACCAGTTCGGCGTCCTCCGCATCGTTGCGGTAGGCCACATCGAGACCCAGCAACCGCATCCGGCGGGCGAGCGTACCGAGGTGCACGTCGAGCACGAACCGGGGCGGCCACGTCCGCTGTGGACGGACGACCGGCAGCACATCGACGACGTCACCGTCGGCCAACCGCCCATCCGGTGCCGCCCCACGGAACTCACCGATCTCCGTCCGGGGGACGCCCAGCGACTCGACCACATGCACCGCGGTAGCCGCGTCGTCGATTGTTACGTCGACCTCGCTGCGACGCCGGTGCCGCGGCGACAGCAGGAACCGCAGCGGCGCGGCCACCCGCATCCGCGCTGTGCCGGTCATTCGGCCATCCTATGTCGGCCGGCCAGCGCCTCCAGCCACTCGCGGGTGGCGGTACTGATCCGGGACGGCACGCCCAGCTCGTTCAGCAGGTCTACCGTCGCGGCCACCTCGGCGACCCGGCGGCCGGCGTGCTTGTACGTCCCGGTCTCGAGCCGTTCGACGGTACGGGCGTCGGCCGCGGTCAGCTCCGCGACGACGTTGTCCCGCAACCAGTCCTCGCAGCCGGCGGCGCGGGCGGCGGTCAGTGCCTCGATGAGCGCCGCCGCGATGCCCTTGAGGAACACGCTGCGCAGCAGCTTGCGGGTGGCGGCCAGACCGGGCGGCCCGTCGAGCACCTCCACGTCCGCACCCAGCGGCGTCAGCAGTTCCGCGTACCGGGCCGCACCGGGACCCGATGCCAGCGCCGGGGTAGCCAGTCCCCGGCCCGGCACGGGAGCCATCAGCGCCACGTCGGCCAGCGCGAGGCCGGCGTCGTCGCACAGCGCGGCCAACTGCCGCTTCAACTCCGGCGAGGACGTGTTCAGGTCGGCCCACACGGTACCGGCGGCGGCGCCCTTCCGGCCGGCTCGCAGCACGTCGAGGGCCGCACCGGCCGCGTTGATGCTCAGCACTACGTCGGCACCGGTCACCGCGTCGGCCTCATGCGGGCACGCGGTGACTCCCGGTGGTGCGTCGGCCACAGGGTCGTAGCCACGGACCACCGCACCCGCGTCCCGCAGGTCGACCGCGATCGCCGTACCCGCTTCGCCGAGCCCGAGTACGGCTACGCAGGGTGGTGTGGGTTGACCCATCCGAGGCACCTCACTGACATTGGGTTCATGCCGACGATGCTGCGTTCGCTCGAGCCGAGCCAGGCCGCTCGCGACCTCGTACGTGGAGCCTACGACCTGCACGTGCACATCGCGCCCGACGTGATGCGGCGCCGGATCACCGACCTCGAACTCGCCCGCCGGTTCCTCGAGGTGGGCCTGACCGGCTTCGCGCTCAAGTCACACTACGTACCAACGGCCGAACGCGCCTCCGTTGTCAACGCGGCGGTCCCGGGCATCGACGCGATCGGCGCCATCACGCTCAACGCGTCGGTCGGCGGCATGAACCCGCTCGCCGTCGAGATCGCCGCCCGCTCGGGTGCGCGTGTCGTCTGGCTGCCCACAGTGGACGCTGCCAACCACCGGGCCGCCCACGGCACTATGCCACCGGACGCCGCGCCGCCGCTGTGGCTCGCGCTGCAAGACGAGCTGCGCGCAAAGGGCATGCAGCCGGACGAGGTCGCGGTCGTGGACTCCGACGGCCGGCCGCTGCCACAGACGCGGGACGTGCTGCGCCTGATCGCCGAACACGAGATGGTCCTGGCCACCGGTCACCTCGGCCGCGCGGAGATTCTCGCGGTCACGCGGGCGGCGGTCGAGTTGGGGGTACGCCACGTGGTCGTCACCCATCCGGACTTCCCGTACCAGCGACTGTCCGTCGACGAGCAGCTCGCGCTCGCCGACCTGGGCGCCTTGCTGGAACGGACGTTCACCACGCCGTACACAGGCAAGTGCGACTGGTCGGTGATGGTGGAGAACATCCGGCGTACCGGGTTGACCCGGTCTCTGATCACGACGGACCTCGGCCAGCCGGACAACCCGCCAGTCGAGGACGGGCTCGCGCTGATGGCCGATGCGTTGCTGGAAGCCGGGTTTGCCGAGGACGAAGTGCGCCACGCCATCGTGACGAACAGTCAGCGTCTCGCGATCCGCTGACGGAGCGTACGCAGCAACAGTTTCACGGTCGCCAGCTTGCCGGTGCCGTTGAACACGATGAAGTCGTCGTGCACGTGTACCCCCGGCTTGCTCGCCGCCGCGTGCGTCGCGTCCCGGACGGCGCGCAGTTGGTCCATCGTCATCTGCAGCGGCGGCTCGTCGGGTTGGAACTTCGAACCCAACGGGTAGTCCCGCCCGGACTTGCGCGACATCTCGATGTGGCAGCCCATCACGTGCGTGACGGGCCGTGCCTCGGCAAAGGCCACCAGCCGGTCCATGCTCGCGACGAACGTGGGCATGTCGAAACCGTATAGGCGGCCCGGGTACACGGTGTCGCC
>DASRII010000512.1:0-16139 GCA_035650075.1 Micromonosporaceae bacterium | reverse complement strand
ACCTACGGCCTCGGCATGTACCGCACAACGGCCTGACCCGGCCTCGTTGATCATGAAGTTGGTAGTACGACACGCCGTCGACACCGAAACAAAGTTCATGATCAACGGGGTCTTGGCCCGGCGGGCGGTTAGCCGGGCCAGCGGGCTACGGCGAACACGGACTGGCCGAACGGGGGGCGCCAGCGGCGCTCCAACCGGCGCAGGAGCGGGACCATGGACCGGTCGTACCGCCGCAGCATCGGGCCGTTGGCCGGGATCCGGCCGAGCATCCGGCAGACGACGATCCAGGCGACCAACCCGACCGGGTTGAGGTAGCGGATCTCCTCCACCTTGTAGTCGGCTTCCTCGAGCGCCTTGCGCAGTGAGGCGACCGTGTACCGGCGGACGTGGCCGATCGCCCGGTCGAACCTGCTCATCGCGATGGAAAAGGCCGGCACGACCAGCACGACCGCGCCACCCGGGCGCAGCAGCCCGTGCAGTGACCGAAGCGCGCCGACCTGGTCGTCGATGTGTTCGAGCACGTTGAGCCCGACGACGGCGCTGTGCTTGCCGGTGTCCGTGGTCGGCAACAGCAGCCGGCGTACCGTGACCGCCTTCTCGTTGGCGAAGCGGGTCACGAGCCCCGCCAGCCGCTGGTCGTCCGCCTCGGTAGCCGTGAAGTGGGTCACGTCGGGTAGCCACTCGACTGCGTAGCAACCGGTACCGCTGCCGATCTCGAGGGGGTCTTCGCCCAGATGCGGGCGGGCGAGGTCAGCCAGCCATCGACGGTAGTTGACCGCGTCGCTGAGCTCCTCGAGCACCGCCGACTGAAGCGCGGTATCGCCATTCACCTGGGCCACGGCGACAAAGCCTAGACCATTTGGTGTTCTAGACTGACTCCGCGGCCAGCCACGGGAGTTCTGGATGAAGCTTTCGATCATCACACCGGTGTTCGACGAAGGCTACCGCGGACCGGAGGTCGTCAAGCGCGTACTGGCCGTCGACTTCCCCTGCGAGGTGGAGCTGATCGTCGTCGATGACGGCTCCCGGGACGGTACGGGCGAGGCACTCGCGGTGATCGACGACCCGCGCATGCGGCTCGTACGGCACCCGCGCAACCGGGGCAAGGGCGCGGCGGTGCGTACCGGGGCAGCCGAAGCCAGCGGCGACTTCCTGGTGATCCTCGACGCCGATCTGGAGTACGACCCGAACGACCTGCCCAAGCTGGTGATACCCGTACTCGACCGGCGGGCCCAGGTCGTCTACGGCAGCCGCTCGTTCGGCAGTCACACGGCGTACTCGTTCTGGTACGTCATCGGCAACCGCGCGATCACGACCACCGCGAACATGCTGTTCAACTGCTACATCTCCGACCTGGAGACCGGCCTGAAGCTGATGCCGGCCGCACTGTACCGGTCCCTGGACATCCGATCCGAGGGCTTCGGCATGGAGGCCGAGGTGACCGGGAAACTGCTGCGCCGGGGAATCCGGCCGTACGAGGTGCCGATCTCGTACCAGGCCCGCCGTCGCGAAGAGGGTAAGAAGATCACGTGGCGCGACGGGGTGGCGGCGCTGGCGATCCTCGTCCGGGAGCGGCTACGCCGCCGGGGGCCCACTAACCGCGGCAGTTGAAGGTCAACTGGGTCGTGGCCAGCACCTGGCGTGCCCGCCAGCGGCCGTAGTTCCATTCCTTCCAGTCGTCCGGTTCGGCGAGCCCACTGGCGACCTCTTCCAGCACGCACCGGCCGCTGCTGGTGCCGGACAGCCGGACGAGCGCCGGTATCGCGTCCGGCGAGAGGTCCGCCAGGTAGCTCGTGTCGATCTGACCGGTGCGCTCGTACCGGATGATGTTCTGCTCGGCGATGAACCGGTCGGGGTCGATTGCCGCGAGGCCGAGCAGTGCCACGACTCCGGTGGCGACCACGGCCTGGGGCAGCCACGAACCGCGAAGCCTGATGCCGGCCGCGACGACCAGCAGGTAGACCACGCCCAGCGCCAACTCCACGGTCATCACGAACACCCGCAGTTGGGTGAAGCCGTACGCCTCCTCGTAGACCTGCATGCGGTACAGCGCGGAGACGATGGTCACCAGCGTGAGCGCGGCGAGCAGGCCGAGCAGTACCCGGATCAGGACCCGGTCGACGAGCGTGCGGCGCGGTGCCCAGTGGGCGGCCGCCCCGAGCACGGCCAGCGTCAGCACCATGATGACGAGCAACTGCCAGAACCCGCGGCGCGCGTACTCGGCATAGGTCAGTCCGGAGGTACGCAACACGTACTCCGACCCTCCGAAGAGGACGGTCAGCTGCACGAGGACGAACGCGACGAACAATGCGTCGAGCGCCGCTACCGGCAGTGTCCACTCGAGACGGTGGACGGTACGCCGCTCCCCCGGTTCGGATTCGTCGACTCTCGGCGGCCCGAGTACGAGGTACGCCCCGCCCAGCGTCAACGCGCCCACGGCGCCGAACAGGAACACCCACCGGAAGACGGTCGGCCCGTCGGGTATCACGGATTCGGTGAGCCGGGCGAACCCGACGTCGGCACTGGCGAACAGCATCCCGAAGACGAGCAACAAGGCGACCGTGACGAGCACGGTCAGCCCGACCCGGGCCGAGTTGCGGCGGTCCCGCCCTCCGCGAAGGTCGGCGACCCCCTTGAACCCCCATGGCAGCGCGCGCAGCACCGCGATCGGCTGGATCAGTACGCTGCCGACGATTCCCTGCACCGACCGGCCACCGACGATCGCGATCGCGCCGGCCACCCCGGCCGCCGGCAAGGACAGCGCGAAGAGCCAGTCGGCGGCCCGCAAGGTACCGACCGCGAGCAGCGCGAGCGCCGCCACTCCCCAGGCGACCCGCAGCACGCCGGACACGCTGATCCTGGGCCGACCCTCGATCAGCGCCACCATCAGGAGTCCGAGGAACACCGCCAGCCCGGTAGCCAGCCAGCCGACGCCCTGGCGATCGAGCGGCAGGCTCGCCGCCGCGGTCACTCCCGCGATGGCCACCGCGGCCAGGGTCACCTTGTGCGCCCCGCCGTCCGCGCCGGGCCATTCGGCGCCGAAGAAACTGCCCGGCTGGACGGGTGGGGGTTGCGGAGCCGGGGCCGGGGTCGGTACCGGAGGAGTGTCCACAGTGGTCACGTCGGGCTCCGTTCGAGTGAGGGGAGAGTCAGCCGGATGCAACACCCGGCCCGGGTGTCGACGACCGCGATGGTGCCGCCGTGCAGTTCTGCCACCCAGTGTGCGATGGCCAGTCCAAGTCCGGTACCGCCGTCTCGGGTAGGTGCGCGATCACCGCGGGTGAACCGCTCGAAGACGCGGGCGCGTTCCTCGACAGGGATGCCCGGCCCCTCGTCGGCTACCTCCAGGACCAGCCCGTCGCTGCCCTCGCGAGCGGATACGGTGACCGTGCCGCCGGGCGGGCTGTGCCGGACCGCGTTGTCCAGCAGGTTCGCGAAGACCTGGTGCAGGCGCTCGCGATCGCCGTACCCGATCGGCTCGGTCGAATCGACGACGGACCGAAACGTGACCGCACGACCCGCGGCGCGGACGTCGGCCTCACCGACGACCTCCGTGAGGAAGTCGCCCACGAAGAACGAGGTGCGGTTCAGCGGCGCGACGCCGGCGTCGATGCGCGACAGGTCGAGCAGTTCGGTGACGAGCCGGCCGAGCCGTTCGGTCTGGGCGAGGGCGGTGCGCAGCGTGCCCGGCTCGGGTGCGGCGACGCCGTCCACGAGGTTCTCCAGCAGGCCCTGCAGGGCGGAGATCGGGGTACGCAACTCGTGCGAGACATTCGCGATCAGCTCGCGCCGCTGGCGGTCGGCGGCGGCCAGATCGGCCGACATCTGGTTGAACGCGTGGGCCAGATCGCCGACCTCGTCCCGGGAGGTGGCCCGCACGCGGCGGGTGTAGTCCCCGCGGGCCATCGCCCGCGCGGCCGCGGTCATCTCGCGCAGCGGCGACGTCATGCCATGGGCCAGGATCTGGGAGGTGAGCAGGGCCAGGCCGATCGCGACGGCCGACGTCTTTATCGGCAACCAACCGATCTTGTACCAGAAGTAACAGATGGCCGCCGCTCCGGACACCACGAGCAGGATGCCCAGCTTCAGCTTGATCGAGCGCACCGGGTCGAGCGGGCGCGGCAGCGCGTCGAAGAACCATTTCACGACTTGGGTACCTCCAGGGCGTAGCCGACGCCGTGCACGGTGCGAATGAGGTCGGCGCCGAGCTTGCGGCGCAGCGCCTTGATGTGACTGTCCACAGTGCGCGTCCCCGATGCGTCGGCCCAACCCCAGATGTCGGCCAGCAACCTTTCCCGCGGCAGTACCGTGCGCGGCCGGCTGGCCAGATGAACGAGCAGATCGAACTCGGTCGGCGTGAGGTGGGCCTCGACACCGGCCCGGCGTACCCGCCGCTCGGCCTGGTTGATCTCCAGGTCTCCGACGCTGATCTCGGGCAGGTGCTCCGCGGCCGTCTGCCGCGCCCGATCCACGCGGCGCAACAGCGCGTGTACCCGCGCCGCCAGCTCCCGCAGCGAGAACGGCTTGGTGAGGTAGTCGTCGGCGCCAACGGCCAACCCGACGAGCAGATCGGTCTCGTCGTCGCGGGCGGTCAGCATGAGTACCGGCACCGGCCGTTCCGCTTGGATCCGCCGGCACACCTCGAGCCCGTCGTAGCCGGGCAGCATGATGTCGAGCACGACCAGATCCGGGCGGATCCGGCGAGCGGCCTCGACCGCGGCCGGACCGCTGCCGGCGAGGTCGACGGAGAACCCCTCCGCGCGCAGCCGGGCGGCCACCGAATCGGCGATGGTCCGCTCGTCCTCGACCACCAGCACTTTCCGCTCGCTCATGCCCGGCACTGTATTGGCCACGCATGAAGGACGCTGTCGTGCGTTGTGGACAACTTGTGGAGGCCGGGGTCCGGTTGTGGATAACCCGGGGTCTAATACGCGCCCTTCCGCGCCAGGACGACGCCGACCGTACGCCACAGGATGCTCAGGTCGAACGCGAGCGACCAGTTGTCGACGTAGTACAGGTCGAGCCGTACCGCGTCGTCCCAGGACAGGTCGGAACGGCCGGACACCTGCCAGAGGCCGGTGATGCCGGGGCGGACGAGCAGCCGTCGCCGTACGTCGCCGAGGAAGTCACCGTCGTCGGCCGGCAGGGGGCGCGGGCCGACGAGGGACATCTCGCCGATCAACACGTTGATCAGCTGTGGCAGCTCGTCGATCGAGGAGGCACGCAGGAACCGCCCGACCGGGAACACCCGCGGGTCATCCTTGATCTTGAAAAGGAGCCCGTCGCTGTCGTTCTGGTCGACGAGAGCCGCCAGGCGCTCCTCGGCATCCTCGTACATCGTCCGGAACTTCCAGACCTCGAACGTCTTGCCCTCCCGGCCCACTCGCGGTTGGCGGAAGAAGACCGGACCCTTGTCGGACAGACGGATAGCGATCGCGACGGCGGCGAACAACGGCAGCAGCACGGTCAGGCCGATGGCCGCCGCGACCCGGTCCATGAAGGTCTTGGCAAGCCAAGAGATACCGGACAGCGTCGGCTCTTCCACGTGCAGCAGCGGCAGGCCCTCGACCGGGCGGATGTGCACCCGTGGACCCGCGATGTCGGTCAGCTGCGGAGCGACCACGAGATCCAGACCGGTGCCCTCCAACTGCCAGGCCAACCGGCGCAACTCACCCGGCTCCGCGCTGACCGAGCCGCATACCGCGATGGTGTCCGCACCGACCTCGCGGACGAGGGTGAGGATGTCGCGGCCGGCGTACACCGGTACCGGCGAGTTGTGCTGGCGCGGCGTGTACCCCTCGGTCAAATGGATGCCCACCGGGACCATGCCGGCGGCCGGGTTGCGGGTGACCGCCGTGTACACCTCCAGCGCCTCCGGCAGCGTGCCGACCAGCAGCATTTGGTGCGCGGCCTGGCCGCCCTTGCGGAAGGCGTGCAGCACCATCCGGGCGGCGTACCGCTCCGCGACCACGAAGGCCAGCGTGCCCGCCAGGGCGGTGGCGACCGACAACCGGGACAGGTCGGCCTTCGTGCTGAAGGCCAGGAACGAAACGACCGCGACAACGGTCAGGGACGCCCGGAAGATGCGTTTGAACTCATCGGTACCCATACCGAGATAGCGCCGGTCGTACGCCCCATGGCTCCACAGCACGGCCAGCCAGCCCAATGGCAGCAGCCCCAACGAGACGGTGTAGAACCAGACGTTTCCCTCGGAGCCCGGCGTACCGATACCGGAGATGGCTTGGGTGAACAGGGAGATCGCAAGGTAGCTCGCGAGTACGGCCGCACCGAAGTCGAGCAGTAGCAGTACGGCGATGTACGGGCGATGCCAGGTCGAAGCTCGGGGGGCTCGCGCCCATGCCGACCGGAGCACTCCGTTGGCCACCGGCGTGATTTCGGGGCTGTCGGTGTAGCGCACCGGGCTCCTGGGTTTCCGGGTCGGCTTGGCGGCGGGCGGGTGCAGGCTCGTCGTCACGTCAAATACGTCCTCCTACCGCACCGGCTCCAGCCGGCTCGGGTGCTGCACCGCTCGGTATCACCGAAGGAATCGAGTTGGAACTAGCCACTGACAGTCTGCCACGGCCAGACGGCCCAAGAGGGCCGACCGCCAGAGGGTAGTGGCAACCCGGTGCGGCCGACAACCGGCTCAGCGGACGAGACGCGACAAGCGCCGGTCGGCGAGCGGCTTGCCGCCCGTCTGGCAGGTCGGGCAGTACTGGAGGCTGGAGTCCGCGAACGAGACCTCGCGGATGGTGTCGCCGCACACCGGGCACGGTAAGCCGTTCCGGGCGTGTACGCGTAGCCCGGAGCGCTTTTCCGACTTGAGCGTGGCCGCCCCCTGACCCACGGACCGGGCAACCGCGTCGGTCAGCACCTCCCGCGTCGCCTCGTACAGGGTGGCCATCGCGGCGTCGGTGAGCCGATCGGTGATGGCGAACGGCGACAGCTTCGCCACGTGCAGAATCTCGTCGGAGTAGGCGTTGCCCACGCCGGCGAGTACCTCCTGCTCGGTCAGGACACCCTTGACCTGGCCGCGCCGGCCACGCAGCCGCGCCGCGAACGTGTCGAGGTCCACCGCGAGAACGTCGGGGCCGAGCTTGGCCACGCCGGGCACCTGCTTGGGATCGGTGACCAGGTAGGCGGCGAGCTTCTTCTGCGTACCCTGTTCGGTCAGGTCGAAGCCGGAGCCGTCGTCGAGGCGCACCCGCAGCGCGATCGGTCCCTTACCGGGACGCAAGGGCGCGGGCGACAGCTCCTCGCGGTAGTGCAGCCACCCGGCCCGGGCCAGGTGCACGACGAGGTGCAGGTCGTCGCCGAGGTACACGTCGAGGAACTTGCCGTGCCGCCCCGCGCCCGTGACCGGGCGGCCGACCGCGGCGGACGGCGGCGGGTCGTACGTCTTCAGCGCGCTGATCGCGGCGACGTCGATGCGCGCGACGGCATGGCCGACCGCCCGCTCGCGCAGGTACGCGGCTAGCGCCTCCACCTCCGGTAGTTCCGGCATGGGCTCCAGTCTGCCTCAACTCAGTTATCGCGGGTTTGCGCGCCGACCGGAGGTCCGGCGCTGCCGCTGGCAGAAAGCAGCGCCAGATGTGCGAGCAGCGTGCGGCGCTCGTCCTCGCTCAGGACGGCGTACGGCGGTGCGGCGCGTTCGTTCGTACCGTCCTCGATGGCCTCGCGCTCCGGACCTGGCGGCATGGTCCGGATGCTCGCCGCTGTCTGGCCCGCCGCCTGCCAGGCCGCGGCGTGTGCGTCCGAGCGGTGGTAGCGCAGCGTGCCGAGTCGGTTCAACAGGAGTAGCCCGGGCGTGGCGCCGGCCGGCTCGAACGGCGGACCCATCGCGGCCAGCGCCGGTCCCGGCTCCCGCATCGCGGCGTCGAGGACGCGACCGGCGAGTTCGGCAGCCTCGGCGGCGACCTCGGGTGGCCAGAGGTCGGCGAGCACGCGGGCGTGGTGGTCGTAGAGCGCGGTCAGGAACGCCAACCCACGCTCGGTAGCACGGAATGTGCCGTCCGTATCGACATCGAGCCAGCCCAGTTCGGCCTTTTCGCTCACCGCCTCGCGGCCGGAGGCGAGGTCGCGGTAGCGCAGCACCGCCGCGAACCCTTCCGGGGAGACTCCGCGGCCCGGCCAGGCCAGCGCGGTTCGGAACTCCACGAGCACGCCGCCCGCACCAGGGCCGTGCCGGTCCACCAGGTCGCGACCGCCCTGGTCACGCGAGGTATCCATGCCCCGGATGAACACCCGGTCCACTTCAGGGGCGACCACTCGGGCGAAGGGTGCTCCCATGGAGCGGCACGCTACCCCATGATCGGGAAGTATCATCCGTCCAGAAGCACGTCAGGACGCGGCCAGGGGTGATGCGAGATGCACGTACGGGACGCGATGACCAAACCGGTCCTCGTCGTAGGACCGGACCACACGGTTCGGCAGGCGGCTCAGCTGATGGCTTCGCGCCGGGTCGGCTCGGCTGTCGTGGTCGACCCCGAAGGCTCCGGCGTAGGCATCATGACCGAACGGGACGTGCTGAACGCAGTGGGCCGAGGGCTCGATCCGGACATCGAGCGCGTCGCGGCACATATCACGTGGGAGGTCGTGTACGCCGGACCACAGTGGACACTCGACGAGGCGGCCGCCGCGATGATCCGTGGCGGTTTCCGGCACCTCGTCGTGCTCGACGGCGACGAGGTCCTCGGCGTCATCTCGGTACGCGACATCGTGCGGGCCTGGGTCCAGGAACGCGCACCCGCGGTGTGATGCGCAACCTGTTCGGCACGGCCGACGAGCTGATCGAGAAGGTGGCCGACGGGCGCCCCGCCAGCCGCGAGTCGTTCGCGAAGAATGTGGACTCGCTGTCCGGCTCGCCATTCGAGCGGGTACTGATCAGCGGCGAGCCGTACGTGCTCAAGCACCTGAGCCGCGAACTCGACTGGATCATGCGAGCGCTCGGCGACGGGCTGGACGGCCGTCCGCCGTTCGTGGCGCTCATGTGGCGGGACGGCCTCCTGGATGCCCTGCCCGACGTCATCGACCCCACGATCGTCGGTGTCTCGTACGACGGCGGTACCGGCCACTGTTCGGTGCTGATGCGGGACATCGGCTCGCACCTCGTGCCGTCCGGCGGCGACCGCATCCCACTGGCCCAGCACCGCGGGTTCCTCGACCACATGGCGGCGATGCACGCCCGGTTCTGGGAGTTCGAGGCCCGGATCGGGTTGCTGCCGCCCGGGGGCCGGTACCGTGCGCTGACCCCGGAGATGGCCGCCCGCGAGGCGGCGGCGGGGTACGACGACGCGGTCCCGCGGTACGTCACGACCGGCTGGGAAGCACTGCGCCTCGCCGCACCGGAGGCGTACGAGCTGACGCTGTCACTGGCCACCGATCCGACCCCGCTGGCGTCCGCGCTGGCGGAGACGCCGGGCACGCTGGTTCACGGCGACTGGAAGTACGGCAACCTCGGTACCGGGCCCGGCGGCCGGACGATCCTGCTGGACTGGGCCTGGCCGGGGCGGGACGGGACGTGCGTGGACCTCGCCTGGTATCTGGCGGTGAACTGCGACCGGCTGCCGGAGTCCAAAGAGGACGCCACGGCCGCGCTGCGGGCGGCGCTGGAACGTGCCGGAGTGTCCACTGCGGACTGGTGGGACCGGCAGCTCGAACTGGCGCTGGTCGGCGGTTTCGTCCAGCTCGGCTGGTCCAAGACCCACGATCCCGCCGAGCTGCACTGGTGGACGGACCAGATCGTGCCCGTGGCCCGAGACCTGCTGAGTTGAACAGGTCCCGGGCCACGTCTATCTGCGACAGAGGTTAGGGGCCGACGAAGACTGCCTTCCCCCGCCAGTCCTGACCGTCGACCGCCGGTCCACTGACGACAGTGGGCGTACCGGACGGCGCTCCGCCGATCCAGTCCATTCTGGACAGTTGACCGTTGGTGCGGTTGACGATGTAGAGCTTGTCACCGGATACGAATACGCCACCGGCGTCGATGAACTGGGTCGCCCCGGCCACGGTGATCTTCTCGGGACTGATGACTCCACTGTCCGGTGAGAACCACCGCCAGAACAGCCCGCTCTGGCCGAGCAGGGTGTAGTAGAGCCGGCCGCCCCAGTAGAACATCCCGGTCACGTTCGGGATCTCGGGGTAGAAGTTCACGGTCACGCCGACGTACGTCTGACCGGCCGGGCCGGAGTCCGTCTCGACCAGGTCCCAGTACGGATCGTGGTACGGGTCCACAATGGACGGGGTGCCGAACGTGGTGCCATCGAACGTCCGGCGGTTCAGCACACCACCCATGTTGTAGAACAGCGTCCCGCCGACCCAGAACCCGCCCCGCGCGGTGGACCACGTGGTGCCGTCCGGGTTGGCTACCGGCGACTGCGCACCGACCGCGGTCCCGCCGTCGTACGTGCGGACGTACACGTTGTTCTCCGAGCCCGGCGGCGGTGGTGGCGCGGACAGGTTGATGATCTCGATGCCGTTGATGAGCGGGTTCTCGACGATGTGACCGAAGTCGATGTCGACCACGCCATCGCTGGTGACGGTGAAGCTGCGCATGGTGCCCACGTTGTGTCCCACCGCGGCGACGATGTCGAAGTTGGACAGTACGGTCGTGCCGTCGATCGACACGTTGAACCGGCGCTGCCCGACGTTCTGCGTACACGTGCACTGGTTGGCGAAGTACAGGCGTACCGAGACCGAGGTACCCGCCGGCACCGGGAGGTCCCACTGCATCTCGGGCGACGAACCCGGATCCCACCGCTCGCTGCTGTAGATCGCGCTGGGCGTGCTCGCCGGTACGGTGCCGTCGACGCTGCCCACCGGGTTCCAACTGGCCGAGTTGCTGCCGGTGTTGCGCAGCGGGTTGGTGGTACCGCTGTCCGCGGACCAGTCCGGACCACCGTCGAGCGAGCCGACCAGCGGTCCGCCGGTGTTGACCCGGTACAGCACGTTGGTCGGTGCGGCTCCACCCGCCTGGTACACGTCGCCGGGCAGGCTCGCCGGCGTGGTCGAGTGCGGGGCGTAGCCCGCACTGTGCGGCAGGAAGGCGATCCGCTCCCGGCGGTACTGGAAGTTGCCCATCCACTTGGTGTCGTACCCCAGCCACAGACCCTCGGGCGTCGGGTACAGCTCGGTGACGCCCACGCCGCGCGGGTGCCGGCCCGGGTTCCACTTCAACACCCGGCCGGACAGCGGGTCGAGCGCGGCGATGCTCGGCCGGCCGACCGCACCCTGCTGGGCGCTGTCGCCGCCGAACCGGTTGTTCATCCAGCGGATGTGCCCGCCGACGTAGACCGCCTGCTCGGTGATGGTCACCGAGTAGAACGTGTCGCCGCCGGACCAGTCGACCCAGATCGGCGAGAGGTTCGGCCCGGTCGCGCTGGCGTCCCACTTGGCAACGGCGTCGCACAGGCTGCCGCCGTTGGGGGCGCCGGTACCGACGATCGCGAAGTAGCTGCCGTCGGGCGAGAACGCCACGTCCCGTACCCACGAGTCGAACGCCCACCACGCACACCGGGGCTGGTAGTCGTCGGTGTTCCAGTCGGCGATCGTCGCCACGGTCGGCCCGAGGTCCAGCTTGAGCACCTGGTCGTGCAGGACCGCGTCGGCGAACTTGAAGTTGCCGATCACGACCAGCTTCGTGCCGTCCGGAGACGCCGCCAGCTTGTCGGCGCCCACGCCGGCCTTGGCCCCATCCTCGGCCTCGGTCCAGTTGTGGTGCTCGGTCAGGGCGGTCACCAGGTAGTCGTCGCGCGCGCCCGTTGTCGCGTTGAGGGAGGCGAGGCCGTTGCGCGGCTGCCCGCCGACGGTCGTGAAGATGCCACCGACGAGTACGCGGCTGCCGACCAGCACGATGTCGTTGACGGCGCCGTTGAAGGCCGGCGTGGCGAACGCGGTGACCAACGATCCGTTGGACACGTTGAGCAGAGCCACCTTGCGCCGGGTCACGCCGTTGACAGTGTTGAACTTGCCAGCGAGATACACGGTGCCGGGAGTCGGTCCGGCGATGACGGCGTTGACCTCGTTGTCGACCGTGGGTGCGAACGCGTTGTCCACCAGACCGGTCGCCTTGTCGAATGCCACCACGTAGTTACGGGTGATATCGACGGACGAGTTGCGATTCTGTACGGTCGTGAAGTCACCGACCGCGATGACTTTCGTGCCTGCGTCGTATATAGCCTTGGTCGACCCATTCATGATGTTCGGGGTCGCATTCGACGGCTCACTGCCGACGATATTCGTGTGGCCCGGGCCGGCGACCGCGGTGGTCGCGCCGACCAGGCCAACCGCGAGGACCAGAGTGCCGGTGGCGAGCCGGCGCAGCAAGGGATGATTGGCCAAGGTTGGATACTCCCACCTGAATGCTGGGCCTGAGCATCAGGCCGAATGGCTTACTCTTGTGACCGAGCGTGTTATCCGTCAAACATGTTGTCGGGAATTTGCTCCAGCATTGCCCGACAAGACGATGCGCATCAACCAACTGGCTGGTACCGACCAGCCAGTTATGGACCAACGAACACCAGCCGGCCCCGCCAATCCTGGCCGTCGAGAGCCGGGCCACTGACCACAATGGACACGCCGGACGGCGCCCCGTTCACCCAGTCCATCCTGGACAGTGCGCCGGTCGTTCGGCTGACCCGGTACAGCCGGCTGCCGGACACGAAGACACCGCCCGCGTCGGCGAAGCCCGTCGCACCCGGCACGGTCACCTTGTCCGGCCCGACGGCGCCGCTGTCCGGCGAGAACCACCGCCAGAACAGGCCATTCTGTCCGTTCAACGTGTAGTAGAGCCGGCCGCGCCAATAGAACATCCCGGTGACATTGGGGATTTCCGGGTAGAAGTTCGTGGTCACGCCGGCGTAAGTCTGACCCGAGCCGGTGTCGACGGTGTCCCAGAGCGGGTCGTGGTACGGGTTCACCACCGCCGGTGCGCCGATAGCCGTACCGCTGAAGGTCCGGCGGTACACGTTCGTGTCGGCCCCGTAGAAGAGGGTGCCGCCGACCCAGAACCCACCACGGGCGGCGGACCACGCCGTGCCGTCCGGATTCGCGACCGGCGACAGTGGACCGGCCACGGTACCGCCGTCGTACGTCCGCACCCGCATGTCGTTGACACCGGCGCCGGTGACGTTGCCGGCCTGGTACACCTTGCCCGGCAGAGTCGCCGGCGCGGTCGAGTGCGGTTGGTAGCCACCGCTCGTCGGCATGAAGGCGATCCGCTCCCGCCGCCACTGCCGGTTGCCCATCCAGACGGTGTCGTGCCCGAGCCACAGCCCTTCCGGCGTCGCGTAGATCTCGGTCACGCCGACACCGCGTGGGTTCCGGCCGGGGTTCCACGCCAGCGGTACGCCCGACACCGGATCGAGAGCGGCGAGGCTCGCCCGGGGCATCGCACCGGGCTGGGCGCTGTCGTGGCCGAAGCTGTTGTTCATCCAGCGCATGTGGCCGCCGACGTAGACCGCCTGTTCGGTGATGCCCACCGAGTGCAGCGTGTCGCCACCGGACCAGTCGACCCAGGTCGGCGACAGGTTCCCGCCGGTGGCGTTGGCCTCCCACCGGGCGGCGGTGTCGCACAGGGTGGGCGGGAACGGCGCCCCGGTGGAGACGATGACGAAGTACGAGCCGTCGGGCGAGTACGCGACGTCGCGGATCCAGCTGTCGAACGCGCCCGCCGCGCAGCGCGGTTCGTAGTCGTCGGTGTTCCAGTTGGCGATCGTCGCCGCCGTACCCAGATCGAGCTTGACCACCTGGTCGTGCAGGACGCCGTTGGCGTTCTTGAAGTTACCGATGACGACCAGTTGCGTACCGTTCGCCGAGATCGCCAGCTTCTTCGGCCCGACCGCGCCGTTCGCGCCCGTGCCGTTGTAGTTGTGATGTCCAGTCACCGCGACTGTCAGGTACGAGTCCAGCGCACCGGTCGACGCGTTCAGCGACGCCAGCCCGTTGCGGGTCTGTCCGCCGATGGTCGTGAACGTGCCGCCGAGCAGTACCCGGCCACCCGCGAGCACGATGTCGTTGATCGCGCCGCCGATCGCCGGCCCGGCGAACGTGGTGACCAACGAACCGTTGGAGACGTTGAGCAGGGCCACCTTGCGGCGCTGGGTCCCGTTGACCGTGTTGAACCCGCCGGCGAGGTACACGGTGCCGGCTACCGGTCCGGCGATCACCGCGTTCACCGCCCCGTCGACGGTCGGCGCGAACGCGGTGTCGACCACGCCGGTCGACTTGGTGAAGGCCACCACGTTGCGCCGCGCGATGTTGGTGTCGGAGTTCCGGTTCTGCACGTTGTTGAAGGAGCCGACCGCGATGACCTTCGAGCCCGCGTCGTAGATGGCCTCCACGACCCCGTCGACGATGTCCGGGGTCAGCGTCGACGGCACGCTCGCCACGACGACGGTATGCCCGGGCGGTACGGCGAGCGCCGGGCTCATCAGTGCGAGACTGCTGACAACCGCGACAGCGGCGACAATTCGCCGCACGGTAGATGTGCGAACCACGACGGTACCCCCCCAGGTCCCTTTAGCTGGCGTTACGCCATTCCCTAAAGGGTTCGGTCGCAAACCCGTTTTCGCTACAGGCCGCCAGACGGACGTGGGCCCGGCCATTCGGCCGAGCCCACGGGGGGAGGTACCGTCACGGACCGACGAAGATGGCCTTCGCCCGCCAGTCCTTGCCGTCGATCGCCGGACCACTGAGTACCGTTGGCGCACCGGTCGCCGCACCGCCGGCCCAGTCGATCCAGGACAGCGTGCCGGTGAGGCGGTTCACCAGGTACAGCCGCGTGCCGGAGACCCAGATACCGCCGGAGTTGGCGAACTGAGTGGTGCCTGCGACGGTCGACTTGGTCGAGCTGACCGCGCCGCTGTCCGGGCTGAACCGCCGGTAGTACAGGCCGCTCTGACCGGCCAGCGTGTAGTACAGCCGGCCGGACCGGTAGAAGATTCCGGTGACGTTGGCGATCTCGGTGTAGAAGTTCGTGGTCGCACCGGCGTACGTCTGCCCGGTCGGCCCCGAGTTCGTCAGCACCGTGTCCCAGAGCGGGTCGTGGTACGGATCGACCACAGTGGACGGCCCGAACGTCGTACCGTCGAACGTGCGCCGGTACATCGTGTTGTTCATCAGGTAGAACAGCGTGCCGCCGACCCAGAACCCACCACGGGCCGTGGACCACGCGGTGCCGTCCGGGTTCGCCACGGGGTTGTTCGGTCCGATCGCGGTGTTGCCGTCGTACGTCCGCACGGACACCGCGTTCGCCGCCGAAGGCGGCAGGGCCGACACGATCTCGATCGCGAAGACGTTCGGGTTCTCCACGACGTGGCCGAAGTCGATGTCGACGTTGCCGTCACTGGTGATCGGGAACGCCGCCATCATGCCCACGTTGTTGCCGACCGCCGCCACCGGGTCGAAGCTGGCCAGCTTGCTGACGCCGTCGATGGTCACGTTGAACTTGCGCTTGCCGATCGTGCCGGTACCGGGATAGCGATTCCCCAGGTACAGCCGTACCTCGATGCTGGTGCCGGCCGTGACCGGGAAGTCCCACTGCATCTCGGGCGCCGCTGCCGGGTCCCACCGCTCGTCGGTGAACACGGCCGGTGGGGTCGAGCTGGGCACCGTGGAGTGCAGGGTCGGGATGACCGTGGAGTACGACGTGACGCTCGTCGTCGCGCTGTTGACGTTCGGGCTCGGGGTGGCCACGGTGTCCGCTGCCCAGTCCGGCCCGCCGTCGATCGACGTCAGCGCCGGGCCGCCGGCGTTCACCCGGTGGAAAATGCTGGTCGGCGCGCCGGCGCCGGCCAGGTACACGTTGCCGGGCAGGCTCGGGGTGAACGTCGAGTGCGGCGTGCTGCCGCCGGCCAGCGGGATGAACGCGATCCGCTCGCAGCGGTACTGGTCGTTGCCCATGCGCCGGGTGTCGTGGCCGATCCACAGACCGTCCGGCGTGGCGCGCAGTTCGGAGATTCCGAAGCCTCGCGGGTGGCGGCCAGGGTTCCAGGCCAGCGGCATCCCGGACAGCGGGTCGAGCGCGGCGAGACTGGGCCGCGGTACCGCGCCCGGGCCCGCGTTGTCCGCACCGTCGCTGTTGTTCATCCACCGCATGTGACCGCCGACGTAGACCGCCTGCTCGGTGATCGCGACGGACA
>DASRII010000511.1:0-27237 GCA_035650075.1 Micromonosporaceae bacterium | reverse complement strand
CAAGCAAGGCTGGCCCGACCCGGCGACCGACATCGCGGTGTTCCAGGCCCACGGACTGGACGCGGCGTCCACCATCGTCGACCTCGCCGCCGGTACCGGCCAGTTCGCGCTCGCCGCCGCGCGAGTGTTCGGCAGGGCGGTGGCAGTGGACGTGTCCCTGGCGATGGTGACCTACCTACGCGACCGCGCCGCCGGCCATACCGGATCACGCCCGGACATCGTCCAGGCCGGGTTCCTCGGCTACCAGCACGACGGACCGCCGGCCGACGGCGTCTACACACGCAACGGCCTGCATCAGCTACCCGACTTCTGGAAGGTGCTCGCCCTGGACCGGATGGCGGGGATACTGCGGCCCGGCGGCGTGCTGCGGGTCCGGGATCTGATCTATGACTTCCCGGCCGGGCAGGCGAGCGAGGTCTTCGCGGGCTGGCTGGCCAACGCGGCCCACGATCCCGCCGCCGGCTACACCGCCAGCGACTACGCCGAGCACATCCGCGGCGAGCACAGCACGTTCCGGTGGCTGTTCGAACCGATGCTCGCCGCGACCGGCTTCGAGATTGTCGACGTCGAGTACGACCGACAGCTCTACGGCACCTACACCTGCCTCAAGAAAAGTTAGAGCTGCGCGCAATCACCGACCTTCGCACCGCCGACCGTGTTGGGCGCGCCGAAGTCCTTGACCGGGGCGCTGTTGTCCGTGCAGACCAGTGCCCCGTTGATACGGTTGCCGACCAGCAGCGGCCCGTACACGCCGGCGAGCCGGGTGTACCGCTCGTTCGCGGAGACCTGCGTGTTGTCGGACAGGACGACCGCTCCGTTGAACCGGTTCCCGGCGACGGTCACGTCCTGACTCGTGTCGGTGACCATGACGAGGCCGTTGATTGTGGAGCCGAAGATCTGTACCGCTCGGGCGCCGACCGAGACCAGCGAGCCGTTGATCGTGCTGTCCCGGACGACGAGCGACGCCCCCGCCCGCACTATCACCTGACCGGCCACCTGAGCGTTACTGAGGCATGTCACGCCTTGGGTGGCGGTCACCCGCAACTGCGGGCCGGTCAGCGTGACCGTACACACCGGCGACGCGCCAGGCAGGACGGTGGCCCGGTAGCTCGACGCCGGGCCGACGTTTCCGGCCGGGTCGATGGCACGGTGCTCGACCACGTGCGTCCCGAAGCCGGGCACGAACCTGCCGCTGGGATGGTCGTCCGGCAGGGTCTGCTCGAACGTCGCCCGCGACAGCCCACCGGTACCGAGGTTGCCGTACGTCAGCGCCTTCACGTTGGTGCCGGAGTGGCGGAACTGGAAAGGCGAGTCGGGCATGGGCCGTTCCGGGAAGCCGAAGTAGTTGAACCAGCCGTCGTGATCCAACCGGAACTGTCCGACCACGAACCGCTCGCTGGGGTAGCCGGTGAGGTCGTCCTGGGGTTCCAGCAACATGTCCCACCCGTCGAAGTACACCGGGTGTTCCAGCGCGTCGGGAAGGGTCGTCAGCGGGGCGGACAGTCTGCGTGGCGCGGTCGCAACCGCGTTGTCGACCGTCCACTCGACACGGTCGGAGACACCGCCGGGGTCCGCGGGATCGGTCACGGTCGCGGCGAGCTGGTGGGTACCCGCGGGCAGGCCGAGTGCGCCGAGGTCGAGGAGGCGACTGTTGTGCGGGTTCGGCAGCGGTGAACCGTCGAGCGACCATGCCACGTCGAGGATGCGGTCGGTCGGGTGGTTGGTCTCCACGAAGACGACCTCGTCACCGGCGACCGGTTGGCTGGTCATCGTCGAGGCGGTGATGTCGGCAGCGGGCGGGCTCGGTACCACACCGGCCGCACCGACTGTCCACTCGCGAGTCTGCACGAACCGAGGCCCGTTGAACCCGGAGTTCGTGGACGTGTTGCCGGTCGAGGGGTTGCGTACCCAGTCGATGCCGTCCGGACCGACGGGGTCCCGCACCTCGACGTGTACGACCGTGCCCGCGGGCAGGCCGAGTGTGCCGAGGTCGAGGCTGCGGCTGCCGTGCGTGTCCAGTACGGTGCCGTCCGCCCCGCCGACCCGCCAGGTCACGAGCAGCTCGTGAAAGCGTGGATGCCCGGTCTCGACCCAGAGCACGCTGTCGGATGCCACCGTGCCCAACGGGGTGTGCGGCAAGCTCATCTGGCCGGCGTTGCGCATGCCGGTGATCCGGGCGACCATGTGCTCCCGGCCGATCTGGTCCCAGTCGAATCCGATCCACCGCATGATGGAGTGCTCGCTCGGCCGGCGCTGGCCACACGGGAACATGCCGCCGCCCTCGTGCAGCCCGATCGACCCGCCGGACAGGCTCTCCTCCCCGACCCACCGCCACCACTTGTGCTGGTCGGCGACCATCCGCGCGGTGTCGGTGTAGATGGTGTGGTGGAAACTGCCCGGCTCGCCGCCGGTGTAGCAGGGTCGGATCACGTCACGGGAGGAGTACGGATACTCGTCGGCCATCGTGCCCAGCGAGTGACCCAGCTCGTGCAGCGAGATCAGCGGGCCCTGCGGCGAGCCGCCGGAGGTCGTGGCATTCATGCCGCCGATCCCGCCGTAGGTGAACGTGTTGAAGATAGCGAGGGTCTGGACGTTCTGCGACGTACGCGGGATGCCCAGCACCGGCATGACGTACGTGTCGAGGATGCGGTTGTGCGCCTGGGTCCCGGTCTCACAGGGGTTGACGCCCGGCGGGTAGAACTCGGCGTAGCTCGCACAGTCGACCGGCGCTCCACCGTAGACAGTGCCGCGGGCGAGCGGGTCGGCGCACCCGTTCTGGAAAATCATCCGCAGCGCGGTGTTCTTGGTGTCGATCGGGCCTTCGCGCTCGCCGGTGTCGCGGATCGTCCCGTCCGGGTGGCGAACCCGCCCGTCCGGGTCGCACCGCACGCCGTAGTGGATGGAGGCGATTTCGACCGCGTAGACGTTGATGTAGTTGCGGTACGTCCGGAACGGTTCGGTCGCCCACATGACCGCCAGGTTGCGGTCGACATCCGCCAGGAAGATGCTCTGCTGGTCGGCCTGGTACCCGTCACCGAGCACGATCAGGTTGAGCCGCTCCGCCGGCGGGCCGGTGAGCTGAATCGGGTGAACCTTCGGTTCGGGAAGCGGCGCCTGCAGTTCCGCGGCCTGTGCCACGGTCGCATCGGCCATGACGAGCGCGGCGGCCGCCACGGCGGCTACTACGAGGGACATCGTTCTGCGCTGCACGCCGATCACCTCATCCGAAGATCACCCAATCCCCAGCACATCGTAGCCAATAAAAATTGACGCTCGTCTACCCCGTGCACCGACGGGCGAGCGGATGTATGGTCTGAAAAACCGTTCTGCGCCGGGCGAGCAGTTAACGCCAACCCATGGGGAAGGGGTAGCTGCAGTGCTCGACCGACGGGACTTGCTCAAGGCTGCCGGCGCGACGGTCGTCGGCTCGACCATCACCGCATCCACGGCTATCTCGGCCAGCGCGATCTCTTCAGCCGGCGGGGCCTCATCGGCCGACGCGGTCATCGCCGCCGAGCCGCCGCAGACCGCGTTTCTCGACGCCAACCCGCGCTGGGTCGTCAAACCGTTCCCGCTGCACCGGGTGTCCATCACGAGCGGCACCATCTTCGCCGAGAAGCGCGACCGGGTGCTGCAGTACGCCGCCGCCTACCCCGTCGACCGGATACTGCACAACTTCCGGGTGACCGCGGGGTTGCCCACACCGCCTGGTTCCGCCCCACCCGGCGGCTGGGACGACGCCACCGGCAACCTGCGCGGACACTTCAGCGGCCACCTTCTCACGATGCTCACCCAGGCGTACGCCGCCACGGGCTCGGCGCTCTACCGGGACAAGGTGAATTTCGTGGTGGCCGAGCTGGCCCGGTGTCAGCAGGCGCTCGCCGCGAGCGGCCAGTACAGCCACCCCGGCTTCCTCGCCGCCTACCCGGAAACGCAGTTCATCCGACTGGAGTCGTTCGCCACCTACCCGACGATCTGGGCGCCCTACTACACGTGCCACAAGATCATGCGAGGCCTCCTGGACGCGTACCTGTTGGTGGGCAACGCGCAGGCGCTCGATGTGGTGACCAAGATGGGCGACTGGGTCCACAGCCGATTGTCCAGGCTGTCGCGCACGACACTCAACCGGATGTGGGCCATCTACATCGCCGGGGAGAACGGCGCGATGAACGAGGTGATGGCCGACCTGTACGCGTTGACCGGCCGGCAGAACTACCTGACGGCCTCGATGTACTTCGACAACCGGCAGTCGCTCTTCGGTGCCTGCCTCGCCAACCAGGACACCATCACGCGGCTGCACGCCAACACCCATGTGCCGCAGTTCCTCGGGTACCTGCGCGTGTTCGACCAGAACGGGGTGGCGGAGTACCGCACCGTGGCCGAGAACTTCTGGCGCATGGTGGTGCCGCACCGGATGTACGCCCATGGCGGCACGAGCGGCACCTGGCCGGCCGCGCCCAATCTTGCCGCCAACACGAACCCGGAGCTGTTCCAGCCCCGCGGCAACATTGCCGGTTCGATAGGCGGCAACGGCGCCGAGACGTGCACCACGTACAACCTGCTGAGGGTCGCGCGCAACCTGTTCTTCCACGACCCGAACCCGTTCTTCATGGATTACTACGAGCGCGGCCTGGTCAACCACATCCTCGGTTCCCGTCGCGATGCCGACAGCACCAGCAGCCCCAACGTGACCTACTTCTTCCCGCTGGCCCTGGGCAGCGTGCGCTCGTTCGGCAACACCGGCACCTGCTGCGGCGGCACGGGTCTCGAGAACCACACCAAGTACCAGGAGACCGTCTACTTCAGAGCGCCCGATCACTCGGCCCTCTACGTCAACCTGTACATCGGGTCGGTTCTCCAGTGGACGGAGAAGGGTGTAACGGTCACCCAGACCACCGACTTTCCGCGCGCGCAGGAGAGCACGCTTACCTTCTCCGGTAGCGCGACCTTCGACCTGCAACTGCGGATCCCGCAATGGGCGGACGCGTTCCGGCTGTGGATCAATGGGGTGGAGCAGACCGGTACCAAGACGCCGGGCACGTATCTGCGCGTGAGCCGGCAATGGGTCAATGGCGACACGGTACGCGTCGCTTTCCCGTTCAAGACCCGGACCGAGTCCACTTTGGACCAGATGGGCGTGCAGTCTCTCCGGCACGGACCCCTGCTGCTCGGCGCGATCAGCACCGCGACGACCCTGCGGAACTTCTCCCTCTACGCGAACGCCAAACTGGACGGTCGGCTGGCGCTGGCGCCGGTCGCGGGTGCCACCAACCAGTTCACCAGCAACGGGTTACGACTGCGTCCGGTCTACCTCGGCGACACCCAGGCGCACCACCTGTACGTGCGGCGCAACGAGCCCACCATCGTGTTCGGCACCCGCAGCTCGGGAGTACCCAACCGGGTTTCCTCCGGGCAGAGCTTCCTGGACGCCGTCTGGGTGAGGGCTCCGTTCGCCAACCACGCCGCGTTCATGACCCAGGTCCAACAGGTGTGTACCACGTGGCGCAGTCGTGGCTTGCTCAGTCAGTCGGAACAGACGGCGGTCCTGAACGCCGCGCAGGCGGCCGAGCCCGACCTGCGGCCGTAAGCCCTTCCCACGAAATGGAGGTCACCATGCTCAGGCGTTCGATTTCCGTTCTGGTGTTGGGATTCCTCGTGGCGGTGGGCACCGTCGTGGGAGCCGGGCCGGCGTCGGCGGGGACCACGGCAGTACCGGTGGATGCGCCCGACGCGCCGAACCTCGCCGGCCAGGGGCAACTGGCACTGACGATGCTGAGTACGCCCGAGATCGACGCGACCCGGATCGATCCGGAGACCGTCCGGCTGCGGGGCACCGCGACCGGCGGAGTCGGAGTAGCCCGATGGGTCGACGGCCAGCCGCTCGCCACGGTGACGGACGCGAACTCCGACGGCCGGGCCGACCTCGGGCTGTTCTTCGACAAGCAGGCCATGCGCGATGCCGGGGAGCTGACCGCCGGTACCACCGCGTTCGTCCTGTCTGGACGGTTGCCGGACGGTCGGTCGGTCGCCGGCTCGGACAGCGTGGCTCCCGCTGTCGTGCTCGAGGTCAAGTTCCAGGAAGCCCTAGCTGTCCGCGGTACCGGCGCCGCCTTGCACAGCGCTCGCGGTGCGGACCTGACCGCGGTGCGGGCGGTGCTGGAGCGCCATCGCGCCGTCGAGCTCGCGCCGCTGCTGCCGGACCGGACGCTGGCGGCGCTGTCCAGGGTCACCACCGCCGCGGCGCCGGACATGGCGTCGTGGTACCACCTCACCCTGCCCGCCAGCGCGGACGTGGATCGGGCAATCGCGGATCTGACCGCCTCGCCCACGGTGGCCTGGGCCTACCCGGCGCCGGAGGCCGCACTGCCACCGGTCACTCCGGACTTCACCGGGATGCAGGGTTACCAGCGGCCGGCCCCGCAAGGTGTCGACGCCGACTTCGCCCGCAGCGATCCACGCTCGCGGGGCTCGGGGATCCGCATCGTCGACCTCGAGTACGACTGGAACCCGTTCCACGAGGACATCCAGCTGACCTGGTCCACTGACCTCGGTGGCAGCCAGTTCCCCCGCTACACGGGTTTCGCCGACGAGCACGGCACGGCGGTCTTCGGCGAGCTGGTGGCCAGGAACAACGGGTACGGCGTGACCGGTGGCGTGCCGAACGCCTCGATGTTCGGCATCTCACCGATCCAGCGGCTCAGCAACGGCGGAACCAGCTACCGCCCCGCCGCATCGCTGTCCCACCTCGCCACCCTGCTCACTCGCGGCGACACCGTCCTCATCGAACAGCAGACGGTAGGGCCGAACGGCGGCACCCGCTACGTACCCCTGGAGTGGATCCAGTCGGTGTTCGACGCCACCAGAATGCTCACCCAACTCGGCGTTGTCGTGGTCGCCACCGGTGGCAACGGCGGCGAGAACCTCGACCGCCCGGAGTTCCTGGGCCGCTTCAACCGGTCGGTACGCGACTCCGGCTCCATCATCGTCGGAGCCGGCTCGAGCACCACCCATTCCCGCCTGAGCTTCTCCGTCTACGGCTCCCGGGTCGATCTGCAGGGCTGGGGCCAGAACATCACCACCACCGGCAGCAACGGCAACCTCTGGGGCGGTACCGATCCGGCCAACCGCAACATCCGGTACACCCGCTCGTTCGGCGGCACGTCCGGCGCCGGCCCGATCGTGACCGGCGCCGTCGTAGCCATCCAGTCCTACCTGAAGGCGACCGGTCGTCCACTGTGGACCTCTGCTCAGCTCAACAGCCTGTTGAAAGCCACCGGTACCCCGCAAGGCGGCAACGTGGCCGAGCGCATCGGACCGCTACCCAACATCCGAGCGGCGCTGGCCTCGATCGGACCGGCTACCTGAAACGGCCGCGCGTACGGTGGCGAACGGCCACCAACGCGCGAGCGGGCGGCGGGGTGCGGCTCGAGCCCGCACCCCGCCTGCGACGCCTAACTTTCCGGTCTGACGAGCCTGAGCAACACACCGCCGGTGCCGAACGGCCGGCCGGTCCGGTTGCCCAGGAAGTACACCTCGCCGCTGGCGTCCTGGCCCAGACCCAGTACGGACAAGGTCTGCTGGAAGAACACGGGAGGCTGCGCCGGGTTGGTCAGCCCCAGCCGTGCGGCCTCCTCCGGGAAGTTGCGGAACTCCTCGATCTTCTTCAGCGCGCGGCCATCCGTCAGGTTCCGCTGCTGGATGTAGAGCAGCCGCCCGTAGTTGTCCGGGCCGGCCGGGAAGGCGAACAGCCGCGACCATTCGCCGAACACGTAGCGGTCCTTCAGGAAGGGGATCGCGTCGCCGTGATAGACGAACCCGCCGATCACCGAGTGCCCTTCATGATGCGTGTCGTACTGCGCGATCGGGTCGATGAGCCCGGCCGGCAGCGGCGGCAGGGTGGAACAGTCGGTGGTGGCTACGCCGGGACCGGCACCGTTGGGGTCGAAGCACGGCGTCCCCTCCTTGCGGTTCCAGCCGTAGTTGCCGCCCTTGACGATGACGTCGACCTCCTCGATGTCGTTCTGGCCGACGTCGCCGACGATCAGGATTCCGGTCTCGGTGTCGAACGACATCCGGAACGGGTTACGGAAGCCGTACGCCCAGATCTCCGCGACCGCGCCGGGAGTGGCGCGGAACGGGTTGTCCGAGGGGATGCCGTACTGGCCGTTGGCCGAGTTCCGCGCATCGACGTCGACGCGCAGGATCTTTCCCAGCGGTACGGTCACCTTCTGGGCGTTGCCGTCCCCGCTGTGGCCCACGTCCGTGTCGTCGGCGCCACCGCCGTCTCCCGTGGGGATGTAGAGCTTGCGGTCGGGACCGAAGGCGATGTCCCCCGCGTCGTGATTGAACTGTGGCCAGTCGATGCGCATCAGCTCGCGCCGGCTGGCCGGATTGACACCGGCCGCGGGGTCGCCGGGGTGGTTGGCGGTCCACTCGGCGACCACGTTCTGGTGATCAGCGGCGGTACCCGCGGGAAGCGTGGTGGGGAAGGTCGGCGGACCGCTGGTGGGCTCGGAGGTGTAGGTGTAGAGCTTGCCGTTGGTGCGGTAGTTGGGATGGAAGGCCACGCCGAGGAACCCGCGTTCGTCGAAGCTGCCGGGCCCGACCACGCCGAGCACGACCAGCCGGCTCGATACGTCCAGGAACACCGTCTTGGCTCCGGTAGACAGGTCGACCGCCCAGAGCTTGCCGACCTGATCCACGACGTACATGCGTTGTGGCTCGCCCGGGGCTAGTACGCCGCGCAAGGGTGCGGTGAACCCGTCGGCGACCAGGTCGAGCCCGATCTTGAAACCGGCCTCGTCCCGGATGGGCGCGAAGATTGTGTTGTCATACGGATTGGTGGGTGGATGGGCGGCGACGGGAGCTGTCCCCAGTGAGGCGACCACAGCGACGATCGCGCCAATGATCAGGGGTCGCACTGAATACTTCATCGATGACCTCCTCTGTTGGCGTCACCTCGCCTACCCACCCGCCCATCGCCGGAAACCAATGCGGACGACTGACTGTCTGATCGACGACACTGGATCAGATCTCATGACGGATCTGAAGATAATTCGCCGATGACCGGCTCCATCATTCGAATGGCGCTGATGTACCTGCGGCAGGTGCGCGGCCGTCGCCGTGCCCGTGGCCGAGGCGCCCGACCCGCCGCGCCAGCGGCCCAGGCGCGCCGACGTCCACCCGAACGAGTGCAGCGGCACAGGTTCCAGAACTGCCGGGCCGCGGTCGCCTTCCTCAACGCCGGAAACGAGATGGGACGGGCCAACCCGCAGTTCTCGCCCCGCGTCGCTCGACCGACCGTCACCGCCGCGCCGGGAGGTGGGTTCACCGCTTCGGCGGACGTCGCGTGGACGTACAACGCCGCACGATCGACAACGGCGCTGACCAGACCCGAGTGGCCGAACATGACGGACGCGGACCGGGCGGCCGTGCAGCGGTTTCTGGACGCCCTACGCGTCCACGAGGACGGGCATCACGAGGTGGCCCGAGACTACGCGCCGGGTGCCGGAACGACGGTCACCGCCCACGGCGCCACCCTGCAACAAGCCAGGCACAACCTCCAGCAGGCGCTGAACGAACACCGCCGGGAGGTCAGGCGCGAGCTACGCGCCCGCGGCGACGAGTACGACCGCATCACCGAGCATGGCCGGAACCAGCAGGCGCGCGGTGGGCAGAACGTCCGACTCAACTGCCCTTGAGCGAAAGAGTGACGGTACCGGTCGCGGCGCTGGACGGGTCCACGACGATCGTGTACGTGCCGGCGACCGGCAGAGTCGTTCGGCGTATGTCACCGGCACCGTTGATGACGCACCCGGACGAGAGCTGGTCGCCCGACGGGTCGAGCAACTTCAGCGGGGAGCATTGGTCGGGCAGGGTCCCGTCGGTCGCCTCCAGCGTCACGGACGCACCGGCGGTACCGGTGAACTGGTATCGCAGCACGAGTCCGGGCTGCCCGACGACGGCGGTCACCGGTGGCCCGTTGACGGTGATGGTGCCGGTTTCGTCCTTGGCGGCGAACAGTCCTACGTGGACGTATCCGATGGCGCGGTCGCGTGGGTCGACCACCACGGTGTACGTACCGTCCGCCGGCAGGACGGTGCCCTCGATGTCGCCGACACCGTTGATGACGCATCCGGTGGCGAGGACCTTGTCGGCCTGGTCGCGCAGCTCCAACGGTGAGCACTGGTCGGGCAGGCTGCTGTCCGGCACGTCCATGAACACCCGTTGCCCGGCGGTACCGGTGAACCGGTACCGGGCCAGGGCGCCGGGTTGCTCCATGCTCGCCGCGAGGACGGGTCCGTTCGGTTCGATGGTGCTTTCGGTGTCCTGGGCGACGTAGACCCGTACCGTGGCCCGGCCGGTGGCGCCATCGCGGGACTGCAGGAGCACCGTGTACCGGCCGTCGACCGGCAACTCGGTCCGGTCGATGTATCCGGATCCGTTGATGTTGCAGCCGGAACCGATCTGCTTGCCGGCGGGATCGACCAGCCGGTACGGCGAACACGAGTCCTCGACCGTCGGACCGATGGCGTCGACGAACACGGCCTGCCCGGCGCGGCCGTCGAAGGAGACCCCATCCTTGCTGCCGGCGGTCAACGTCCCGGAGGCCAGCGGCGGCGTGGAGATCGGCGCGGCCTCCGGCGGCGCGGCCACCTCGGTGCCGGCGCTGCTCACCGCGAACTCGGGCCGGCCGCTGATCCCTACGTCGAAGACGCACTCGGTGAACTGCCACGGGTCGGTGACGCCGGCCCACCGGCAGATCGCCTCCGCCTCGGCCCGCCGGGTGGCGTCGAGATCCGCCACGCCGATGGGCTTGGTGGGGAAACCGCGGTCGGTGAACGTTTCGGTGCTCTGGCCGGCGGCGTACGTGAACAGCGAATCGTTCTGCGCCACCCGCCAACTGTCCGCATAGGACGGATAGAGCTGATTGAAGGCCACGGGCTGAGCCAACGCGGCCCCCTTGGCGGGCGCGATGTCGTTGGTCGGGTCACCGTCGAAGTTGCCGAGCAGACCCTCTACCTTCCCGGCCCTCGCCGTGGCGAGCTTGACCAGTATCCGGTAGCCGTGCCGGCCGATCCCGTCGACCGCGGCGGCGGAGCCGTCCGGCCACCGCACGTCGTACCCGTCACCCCGCAGATCGGACTCGCGGCGCTCGACCGCCCCACCGCCCGGCAGTGCCTTCTCGCCGCGTGGCAGCTCCACGACGTCACCGTCGATCCGGACCTGCGTCGCATTATCCACAATGGACATTTCTATCCGGTGGGTACCGAGTCGGAAAGCCACCGCCATGTTGACCGATATCGTCTTCAGGTTCTCGAGCGGCAACTGCCGGGTCTGTACCTCGAGGGCGTCTCCGGCGGTCGACCGGACCAGCACGAACTCGCCGACTCCCATGAAGTCGTAGTAGGCGAGGTCGAACGTCGTGAGGTGGGGGTCGCCGTGGGTCTTGCCGCACTGGGTGTGGGCGAGACCCTCGCAGAGCCGGATCGGACCCTTCGGCTTCTTCGGCTTCTTCTTACACTCGTCGTAGCTCTTCGGCAGCTTCTTGCCCTGGTACTCCGTGCGCAGCGGGAGTTTCTTCGCCTTGCGGTACCGGTTCTCCGCAAACGTGGCCTTCACCTCGGCCGATCTGATCCCGGTGTCGCCGCAAAGGCCCTGTGGCTCATTGCCCTTGGAGATGCCGTCCGCGTGGTTCAGCTCGTGATAGAGCGACGAGCACGGGTCGCGCGGCAACCCGTTTTCGAGCTCGTCGGTGGATGTCGGGTTCCACGTCACCGTGGACGAACCCTTACCGTCCTTGCTGAATGACGTGTCGAACGCACCCGACTCGCCCGTGGTGGGGACAATCGTGACTCGCGGAGTCTTCGGATCCTTCAACCGCCTCATGACGCCCGCCGGGTCACCGCCCGGAGCGGCGAAGCCGGCGAAGCAGTCGTTGACCGCCTGCTCGAAGTCCCCGGGGACCGGAATACCGCCCTTGGGATCGATCTTGACATCCGCGCGGGCGGCGCGCGGACTCACGAGGATTCCGGTCGCTACAACCATCACGAGCACGAGAGCGGCCGCCGTCGCGCGATGCCGCCGTCGGGCCAGCACGACGACGAGAACACCCAGAAGCAACAGCCCGAGTACGCCGAAAGCCAGCCACAGCCAGGGAAACTCGCGTTGCTCAGCGGCTACCCCGGGCGTGAACGCGATGGTCCGGGTGGCCGTCGTACCGGCGCACGGTGTGGCGGCACCGGCGAACTCGGCCGCCACGGCGGGGATCGCGTAGCTCGCGGTGATCTCGTACCTGCCCGGCGCGCCGATCGGCCACAGGGTGTCCAGCCCACCGCCGTCCGCCGTGGCCTCGACCGAACGCAGCACCATGCCGCCGTCACCGGTCCGGTATCCGACGACCGGTACCTCCACAGTGGAGCCTGGTTCCGCCTTCACCATGCCGGCGGCGATGGCCTTGCCAATGCCGTTCAGGTAGAAGCTGCGGCCGAGCACGGGCGACACTTCCTGCCCATCCCGGCGGACCGATACGACCTGTACGGTGCCCTCGGCCGTTGTCGACAGCGCACACGGGCCACCGGTGTCGTTGGTGACCGCGAGGACGAGCCGCATCGGGTCGCCGGTTCCCGAAGGAGGCCGGACATCCAGACCGAGGCCGTTGTCGGCGTGCGCCGGCGAGGGCCACGCCACCACCATCAGCACCAAGGCGGCGGAAACGCACGCCAACCGCGCCACCGAACGCATGGCCCGGACTGTACGACCGGCTTGCAACTCGGCACACGAGCGATCACGTGGCGAGGAACGCCGTCCGTTGGTCGCGGGCCCAAGTGGCAAACGTGCGTGGTGCACGGCCGAGCACCTGCGCGACGTCCGGCGTCAGGACCTCGTTGCGGCCGGCCAGAACGAGTCGGGTACCGGCGACGACACCGTCGGCGTATTCGTCGGTTGCCCCGCTGGCGAGAAGGTCGGCGCGCAGTTCGTCGAGGCTGACGTCGACCGTCGGCACCGGCCGAGCGAGGACCTCCGCCAGCACCGCGGCCTGGTCGGCGACGCTGAGCAGCTCGGGTCCCGTGAGGGTGTATGTACGGCCGTGATGCTCCCCGTTCAGGAGAGCCTCGACGGCCACCTCGGCGATGTCACGCGGATCGATGATGCCCTGCCGGGCGCTACCGGTGGGGTTGACTACCGGCAGACCGTCCCGGATACGGCCGGCCCAGTGCAGCGTGTTCGAGGCAAAGGTGGTCGGCCGCAGGACGGTCCAGGCGTGCCCGCTGGCGCGCAGTGCGTCCTCGCCGGGGCGGTGCCAGTCGGCTGCCGGACCGATGTCGATGACGGAAAGTTTCACGATTGTGCCCACGCCGGCCTTGGCCGCCGTGCTGAGCATCGCGATGTCGTCCGGCCCGCCGCGGGTGAGCAGGAACAGCGCGTCGGCGCCGCGCACAGCCCGCGCGAGCGATGCCGAGTCGTCGAAGTCGCCGTGGACGCCATGCGGTACCCGTGCGGGATGGCGGGTCATGGCCCGGTACTCGACCCCACGTGCGTCGAGGTACTGGGCGACGTAGCCGCCGACGGTACCCGTCGCGCCCGTGACCAGAATCATGCCCGTAGCGTGCGCTCCACCGCCGTCAGCGGGCTTGGAAGATTCGGCACAGACCCGAGGTTGAGCCGGGCATGAGCTGGATATCGGCGATCGCCATCGAGCCGCTGGACGCGCCGATCGTCACGCACGAGCCGGAGACGGCTACGTCGATCGTGCTGTGCCCGGCGTCCGGCATGGCGGCGGTGGTCGGGCCGCGGCCCACGGCCACCTACTCGGCGGGGTCGCCGGGCACCCGCGTGCGCCTACGGTTGGCTCCGGGTCGCGCCGCCGCTTTGTTCGGCATACCCGTTGCCGACCTCGCCGGCCGCATCGTGCCGGTGAGCGAGTTGTGGGGTGACGCACAAGTACGGGATCTGGTCCGCGATCCGATCGGCACGTTGGCCCGGCGGGCGGACCGTCGTGAGCCGAACTCCGATCTCGTAGCCGAGGCGGCGCGCCTGCTCGCCGAAGGGCGCAGCGTGCAAGCCACCGCCGACCGTCTCCACCTCAGCGAGCGGTACCTGCGCACGCTGTTCACCGGTGCCGTCGGGCTCTCGCCCAAGACGTTCGCCCGGGTGGAGCGGGTACGCGCGGTGCTGGCCCGAGTCGGCGGGCGCGACCTTGCCCGGCTGGCCGCCGAACTCGGCTACTACGACCAGTCGCATCTGACGAACGAGTTCCGGGCCGTCATGGGAGTCCCGCCGGCGGCGTATGCCCACGGCAGACTGCCGAACCCGACCCGCTGCCAGTCGAATCGAACGCGACAGTAGCCGTCAACCGAGGCTGAGCTTGTGCTCCTTCAGTGCGTCCTCGATGATCCCGAGCGCCTTCGGCCCCAGCCCGTGCAGATTGGCAAGCTTCGCACGAGGGACGCCCGCCAACTGGCGCAAGGTGGTGTACCCGGCATTGTTCAACGCTCGCGTCGCGGGCGCTCCTATCTTGGGGAGCTCGTCCAGAGACGCCTTCATACGCCCGATGCTAACCGAAGAGCCCGGGCGCCGCGCTGTTACGCAGCGCCCGGGTCGAGCGTCGGGGATCTGTCAGGAGGACTTGGGGCGGCCGGGTCGCGTCTCCGGTACCGGCACCAGACTCGGCGAGTTGCCGGAGGTGAACGGGCCGGAGGCGATGGAGGTCAGGACCGAGACGAGCGCCGCGAGTGCGGCCACGGAGAACACGTTGCCGATGTCGATCTGGAGCAGACCGAAGCCGTCGCCGCTGAGCAGAGCGATCGCCGCCTGGGCGAACGTCTTGACGGCACGCTCGAAGGTTTGCAACCAGAAGGTGCCTGAGAGGAGGTATGAGGCAGCAGCCATGAGGGGCTCCTTGTAGACGGACGGATATGAGCGTGCGTTGATGTTGTAGCGCCACCGCCGCTCCCGCGCTGTCTACTGGCCGACTCCAACGACCGGATCGAGCCCACCGACGGCCATCATGTGTACGACGAAGGAGGCGGAGCCCTACCAACGCCTAGCCGAGTCGCGGGGTTTACCGCCGCGGTGGGGTGGCGAGGCCGGTCTCGTACGCCACGATGACGAGCTGTGCACGGTCGCGCCCCCCGGTCTTGGTGAGCAGGTGACCCACGTGCGTCTTGACGGTGGCGACGGTGAGGTGCAGATGCTCGGCGATCTCCGCATTGGACAGTCCGCGCGCGATCAGGCGCAGGACCTCGCGTTCCCGTTCCGTAACGGCATCGAGCGCGCGGCCCAGCGGCTGACCCGGCTCGGCCAGCCTTGCGAACTCGGTGATCAGCCGGCGCGTGACCGTGGGAGCGAGGAGTGCCTCACCGGCGGCGACCACACGGATCGCGGCCAGCAGATCGGCCGGTGGCGCGTCCTTCAGGAGGAACCCGCTCGCGCCGGCCCGCAGTGCACTGTAGACGTACGAGTCGAGGTCGAACGTCGTGAGGATGAGTACCCGGACGCCGGCGGTGTCGGGCGAGCCACAGATGCGCCGGGTCGCCTCGATACCGTCGGTTTGCGGCATGCGTACGTCCATGAGGACGACGTCGGGCTGCTCCCGGCGGGCCGACTCGACCGCCTCGTCGCCGTTGCTCGCCTCGCCGACGACGGTCATGTCCGGTGTCGTATCGACCAGCAACCGGAAGCTGCCGCGCAGGAGCGCCTGGTCGTCGACGACGAGTACCCGGATCATGTCGGCGTAGACCGGTACGGCAGCGTGGCATGGACGGCAAATCCGCCGCCGGGTCGCGGCCCGGCGGTGAATGTCCCGCCGTACGTCGCGACCCGCTCGCGCATCCCGACCAGACCGTGCCCAGGCCGCAGACCGTCCACTGTGGTCGGCACGCCACGGCCCTCGTCGACGACCTCGATGCGTACGTCGTCCGGGGTTACCGTGACGGTGACCCGGCAGGTGACGGCGCCGGCGTGTCTGACCACATTGGTCAGTGCTTCTTGGACGATCCGGTAGGCGGACAGTTGCACGCCTCGAGGCACCGCGTCATTGGGAGGCGCGGCCATCTCGATCAGGACACCGGCACTCGCCGCCCGGTCGGCGAGCGCGGTCAGTCCGGACAGACCGGGGGTCGGGTCCAGCTCGGGCGATGCGTCCGTGTCGGCCCGCAGTACATCGAGGACCCGGCGCAGATCCACCAGCGCCCCACGGCTTGTCTCTTCGATCAGACGCAACGCCTCGCGGGCCTCCTCCGGCCGGGCCTCGGCCACATGGTTGGCGACGCCCGCCTTGACGGCGATCAGGCTCATGCCGTGCGCGACGATGTCGTGCAGTTCACGGGCGATGCGGTGCCGTTCCTCGGAGAGCGCCTGCCGGGCCGCCTGCGCGGCCAGGCTCGCCGCGTACGCCCGTTGCTGGCGTACCGCAACGCCCACGGTCCACGCCACCACGAGCATCAGCAAGCCGAACCCGATCTGGACGAGCGTGTCCGTCCACGGTACGACGGGCGGAGGCTGGCCGTTGACGATGCCGGTCTTCAGGACGCCGCCGAGTGCTTCGGCGCCGCCGGTGACGACCAGGCAGAGCATCAACGCGGCGACGCCGAGCCGTCCCGATGTTGTCGAAGCGACGGAATACAACGCCAACGCCGCGGCGACCGCGGTCGCGACGGTGCCGGGCCACTGCAGGTCGAGGAGCAACACGGCCGCCGTGGACGACGCGAGGACGACGCCGAGGGCCGGCAACGGCCACCGCCGGCGTACGACGACAGGTAGCGCGACCGCGGCGGCCAAGGCCCAGGCCGCCCAGATGGCCCACCCCGGAGTCTGGTACGGGATCGCGCCGCGCTCGACCGGCGCCGAGGTGCGCATCGGCGGCGCGAGCATGACGACCACCGCCGCCGCCACCACGAGGTCGAGGGCGATCAGGTGTGCGTTGCGCAGGAGCACGCGTCGGCCGGTCGGAGCCACGCCGTGACGATATCCGCCCAGCTCCACGCCGCGCGTCCGACCGTGGGCGGTCATCCCGTGGTCCGACGCGCCCGACGACCACCGGTTCGTAGCGTCGCCGCATGCGAAACACCATCGAGGTACGCGGGCTGCGCAAGCGGTACGGCCGCACCGTCGCCGTAGACGATCTGTCGTTTCGGGTGGAACCCGGGCAGGTGACGGGTTTCATCGGCCCGAACGGTGCCGGCAAGTCGACGACGATGCGGGTGATTCTGGATCTGGACGCACCGAACGAGGGCACGGCTCTGGTCGGTGGTCGGCGGTACCGCACGCTTCGTACCCCGTTGCGGGAAGTCGGTGCGCTGCTCGATGCCGGAGCGATCCACCCGGGCCGGCGGGCCCGGGATCACCTGCTCTGGCTGGCGTACAGCAACAGCCTGCCGCGCCGCCGCGTCGACGAGGTGCTCGACCTGGTCGGCCTGGCTTCGGTTGCGCGGCGCCGGGCCGGGAAGTACTCGCTGGGCATGCGCCAGCGGCTGGGCATCGCCGCCGCATTGCTCGGCGATCCGCCGATTCTCATGTTCGACGAGCCCGTCAACGGCCTGGATCCCGAGGGCGTGGTCTGGATTCGCGGACTGCTGCGAGGGCTGGCGGGCGAGGGCCGTGCCGTCCTCGTCTCGAGCCACCTCATGAGCGAGTTGGAGGACACCGCCGATCACCTCGTCGTCGTCGGGCGGGGCCGGCTGATCGCCGATACGACCGTGAGCGACCTGCTCGCCTCGGCGTCGGACGGCCGGATTCTCGTGCGTACCGCGCAACCGGCCGACGCCACGACGTTGCTGACAAACGCGGGCGGCACCGTCCACGCCTCCGACGGCACTCTCGCGGTCACGGGACTGCCGGCGGACGGCGTCATCACGTTGCTCACCCGGCACGGCGTGCCCGTGTCGGAAGTCGCCCAGGCCCGCGCGTCACTGGAGCAGGCCTACCTCGCGCTGACCCGCCACGCTGTCGAGTTCGGCGCAGCTCTCGAGCCGAACGTCGGGCACAGCGGCGCGTCCACTGTAGAGGAGGCATGATGCGGCAGTTGCTCCGCGCCGAACTGGCCAAGCTCGCCTCGTTGCGCGGCACGGTCTGGTGCCTGTCGCTCGGCTTCATCCTCATGGTTCTGCTCTCCGCCTGGGTCGTCTCGTCCAGCAAGTTCTACGGCGATCTGCCCAAGCCGGCAGACACCTTCAGCTTCGTGCACCGGCCGATGTCCGGCGACGGCTCGGTGGTGGCGCGGGTGACCACGCAGGACGACAGCCACCCGTGGGCCAAGGCCGGCGTCATCGTCAAGGAGAGCCTGTCGAGCGGGTCACGATACGCCGCGCTGATGCTGACTCCAGGGCACGGCGTACGGCTGGAGGCGGACTTCACCACCGACATCGCCGGCAGCGCCGGCGGCGCCCCGCGTTGGCTCAGGCTCACCCGATCCGGTGGCTCTATCACCGGGCACGAGTCAACCGACGGTACGACGTGGAGTCAGGTCGGCACGGTCACCCTCGACGCTCTACCGTGGACCGTCGAGGTTGGACTGTTCGTCAGCTCACCGCTCGACTTCGAGTACGTGCAGGGCGGTGGCGCCCAGGGGATCGGCATCATCCCGACCACGGGCCGGGCGGTGTTCGACCACGTCAACGTGGAGCCGACCGACTCCAGTACCGGCTGGACCTATCTGAAGGTAGTGCCGACGCCGACGCCGGGGCAGCCGCAGATGCGGCCCGGTCCCGGTGGGATGACCGAAGTCGACGGCTCGTTCACGGTCACCGGCGAGGGCGACATCGCGTGGTACGGCATACCGAGCTTCTTCCGACCGGATGCCCGCGACATCGTCAGCGACAGCCTACAAGGTGTCCACATTGGACTACTGGCGATGATTGTGCTAGGCGTACTGGCCGCCGCTGCCGAATACAAGACCGGCATGATCCGCGCCACGCTGGCCGCGTACCCGCGCCGCGGTCCGGTCCTGGCCGCGAAGGCTCTGGTCGTCGCGGGCGTCGCGTTCGTCGTCGGACTGCCGGCCAGTACCGCCGCGTTCCTCGTAGCGCAGCCGATCCTGCGCGATAGAGGCGTGCGGCCGCCGGCGTACCCGTACCGCTCGCTGATCGAAGTCGATGTGCTGCGCGCCGTCGTCGGTACCGCGGCCGCGCTGGCGCTGCTCGCCGTGTTCGCTCTCGCGATCGGGATGCTCCTGCGGCGCTCGAGCCGAGCGTTGCCGCTGGTGATCGCGGTGGTGATGGTGCCGCAGATCGTCGGCCCGCTGCTGTCACTGGATGCCGACAAGTGGCTGACCCGGCTCACCCCGACCGCCGGCCTCGCCATCCAGGAAACCACGGAGAGATTCGACACGGCGATCGACCCGTGGGCAGGCCTGGGCGTACTGGCGGCCTACACCGCCCTGGCGTTGACCATCGCGCTCTGGTCGCTGCGCCACAGGGACGCGTGATGCGGGCCCTTCGCATGGAGTGGACGAAGCTGCGCACCGATCCCGGTACCCGCTGGTGCGCGCTTGCTCTGATCGCCGGCACCCTGGCCGTCAGCGGACTCGCGGACATGACAACCGACGCCCTGGACTGCGCGCCCAGACCGTGCACTGTGGACGCCACCCGGATCAGCCTCAGCGGTGTCTACCTCGGACAGATCGGCGCTATCGTGCTCGCCGTGCTCGCGGTCAGCCGCGAGTACGAGTCACCGATCATCCGGAGCACGCTCGCCGCCTGTCCACGCCGCGATCGGGTGCTCGTGGCCAAGGCGGTCGTGGTCCTTGCGGCCGTCGCGGTCACCGCTGTCGTTGCCTTGGCAGCCACCCTGTTCGCGGCCCGCGTTCTCCTGCCGAGTCGCGGCCTGTGGTTGTCACTGGCCGACGAGCCGACCCGGCGCGGGTACTTCGGAAGCGTGCTCTACCTGTGCCTCGTCGCATTGCTCGGTCTCGGTGTCGCCCTGATCGTGCGCCATACCGGTGCCGCGATAGCGACGACGCTCGGCCTGTTGTTCGTCACGCCGATCGCCGCGCTGTTCGTCACCGACCCGCTGTGGCAAGCCCGGATCCGCCGGTACTCCCCCATGACCGCCGGGCTCACGCCCTGGGCCGGGCTCCGCGTCCTGGGGGCCTACGCCGCCGCGGCGGTTATTGTCGGCGCGATCCTCTTCTGGAGAAGAGATACTGTCAGCGAAGGGTGACCTCGCTGGGGGACCCTTGCCGGTTAACCTGTGCGTATGCGGGAGATCGGCCTCGATGGCTGACGCGAACGATGTTCGCCGACTGGCGCTCGCCCTCCCCCACGTCGTGGAGATCGACAGCGACGGCTTCGACTTCCGGGTGGCCGACAAGGGCTTCGTCTGGTCCTATCCGGAGCGCACACCCGGCAAGGGGCGTGTCATCCGCACCGACATCGCAGTGCTCTACGTCGGTGACGAAGCCGAGAAACAAGCACTGCTGCTCGGAGAGCCCGAGACGTTCTTCACTACTCCGGCGTACGACGGACTGCCGCTCGTCATGCTGTGGCTGGCGCGGGTGGACTTCGTACGCCTGCGGGAGCTGGTCGTCGACGCATGGCGCATGCGCGCCCCGGACGTGCTCGCCCGGGACCTCGACGACCGGGCCGCCGGGTGAACCAGCTCAGGACAGCGCGTCGAGGGAGGTGACCGGCACGATGCCCTGCACCGCTCGGGCCAGCTTCGCGTCGAGCGTGACGAACGCGTCGGCTTGCAGTTGCGTCAATGCGACGTACTCGGCATCGAGTGTGTCCGGCCATCCGAGCTGGTCGGCGAGCTTCCAGGCGACGTTCTGCAGGACACGGTCGCCGAGCAGTCGCAGCCGGAGCGTACGCACGTAGTTGAGCTGGTGGTCCGCGTCCTTCTTGGTCATCTCGCCGCGGCGTACGGCTCGGTACAGCAGTGACAGCAGCTGTGAGCGGAGCAGGGTCGGAGCCAGGAGCTGATGCTCGTCGGGAATCTTCGCCTCGTCGCGGGCCAGGCGGAGAGCCACATCCGGACCGATCACATACCTGGCCATGGGGCTCAGCGTACTCGAGTCAGACAGGGCCGTAGCGCGTTCTCCCGGGCTCCTCGGGGATCGGAGTGAAGACCAGCTCGACCTGGCGCAGATAGTCGGCCTGTTGTTCGTCGGTCAGGTCGTAGCCGTTCGCGCACTCGACGAGGGCGCTACCGACGTCGGTCAGGATCTCGCCGGTGTCCCGGAGGATGCCGGCGAGCAGATCCCGCGCCTCGGCGAACGTGACCACGGACTGCGGGAAATACCGGTTGCCCGGCGCGCTCGGTACGCATGTGGCGAGCTTCGCCGCCGCCTCGGCGTACTGGCCGGCGGCGCCCGCCAGGTTGACGTACCCCGCCGTGTAGAGGTCGACGATGGACACGACGACCGGGTCGTCGGCCAACGGCATGTCCGGGGCACGCCCGACCGTCAGCCGTCCCATGTCGCTCTGATCGTCCGCGAGGTTCGGACGGGACAATCGCAGGCCCGGGCTGGCAAACGAGGTTGGGTCGGCCAGATCCCAGCTCATGCAGTTGGCCAGCCCCTTGTCCAGCCGGCCGAGTGCCGCCTCGACGGCGATGACCGCGTCGTACGTGGAGACGATGATCTCGGGGGCGCCGTACCCCTCGATCTCCGCCACCTCGTACGGGTCGCCGGTGGGACCCTTGCTGGCGGCGTACCCGAGGATGCTCGTCGATAGTGAGATGGTGCCCGCGGTCACCGCCAGCGGTGGGAAGAACGCCAGGGCACCAGCGATGATCGACGTGATCGACAAGGTCTCCATCGTGTCGGCGAGGCCGGGAGTGCCGTGGTCGCCGCTGAGGCGTGCGATGCAGGTGTCCGCGATGCGGAGCAGCGCCTCGTGGGCCTTGTCGACCCCCTCGTGGAGCGCTTGCGCGGTCACCCCGAGCAGCCGAGCGTACGCCTCCTGCTGAGCGGCCGCGCCATGGAACTTGAAGAGGAACTGCTGGTGGAACGTGGTGGCCGCCGGACCGCTCCATTGCTTCTCGTTGATCAACCCGTCGACCGGCGCCATCCACGTCTGGTCGGCGTACCCGATGCGGTCGAAGACGCTCGTCGGCGGGCCTTCCATCGGCGCCAGCCGCGCCGTTCCGCCCAGCTTGCCCACCAGGATCGTGTAGTCGAGCGGATCAAGGTCGTAGAACGCCCGGAACCGGGAGCGCAACACGGCGAGGTGGTCGTTGAAGACGAGAAAGTTCTCGCGCATCGCGCGCTCGCGTTCTTCGAGGCTGATCGGCGGGGCCCCCCAGGTCGGTGCGGCGAGCTGGCTGGTGTCGGCGACGATCGAGCCGTTCTCGAAGTGGAACTCGTTGCGCCGCAGGAAGTCGGTGTACCACACCATGGCGAGCCGGTCGATCTCGCTCAACTTCGGTTCGAGCTGGTACTCCAACGACATGGGGCCTCCCCTGGACCTCGGTGCGACACCTCGGCCCAGGATAGACCAACGTACATATCTGGCGGTTGAAATCCACTGGGGAGTCGGCCCGCCACCGGCTCCCCAGTGGACGATCGTGTCGTCGGTCTACTGTGGATGCCCTAGCGGGCGCGCCATCGTTTGATCATCAGTACGGCCACGACAACGGCTACCACGCCGGCCACTACTCCGACGACCGGCGCAGGGTGTCGGCGTACCCTCGCCGGGAGATCCGCCTTCGCGGCGAGTGCCTCCAGGCTGTCGCCGAGCGCGACGCGCGCCTGGTCGATGTCGGCGCGGATGGCATCGGGGTCGCTCGGCGCGACGTTCTCCATGGTCATCGCTTTGCCCTTTCCGTGACGTCGTCGACAACCGCCTTGACGCTCTCCAGCGTCTCCTCGGGCACCGGCGGGCCAGCCTGCTGGACCTCGCGGCGACCCGCGATGGCCAGCATGCCGGCGGCGGCCAGCAGCACCACCGCGACGATCAGCGCGGCCAGCCAGGCGGGCATCGCCTCCGCCAGGCCGAGACCGATCGCGAACAGCAACGCGCCGACGCCGTATACCGCGAAGAGACTGCCGCCGCCGAGCAGTCCGGCCCCCACGCCGGCCTGCTTCGCCTTGGCGGTCATCTCCGCACGAGCCAGCGCGAGTTCGTCGCGGATCAAGCGCGAGATCTGCTCGGCCGCCGTCCTCACCAGCTCGGTCGTGGACCGGTTCGACACATCGGATGGACGTGACGATGTGTCGGAAATGGGGTTGGTCATGACGTACCACCCTTCGCCTGAACCTATTTGTTCCCCGAGGTGGGGTTCGCTAACCCAGCGGCGGAGAATGATCGAATGCAGCTACCCGTCATGCCGCCGGTCGCGCCGATGTTGGCCAAGCCGGTCTCCGAGATTCCGCCGGACCAGCTCTACGAACCCAAATGGGACGGATTCCGGTCGATCATCTTCCGGGACGGCGACGAGGTCGAGATCGGCAGTCGCAACGAGCGGCCGATGACCCGGTACTTTCCTGAGGTCGTCGCGGCCGTCCTGGCCAACTTTCCCCCGCGGGCGGTGATCGACGGAGAGATCGTCATCGCCGACACCACCCGCAACCGCCTCGACTTCGAGGCTCTGCAGCAACGGATCCACCCCGCGGCGAGCCGCGTCAACCTGCTCGCCGAGCAGACTCCGGCCAGCTTCATCGCCTTCGATCTGCTCGCGGTCGATGACACCGACCTGACCGAGCGGCCGCTCATCGATCGCCGGCGGGAGCTCGAACGGGTTCTGGCGAATGCCGGGCCCCCGGTGCACATCACCCCGGCCACGCTGGACCTGACGACTGCCCGGCGGTGGTTCGAGCAGTTCGAAGGGGCCGGGCTGGACGGGCTGATCGCCAAGCCGCTGGACCTGACCTACCTGCCGGACAAGCGGGTCATGTTCAAGGTCAAGCATGAACGGACGGTCGACTGCGTGGTCGCCGGCTACCGGCCGCACAAGTCCGGCCCGGACGCCATCGGTTCGCTGCTGCTCGGTCTCTACGACGATCGCGGCGTGCTCGCGTCCGTCGGTGTCGTGGGCGCGTTTCCGATGGCTACCCGCAAGGAGCTGTTCGTCGAACTGCAGGCACTGGTCACCACGTTCGACGGACACCCCTGGGACTGGGCCGCGCACATGCAGGGCGAGCGCACGCCGCGCAAGAACGAGGGCAGCCGGTGGAACGCCAAGAAGGACCTTTCCTTCGTACCGCTGCGGCCCGAGCGGGTCGTCGAAGTCCGGTACGACTACATGGAGGGTGACCGCTTCCGCCACACCACGCAGTTCGTGCGGTGGCGCCCCGACCGCGAACCCAGCTCGTGCACGTACGAACAGCTCGAGCGCCCGGTCCGGTTCAACCTCGCCGAGGTCCTCGCCCCTTAGAATCCGGCGATGAGCCCTCTCGACCCGCCCGCGGATCGCCTGCGCGAGATGGCCGCCGCGGCGGTCGACTGGGCCGCCGAGTATCTCGAATCCATCCGGGATCTACCGATCGCACCCGTAGCCGGATCCGCCGAGTTGCGTAGCCGGCTCGCCGAACCGCTGCCCGCCGCGGGCCGCGACTTCGACCGGTTGCTCGAAACCTTCCGCGACGTTGTGGTACCGGGAACCCGGCATCACGGCCACCCGCGCTTCTTCGGGTACGTTTCGTCGCCGGGCACCGCGGTCGCCGCGGTGGCGGACTTCCTCGCGTCCGCGTTGAACGCCAACCTGCCGGCGTGGCGGTCCGCACCCGCCCCGACCGAGTTGGAACGGCTCACCATCGACTGGGTCAAAGAGGCGTTGGGTTGTGACCCCGGCACCGGTGGACTGTTCACGAGCGGCGGCTCGATGGCGAACTTCACCGCGCTCGCCGCCGCGCGCCACCGGCACTGCGGGGATCGGGTCAACGAGCACGGCCTTGCCGATAACTCCTTGCGGGTGTACACCTCCACCCAGGCGCACCATTCGACACACAAGGCGGCGGCACTGCTGGGGATCGGGCGCGCCAACGTGGTGAGTGTGGCCACGGACGACCGCCTGCGGATGGACGTCGACGACCTCGTCCGCCGCATCTCACAGGACCGCGATTCGGGGGCCGATCCATTCTGCGTCGTGGCCACCGCCGGCAGCGTGGTGACCGGTGCGGTGGATCCGCTCCGGGACATCGCCGCGATCGCGCGGGAGTACGGCCTGTGGATGCACGTCGACGCCTGCTATGGCGGCTTCGCGCGGCTCGCTCCCTCGGTCCGGCCGCTCTTCGACGGTCTCGCCGAGGCCGACTCCATCGCACTGGATCCGCACAAGTGGCTCTACCTGCCGGCCGACTGCGGCTGCGTCCTGTACCGGGATCCGGCCGCGGTGCGGGGGGCATTCACCCTCGACGCCGACTACATCCGAGTACTGCACGACGAGCCGGCCGAGGCGTACGCCTTTTGGGACTACGGTCCCGAGCTGACCCGCCGGTTCCGTGCCCTCAAGGTGTGGATGACGCTCGCGTACGCGGGCAGCGAGGCCATCGGCGAGGCGATCGAGTCCAATTTGGACTGTGCGCGCTATCTGGCGCGGCTCGTCGACGACAGTGAAGATTTCGAGCTGCTGGCACCGGTCGAACTGTCCATCTTCTGTTTCCGGTACGTGCCGCGCGGCGCCAGCTCGGCTGACGCCGAACTCGATCGGCTCAACGAACGCATCATGGTGGCTGTGCAACGGGCGGGCAGTTCGTACCTGTCGAACGCGACGGTCAACGGTCGATTCGCGTTGCGTGGCTGCGTACTGAACTACCGCACGACGAGACAGGACATGGAGACGCTCCTGGACGACGTGCGTGCGGCGGCCGCCGGCGTGCTCTGATCGGAAGTGTCGGATGCCCCCGGTACGGTGCCCGCCATGGACGATGGCGAAAAGACTGCACTCCAGTGGTTCCTGCGGGCGCAGCGTGACAGTGTGCTGGCGATCATCGAAGGCCTCGACGAGCACGCGTTGACAACGTCGATCCTCCCTTCGGGCTGGACTCCATTGGGCCTCATCGAGCATCTCGGCTATGCCGAGCGGCACTGGTTCCAAGAGGTGGCCACCGGCTTCGCCGACCCCGTGCCGTGGGAAGGCGATGGCCGCTCGACCGAGCAGGTGCTGGCGTTCTATCGCGAGCAGTGCGCCCGGTCCGACGCGTTCCTCGCGGCAACACCGCTGTCGACGGCTCCGCTCGGGCGCCACGGCGACGAGCTGGACGAAGAGGTCACCGACCTACGCCGGATCGTCCTGCACATGATCGAGGAGACCGCGCGGCACGCCGGACATCTGGACATCGTCCGCGAACTCATCGACGGAAAGACCGGCCTCGGACCGCGGTGAACCCGTTCAGGCGGTAGCCCAGAATCGGCGGAGGGCCGCGGCCACGACATCCGGAGCCTCGGCCATCCAGCAGTGCTCCAGATCGTCCAGGCGCGCCGTCTGGGCCCCGAGCCGTTCGGCGACCTCCAGGGACATCTGCTCCTCCTCGGGCGGGTCGGGCAGCAGGAGGACGAGCCCGCGGGCACGGGTCGGCCCGTGGATGTCCTGCCACCAGTCTGCGGCCACGTTCGGCACCGCCGAGCGGTAGAAATCCAACATGCAACCGCACATCGTCTCGTCGTACGCCGCGGCCATCGCCTTTGCCATGGGTACCGGGACACCCGCCCCGGCCAGCCGTGAGGCGGGACTGCCGGGATCGTCCGGAGGAGTCTCGCGCACGGCACGCAAGAGCTCCTCGCCTATGCCGGGCGTCTGCAACTGCTGGGTGCGCTCGGACCAGACGGAGCCCGGGTGGAAGATGGGCGCCACATCGACCGCGTAGCTGCGTACCTCGACGTCGTACGCGCTCACTACGCGCAGAGTCAGCAGGGCGCCCACGTCGTGCCCGACCAGATCGAGCGGTCCTTCGATCGCGCGCAGCTCGCCCGCGAGCCAGTCCGCGTACGCGTCCTTGGTCGCGCTGAACCCGGCCGCTCGTGGCACACCGAAACCGGGCAGAGCCAACGCCACCGACTCGCCATCCAGCAGGCTGCGCAACGGATCCCAGATCGCGTTGGTCTCCGGAAAGCCGTGGACGAACACCATTGTCATGCCGAGCACCCTACTCGTGGGCCCGTGGAGGTCCATAGTGGACAGTCGCTGTTATCGTACATTTGTGCTAAGATTTGGGGCATGCGTGAGGCCTCGTGTTTCGCGGTTAGGCGGCTGCGTGTGCCCAGGCTAGGCGGACTGCGCGGATTTCCTCGGGGGTAGGTTGATCGGCCACCTCGGGTAGATATTGGGCGGCGATGAGGACGCGGCGAAGTTTGGCGA
>DASRII010000510.1:0-7929 GCA_035650075.1 Micromonosporaceae bacterium | reverse complement strand
CGCATCGACGGAACATCCCGCTGGTCGGTCTCGCCGGGGGACTTCGACGAGCAGATGGCGTTACTCGCGCAGCAGGGACGCACGTCGATGACGGTCAGCCGGTACGCCGAGCTGCTGCGCCGCGCCGCGCCGATGCCACCGCGACCCGTGCTCGTCACGTTCGACGATGGGTTTTCCGATCTCGCCACCACCGCGCTGCCGGTGTTGCGCCGGTATGGCCTGGCCGGAACCGCTTATGTGATCACAGGTCGGCTCGGCGCGCGGCAGCCTCCCGGGGCAGGCCGACCGCTCGACTGGGACCAGCTCACCGAGCTGTCCGCCGCTGGCGTCGAGATCGGCTCACATAGCCACACCCACGCCCCACTGGACTGTGTGGGGCCGGCCCGGCTGGCTTTCGAGACGACCGCGAGCAAGCTGGTGCTCGAGGACCGGCTGCAGCAGTCGGTCGCGTCCTTCGCGTACCCGTTCGGCTACCACAGCGTTCGAGTCCGCCAGGCGGTCCACGATGCGGGGTACACCAGCGCGTGCGCGGTCAAGAACGCGCTCAGCCACCACGGCGACGACATCTTCGCGCTCGCTCGGGTGCTCATAGAGCGGGACACCGGCGTCGGTGGCGTCGAGTCGCTGCTCGCCGGTCGCGGATGGCCGCTGGCGTGGCGCGGCGAGCGCGTGCGTACGCGGTGCTGGCGCGCGTACCGCCGGACCAGGCACTCGCTGGCGCGCCGATGACGACCGTGTCGCGCCCGCCGGACACGGCCGGGGCCGCCGCCCCCGGCCAGCCGGTCGCCGCTCGACTGCGAGCGCAATTGCGCGACCCGCTGCAGACGAATGTTTACGCGCTGACGCTCAATACCGCCGTCACCTCGGTGCTCGGCATCGGGTACTGGGTCCTCGCCGCTCGCCTCTACGCGCCCAGGGAACTGGGCATCGGCGCCGCGATCGTGTCCACGATGACCTTGCTGAGCAACCTCTCTCAGCTCAACCTCAACGGCACGCTCGCCAGATTCCTACCCACGGCGGGGCAGCACGGCGGCCGGCTCGTCGCGAGCGCCTACGGCGCCAGCTGCGGCGTGGCCCTCGTCCTTGGAACCGGGTTCCTGCTCATCGCTCCGGCCCTGTCCCCCAGCGTCGCCGTGGTGACGGCGAGCCCATTGCTCGCGGTGGCATTCGTGCTGTCGATCGCGGCGTGGGGCGTGTTCACGCTCCAGGACAGCGTGCTGACCGCCCTGCGCGGCGCGGTGTGGGTACCTGTGGAGAACGCGGCGTTTGGCATCGCCAAGATCGCGCTCCTGGTGTCGCTGGCGACAGCCTTGCCGACGCTGGGCATTTTCGCCTCCTGGAACCTGCCGGTCGTCGCCACCCTGGTAGCGGTCAACGTGCTCGTGTTCCGCCGGCTCTTGCCGAGACCGCAGCGGCGCCAGGCGACGGAGCTGCCCGGCCGCGCCCTCCTGGTCCGCTTCGTGATGCTGGACTATGTCGGATACCTGTTCCTGCAGGCCGGCACGAACGCATTGCCGGTACTGGTCGCCAGTGTGCTCGGCGCCACGGCCAACGCTGTCTTCTACGTCGGCTGGTTGCTCGGCAGCTCGATCGAACTGGTCGCCTACCACTTCGGTACCTCTCTGACGGTGGAGAGCGCGGCCAATCCGGCGCGCCTGGCCGCGTACACCCGACAGGTGCTTCGCCGCGGCCTGTTGGTGTTCGCGCCTGTCGCGGCGCTGCTCTGCCTGTTCGCACCGGTGCTGCTCCAGGTGTTCGGCACCCAATACGCGCAGGACAGCGCCACCGTCCTACGGCTCTTCGCCGTCGCCGCGCTACCGAAGTTCGTCGTAACCGTCTTCATCGCCACCTGCCGGGTCCAGCGCCGCGTCGGGCGGATCGTGCTGATCCAGGCCGGCACGAGCGCGTTCGTCGTGTCGTTCGGCGTCCTGAGTATGCATTCGATGGGTGCCGCGGGCGTCGGCGTGGGCTACCTGGCCGGCCAGCTCGTCGTGGCAGCAGCCGTCCTACCGGCGTTGACCCGACTGTTGCGGACCCGGGCGTGACCAGCTCGACGCGGTTGCGGACGGCGCCGGAGACGCGCCGGTGGGATCGCCCGCAGGCGCTCCTCGCGGTAGCCCTCCCGGCGACACCGGCGTTCGTCCTGGTGATCGGCATCATCGCGTTGCGCAGCACCAACGCCGACGACATCCGCTCGCTCGGACTCGTCGATGCGCTACCCACGCAGTTGTACATCGCGCTGGCGCTCCTGACCGCGACCTTCATCGCCGCCGTGTTTTCCGCGCCCGGTGTGCGGCCGGTTGTGCTCGTCGCACACATCGCCGTCTTCATCGTGCTCCTGCACGGCGCCGCCGCGTTCGTCGAGCCCCTACCACGTTTCGTGCCAGCCTGGTTACACGTCGGCTTCGCCGACTACATTGCGCGTACCGGCGAAACGCTGCCCGAGCTGGACGCGAGGTTCAGCTGGCCCGGTTTCTTCGCACTGGCGGCTATGGCCACCCGCGCCGCGGGACTGGGCGACGCGTTGCCGCTGCTCGCCTGGACCCCAGTTGTGTTCAACCTGCTCTACGCCGCCCTCGTGCACCGGGTGGCCCGCGCCGTCGCCGGTGACGCCCGCACCCCTTGGCTGGCCGTCTGGTTCTTCATCCCGGCGAACTGGGTCGGGCAGGACTACTTCTCGCCACAGGGCCTCAACTACGTGTTCTATCTGGTCGTCCTCCTCGTGCTTCTGGCTTGGTTCCGTCCGTCGTCTATCGAGCGTGCTCGCCGGCGATTCGGCCGACGGGCACGTACCGAGGCGGCGGCGCCGACCGCGCCGGCGAGCGTGCGCCGGTTGACACTCGGTCCGGTGCGCCGGGCGTTCCGGCTCGTCAGCATTCCACGCGGCGCGCTGCGGCACGAGGCCGAACCCTTGGCCGCCGGCCGCACAACCCTCGCCTCTCTGATCGGCGTGGCTCTGCTGGTCTTCATGGCGAGTACCGCCAGCCACCAGCTCACGCCGACGGCGATCCTGGTATCGGTGACGATGCTCGTGGCGGTGCGCCGGTGCTCGGCGCGGACTCTGCCGGTACTGCTGTTGGTCATCCTGCTCGGCTATATCAGCTACCTCACTGTCGCGTACTGGGCCGGGCATCTGCACGACATGCTTGGCTCGGTCGGGCAACTCAGTCACACGGTGAACGCCGGGATCGGCGAGCGCACGCGCGGGGATCGCGGCCATCTGATCGTGCTGCAGGTCCGGCAACTGCTGGCCGTGGGGATCTGGACGCTTGCCGGGCTGGGCGCCTGGCGGCTCATGCGGGCACGGCGTGGCGACCTGGCGGTCATGGCGTTGGCCGGGGCGCCGTTCCTGCTGTTGTTCGCGCAGAGCTATGGCGGCGAAGTGTTCCTGCGCATCTACACGTTCAGCCTGCCATTCATGGTCGTGCTGGCTGTCGGACTGCTGGTCCCGGTGTGGCCGGTCCGGCGCCCGTTGCTCGCGGCCGCCATGGTGTTCGTGCTCAGCATCGGCCTGACCGGCGCCTTCCTGGTTGCCCGGTACGGCAACGAAAGCTTCGAACGCGTGTTGCCCGGCGACGTCGAGGCAGTCGACTGGTTGTACGCGAACGCCGCGCCCGGCTCGACATTCGTCGCGCTGACCTCCAACGTGCCGTGGCGTGCGCGCGATATCGAGCAGTATCGGTACACCCCGCTCGGCGAGGACCTGGGACCGGACAGCGTGCCGGCGATCGAGCGGGCGATGGCGGCCAATCCGCGCGGCGCGTACCTGTTACTGACGACGGGACAGTACGTGTGGGGCGAATCGTTCTACGGCAAACCCCCGGGCTGGGGCGCGAGCATCGAACAAGAGATTGATACATCTGGTCATTTCCAGCTCATCTATGCCCGCCACGGCGGGAAAATCTACATCCTGACCAAACCCAGAGGAGAGCGGTGAGCAATCATGGCCGAGCTTTCGATAGGCGACGAGGTGCGACGTGGGGGCATCGATCGCATCCGCCTTCGTCTCGTACCACCGAACGATCAGGCGACGACCTCTGGTAACGACGGCGGCTGGCTGTGGTACGGCTTGCTGCTTCTCCTGCTGCTGTCCGGTCCGGCAGTGCTCGTTCTGGTGGTGTTCGACGCGCCGAGCTGGGTGCGGGCAGTACCGGTGTTCGCGTACATCGGGGTTGTGCCTGGTCTGGCGTGGATCCGGCTGCTGCGGTTGACCGACCGTTTCACCGAAATTCTGCTCGGGATCGGCCTCAGCTTGGCGATCGGCGTTCTCGTCGCCCAGCTCATGATCTACCTGCACGCATGGACGTCGACCCTTGGACTTTCGATGCTCGTGGCGATCGCGTCGCTACCCGTACTCGTCGACCTGTACCTGGGGCCTCGACCGGACCGCTCGACCGCTCGCTCTGACAGCGGTGACACGTCATGACGCCGTCAGTTCCGCCTCCGGTACTCGACTTCCTGCGCTACGGCGACGCCAAGGCGTCGATGTCGGCTGGTCTGGTACTCCTCGCCGTGCTCGTCGTCGCACTGACCGCCAAGGCGTTGCTGCAGAGCGCTTCACCGGCGCCCAGGCAAGATGCCGTCCGACTGCTGAACATTCTGGCGGTACCGCTGTTCATTGTCTTCGTCGCCATTGTGGTGGAGCGATTCAGTGACCTTTCGTAGCGTCGTACCCGCGCCGCCGAATGCGTTGGTCCAGCCGGCCGGCAGGACCCTGGTCGTCGGGTTGCCGCTGCTATTCGGATACCTCACGGCGCTCGCCTTGTCGGAGGGGCTGCTCCTCGTGTCGGCTCCGCTCGCCGCGGGCGGCTTCGGCCTGCTGGCATTGGCCGGCTGCGTCGCGTTGCCGTTCACCGCCGATGAGCGCAGCCAGGCGCTCCTGCCGGTGATGACCGCGATTCCGGTCGTGCGGCTCATCGTGGTCGCCGCACCAACGGCCGACTTCGCATCGATACCTCGGCTCGGCGTGCTCGCAGTGCCAACGCTGATTGTGGTGACTCTCGCCACGCGGACCCGCCATTCGGTAGGTCAACTGTTCCGGCTCGGCCCCAGCGATTGGGCGACCCAGCTCGCCGTCGTCCTCGTGGCCGTACCGCTGGCCGTGATTGTCTATCTCCTGATGCCGGTCACGCCCGGCGGCCGCGGGAACCTGCCGGTCATCGCCGCGGGCATTGTCCTCGCGCTTGCTGTGCTGCCGGACGAGTTGCTCTTCCGGGGCCTGCTTCAACCCGCTATCACCGCCGTGGCCGGTCAACGGGCAGGCCTGTACCTGTCGGCGATGATGTACGCCGCGACGTTCATCGCCTACGCCTCGGTGGGCGCGCTGGCAGCCGCATTCGCGGTCGGGCTCGCGCTCGGGTGGTGCCGACAGCGCACCGACTCTGTCGTCGGCGTGGTGGGCGCACGCGTCGTTCTCGTCGTGCTCGTCTACCTGGCATTCCCGGCCATCTTCAACGGGTAGCCCTAGGCTGCTGCAATGAGACATCTATATAGATCGCTGGTCGCCGCGGCGGTCGGCGCGCTGTTGGTCGTCACGCCGGCCGCCACCCGCCCGGCCCTCGCCGCCGATTGCGCACGCACCCACAGCGGCCGCGTGCCGATCAACGACCTGGGCACCGGCACCTATCTCGGCGTACAGGGTGGCCTCTACCCCGGTGGCGGAAACACGCGGCCCGCAGCGCACGACCAGGCCGGCGTCAACCTGGCCACCAACGTGGTCGTCCCGCGCAACGCCTCCGGGCAGCCCGACCCGGTCAACGGCAAGACCGTCCTGCTGTCGATCGGGATGTCCAACACGACCCAGGAGTTCCAGCGGTTCATCCAGGTCGCCGCGGGCATACCCGGCCGGGATCCGCACCTCGTGATCGTCGATGGCGCGCAGGGCGGCAAGGACGCGGTCGCGTGGTCCACTCCGGACAGTACAACGTGGACGGTCGTCGCGCAGCGACTGGCCGCGGCCGGCGTGACGGCACAACAGGTCCAGGTCGTCTGGCTCAAGCAGCAGATCAGCGGCGACGCGCTCGGCACCTTCCCGGCCGGCGCCCAAACCCTACGTGACCGGTTGCGCGACATCGTGACGATCGCCCGGAGCAAATACCCGAGCCTGCGGATCGCGCACCTGTCCAGCCGCTCGTACGGCGACTACCACGGGCCAACCCGCGGCAAAGGCGCCTACGAGCAGGCGTTCGCCGCCAAGCTGCTGATCGCCAACCAAATCGCCGGTGACCCACGACTGAGGTACACGGGCTCGGATGCCGTAGCACCCTGGCTGGCCTGGGGGCCGTACCTGTGGGCCGACGGGCTCGGCACCGACGACCTGCCGGGCGGCATACCAGGACGCAGCGACGGGCTGGAATGGGCGTGCTCGGACTACCAGAGCGACGGCATCCACCCATCCGCGTCCGGGAAGGACAAGGTGGCCAACATGCTCATCGCGTTCTACACCAGCGACACCACCGCCGTACCGTGGTTCTCCAGCTGAACGACGGCGATGGCCAACTCCTGCCCAGACGGGGCCACGCCGGTCTAGCATGGCTCCGGTGGAACGGAAGGTCGACTTTGGCGACGGTTCGGGCGGCACGGTCTCGATGCGTGAGCCGGTCCTGCGGTACCCGAACAACCCGCTGCTGACGGCGCACCACGTCAACGGTGTCTGGCTGGAGCCGCACCGGCAGGTCAAGACGGTGCACAACGCCGGGGTCGCAATCGTCGATGGCGAGACGGTGATGCTGTTCCGCTCGCATCTGCGTTGTGGGATCAGCGTTGTCGGGGTGGCGCGCAGCGCGGACGGTCTCGCCGGTTGGCGGATCGGCCCCCAGCCGGTGCTGAAACCGGCGACGCCCGCGGATGTCTACGCGCCGGGGGTAGACCCGGCTGAGATTGTGCGGATGGAGTCCGGCGGTGTCGAGGACCCTCGGATCAACGTGGTCGACGGCACGTACGCGATTACCTACAGCGCCTACGACGGGAAGGTGCAGAACAGGGTGCGCGTGTCGCTGGCGACCACCGAGGACTTCGCGACGTTCACCCGCTGGGGGCCGGTGCTGGAGCAGGACATGCGCAACGTCGTGCTGTTCGGCCAACAGATCGGTGCGCGTTACGCGGGGCTGTTTCGGCCGAACGACGCGCTGCCCGGCGACACTGGCGGCTGTTATCGGCAGATCCGTATCGGGTACGCCGAAGACTTCCGCACCGGGCCATGGCACATCGACGACGTGCCCGTGATCCAGAGCTCCGGCGGTCCCAGCGCCTTCTCGGACAAGATTGGCCCCGGGGCGCCGCCGGTCCGCACGGATCGCGGCTGGCTCAACCTCTTCCACGGCGTCCGCAGCACAATGGACGGCAACCCGTACGTCCTGGGCATCGCGCTGCACGACCTGGACGATCCCCAGCGGGTGCGGGTGTCGAGCATTCCCGTGCTGTTCCCGTCGCGCGCCGACTGCCGGGTCGCGGAGACCGACTACGTGCACGTACCGAACGTGGTCTTCTCGTGCGCGATGTTGCGCCGCGACGATGGCAGCCTGCTGATCTACTACGGCGGCAACGACACCGTGATGAACCTTGCGATCAGCCACGAGGACGTATTCGCCGAGTTGTGCATGCGCTACGGCCAGGACCCGCTAACCGGGCGGCTGACGTACGAGATCTAGGCCTAAAGCCGGGTCCTCGAGAATATCTCGCAGGCTGGCGCCTGGGGGTTGGCGTCATCATCTTCGAGCGTCATGCTGCTTCAGGCAGGGCGTGGAATTCGTCAAGCAGGATCTGCATCCGTTCGCCCATCTCTACCTGGGTCAGCAGGACACCTACGGTGCCGTCGGGGTCGACGAAGAAGTTGGTGCCCAGTCCGCCGGACCACCCGTAGCGGCCGGCCCGCCCGCCCTCGGTCGCGACACCGACGCCGAAGCCCCAGCCGCTACCGTCCCAAAAGCC
>DASRII010000509.1:0-20454 GCA_035650075.1 Micromonosporaceae bacterium | reverse complement strand
AGAACACGTCGCCCACATCCGCGAGGACATCGACAACAGGAAGGCGGAGCGGGACGCCAAGAAGGCCCAGCGCCACGCCGACGCGGCGGAGGACGACGCTGTCGTCGCGGTCGCGTTCGCCGAAGCCGCACTCGAGGAAGCCGAATACGCCGTCCTCACCGCAACCCTCGCACGACTGGACGCCGACGCCCTTACCAAGTAGAGGCAAAAGGCACTGTTGCGTCGGCGGATCGCAAGATCGGCAGGCTTGAGCCGTGAAATCTTCGCCTCGGCGCCGCAGACGCTCGAGGTGGTACCGGCCGAAGTCGTCACTGACCCTCCTTCCTTCGTAACCGCAGCCGTCTGGTCAGGGGCCGAAGCAACCAAGGGCTGATATACGCCCCACGGTGTGACAGCCGGCACGCGTGGTCGTTTCTACGCCCGTCTCGATGCCGCGCGGCTGCGCAGCCACCACTGGTTGTCGAATCTCTCGTTCCTGGTTCGGTGCCTACGTCAAGGGGCGTAACGTAGACGGAGTGGCCAAGCATGCCGGCCATCGTTGTCAATCGGTGCCGGTGCAGGCGGTCGAGTGAACGCTGTCGCACGGACGACGCGATGATGTTGGTCTCCCGTTAGCGATTTCGTGGAATCACGCATCGACCGGCGTGGTGGTGGCCGCCGCCCGAGCCAGCCGTGGGATGGCAACGACATGGACACCCACGCTGACCGCCACGCCACCGCCGAGGATGGCCGGGCGGGCGCTGAAAGGAGCATGTGGGATGACAGCGCAGCAGCAGATCGTTTTGGAGTCGGCCGCGCAGCAGATCGTCGACATGACCGCGAAGCCGCCGTTCTTCTATCAGATGGAGCCGCCGGCTGCGCGGAAGGTCCTCGATGACATCCAGGCCCAACCGGTGGACAAGTTGCCGGTCGACGAAGAGTGGATCACCGTACCGGCGCCGGTTGGCGAGGTACGCGTACGCATCGTCAAACCTCGAGGCACGACCGAGATGCTGCCCGTTGTCGTCTACATGCACGGTGGCGGCTGGGTGCTGGGAAACGCCGGGACACACGACCGTCTGGTACGCGAGCTGGCCACCGGCGCCCAGGTGGCGGTCGCGTTCGTGGAATACACGCCGTCACCGGAGGCCCGTTACCCGGTCGCCATCGAGCAGGGCTACGCCACCGCCCAGTGGATCGTCCGGGAGGGCGCTAGCAAGGGCCTGGATGCCAGCCGTATGTCGGTGGCGGGCGAATCCGTCGGTGGCAACATGACAGCGGCGCTGGCCTTGATGGCCAAGGAGCGTGGCGACGTGACTTTCTTGCAGCAGTCGCTCTACTACCCCGTCACTGATGCCGCCATGGACACCGCCTCGTACGACCAGTTCGCTGACGGGTGGTACCTCACCCGGCGGAACATGGAGTGGTTCTGGGACGCGTACGCGCCGGACGAGACGAAGCGCGATGAGATCACGGCCTCGCCGAACAAAGCGAGTACGAAGCAGCTCGAGGGCCTTCCGCCCGCGCTGGTCTTCGTCGACGAGGCCGATGTGCTGCGCGACGAAGGCGAGGCGTACGCGGCCAAGCTGCGCACCGCCGGCGTACCGGTCACGACCGTGCGTTATGACGGCACGATCCACGACTTCATGCTGCTCAATCCGCTCAGTCAAACCACAGCGGCCCGCGCCGCAATCGACCAGGCGACGACGTTTCTGCGTGGCGCGCTCGGCACCGGCTGATCGACCGTCGGTGCGGGTCGTCGGTCAGCGACCGCTGACCGGGGGGTAGTCCGCGGGTGGTGGTCGACCCGAGTTTGTCACATTCATCGGTTCTGGACGGGCAGGGCGAGGGCGAAGAAGTCGATGAGCAGTTGTGTGACGCGCTCTGCCTCATCGTGATGGACCCAGTGCGACGCGTCGGGCAGGCGTACCCCACTCTCACCTACTTCAACGAAGTCGACAAAGGCGGCCACTCCGCTGCCTGGGAAGAGCCTCAGCTGCTCGCCGAAGAGATGCGGTCGCCGACGTTGCGCACCGAGTGGACGATCCCATACGGCACGATCAGCGCCTCGCCGGCGTTGGCGACCGTGGTCGGCTGCCGTCGATCTCATACTCCAGGGAGCCTTCCAGCGCACAGATGATCTCCTCGCCAGGGTGGAAATGCTTGATCGGAGGCGAGTCCCGAGTGATCTCGACCCGGGTTTGGGCGACCTCCCACCCGTCGATGCTGAGGTCGTGCCGCTGCAGATCGGTGCGCCACAGTCCGGGCGCTGCCTCCACCGAAGTCGCGCTCACACCGGCGGGCCGGTTTCCGGTCATGCTCATCGTGGCCTCCTCTCGGAGTTTCACGCGTTCGCTTGTTTGTTTGGGCGGACGATTCCGCATCTCGAACTGCGGGGACGACGGTCGAGTGCTGGCGGATAGCAGCGCGAGTATCTTCTCGTCCGCGTATTTCAATCGGGACTCCGCGGTGCGCAGTTCACCGTGAGATCTCCAACCACATCCCCGCCCTGGTGTAGAGCAAGAGTCTGGCGCAGCGGTGGTGCCCGCCCGTACCCGCTGATCTGTCGGCCGTCGATCGTGATGGCAACCGCATCACGCGGCACAGAGCCTCCAGCACGCCGACCAGCCGGGGCGTGTGTGCAAGCGGCTCTCCTCTAGGCTGGCACCGACCTCGCTGACAGCCTGCACCGGATCCCGCCGGCCGCCGGATTGCGACGTATGAGCTCGTCGTCGGTCGGGTGAGTCTTAAACTGCGACGGAGAGGAGTTCGCCATGGCGTCCATTTCGGAGCGGGAGAGCACGGAGATCGAGGCGGCAAACGCGTCCGGCAGTACTCCGGTCGTCTTTGTCCACGGCCTGTGGCTGCTGCCGAGCAGCTGGGCCAACTGGGCGGAGTTCTTCACGCAGGCCGGTTACGCGCCGCTGACGCCGGACTGGCCGGACGATCCCGCAACGGTTGAACAGGCGCGGGCGAACCCGGATGTCCTGGCCAAGAAGACCCTCAAGCAGGTTGCCGACCACACCGCCGACGTGATCGGCAAGCTGGCGAAGAAGCCCGCCGTGATGGGGCACTCGACCGGCGGACTGGTCGCCCAGATGCTCGCCGGCCGTGGGCTCTCGGCAGTCACGGTGGCTATCGACCCGGGCGTGTTCCGCGGTGTCCTTCCGCTGCCCTTGTCCACGCTGCGGACGGCTGGACCGTTCCTGGTGAATCCCCGGTATCGGGGCCGCGCCATCACGCTGACCTTCGACCAGTTCAAGTACGGCTGGACGAACGCCCTGGACGAGGACGAGGCAAAACGCCTCTACGACACCTACCATGTGGCCGGGTCGGGGATCGCCCTGGCCCAGATGGGCAACGCCAACCTCAACCCCTGGACCGAGTCGAAGGTCGACACGAAGAACCCCGATCGGGGTCCGCTGCTGATCCTCGACGGGGAGAAGGACCACACCGTTCCCTGGGCGATCGCCAACGCCGCCTACAAGCGGCAAAGACGCAACCCGGGCGTCACCGAGATCAAGAAGATGCCCAACCGCGGCCACTCGCTGACCATCGACCACGGCTGGCAGGAGGTCGCGCAGACCGCGCTCGACTTCGTCAAGCGGTTCGTCCCGGCCAAGCCGAGCTAGCCCGCCTCGATCCGACGCCCGAACTATCGGCTGGCGGGGCGTCGTATGCCTGGGCGTTGCCGGACGTGAATAGACCACCGGCCTCTTCGAAGTACCGGTCGTGAAGGTCGTCGGCCCACTCCGCCAGGCTCGAGCGGGTCGGATTGGTCGCCCGTACAGCCCAACATAGGCGTCCATCCGCGGCGCCCTGCGTTCAGCCCCCGGCGCCAACGTACCTTCGCGACGAGGCCGGTAACGTCAACCGAAGACGCGCCACCGCGGAGGTGTGAGCACGCATGCCCCACTCATCGAGGACACCCTGGCCCCCGCTGCCGTTGGACGAGTGGCAGTCCACTCGAGACACCCTGCAACTCTGGACACAGATCGTCGGCAAGGTACGGCTCGCCCACGAACCTCTGGCCAACCATTGGTGGAACGTGCCGCTCTACGTGACCGCCCGCGGCCTCACCACCTCGTTGATACCGCACCGTGACGGCGTCAGCTTCCAGATCGACTTCGACTTTCGCGGCCACCGCCTCGACATCGTGACCACCACCGGTGAGACCGGCTCGATGGCGCTGAAACCAATGCCGGTGGCGGACTTCTACGCCGAGTTCGTCCGTCTACTGCAGACACTCGGAGTCGGCACGACGATCTGGCCGGTACCGGTGGAAATCGAAAACGCCATCCCCTTTGCCGACGATCGCGTGCACGCCACGTACGACTCCGCCCACGCGCAGCGTTTCTGGCTTGCCCTGGTCGAGATCCAGCGGGTCCTCGCCGTGTTCCGGAGCCGGTTCGTGGGAAAGGTCAGCCCGATCCACCTCTTCTGGGGAGGCCTCGACCTGGCGGTGACCCGCTTCTCCGGCCGCGGGGCACCACCACATCCCGGAGGCGCACCCAACTGCGGGCCACACGTCATGCTCGAGGCGTACTCCCACGAGGTCAGCAGCGCCGGCTACTGGCCCGGCGGCGGCGGACAGGGCGTCTTCTACTCCTACGCCTACCCGGAACCGCACGGGTACCAGGAGTTCCCGGTCCGGCCCGCCACGGCCTACTACGACACCAAGCTCGGCGAGTTCGTCCTGCCGTACGAAACCATCGCCACCGCCGATGATCCCGGGCAGCTCCTCCTCGACTTCCTGCAAAGCACGTACGAGGCAGCCGCCAACTGCGCCTCATGGGACCGCCAGTCACTGGAGCGCCACAACTAACCGTCAGCAGGGTACGCGTCCAAAGCTCCAATGTGGACACCGTTGGTGAAGGAGACAACGCCTCGACATCAGTGTCGGCGTCATCGCAGCTGAACCGAGCGAGTTACTGTGGCGCGGAGGCCGCGATGTGGGCCGGTGGGGCGTCGAGGCTGCAGTGCAGCCGGTCCGCCGGTCGGGTTGCGGCCCGTGTTTCGGGATGCGGGTTGCGGATGAGGCCGGCGGCGAGCACGCCGGCGACGACGCAAAGCCCACCGGAGATCAACGAAGCGGTGTGGAAGCCGGCGGAGAACTGGGCCGGGTGCAGGTAGGCGGCGCCGGTGATGCCTGCTGCCGCCGGGAGTACCGCGACCGCGATGAGCCCGGCGGCGCGGGCGACGTCGTTGTTGACCGCCGAGGCCATGCCGGCGTGCCGGGCAGGTACGGCGGCTAGCACGGTGGCGGTCAGTGGCGCGACGGTGGTGGCTAGGCCCAGCCCGAGGACGACGACGGCGGGCAGCACCTCGGTGAGGTAGTCACCGCCGGGGCCGATGCGGGTGAACAACGCCAGGCCGATACCAACCAAGACCGGACCGACGCTCATCTGCAGACGCGGGCCGATCCGTTCGGCCAGCGCACCAGACCGAACCGACAGCACGAGCATGACGGCGGTCAGCGGAAGTAGCGATACACCGGCCTGCAGCGCGGTGTAGCCGGAGACTTGTTGCAACTGGATGGGCAGCAGGAACAGCGCCCCGCCCAGGGCGCCGTACACCACGAAGGTCACCAGGTTGGTGGCGGTGAACTGGGTCGACGAGAACAGGTCGAGTGGAAGCATCGGCGCCGGCGCGCGACGCTGCCAGACGACGAACGCCGCCAGCAGGACAGCGCCGCCGGCCAGAGCGGTGATCACCGCGGGGCTGGTCCATCCGCTGGTCGGCCCTTCGATCAGCCCGTAGGTGAGGCCAACCAGCCCGGCGGTGACCAGCACCCCACCGGCCCAGTCGACCCGCCCGGTGGCGTCCGCGTCGTGCGACTCCGGCACGTGGCGCCACGCCAGAACGACGACGGCGACCGCGATCGGCAGGTTGATCGCGAATATCAGTCGCCAGGACGCTGCTTGGATCAGCCATCCGCCGAGGAACGGACCGACCGCGGTGGCCACACCAGACAGCCCGGACCAGGCGCCGATCGCCTTACCCCGATCGGCCGGCACGAACGACGCCTCCAGGATCGCCAGGCTACCGGGCGTCAGCAGCGCGGCTCCGACGCCCTGCAACGCCCGCGCGGCGATGAGCACACCGGTAGTGGGGGCCACGCCGCACAACACCGAGGCCGCCGCGAACCAGATCACCCCGATGAGAAACACCCGCTTGCGCCCGTACCGATCGCCGAGCGATCCGGCGACCAGCAACAGCCCGGCCAAGGTCAGCGTGTACGCCGTGACGACCCACTGCAACGTGGCCAGTCCGGTGTCGAACTCCTCGCCGATCGCCGGCAGCGCGATGCCCACGACGGTGGCGTCGATGGACGCGATCGCCGAGCCGAGGATCGTTGCCGCCAGCACCCACCGCCCCGGGCCGCTGGCGTAGCGGAGCCCGGACGGGACCTCCGCCGCCGGATCACCCGCCATGACGACACCGTACTTGTGCGACGGACGGTGGCGCGTGCAATGGTAGGCACCATGACGTCTGGAGGTACCGCGATGACGGAACCGGCCTGCCGCCATCTCGACGACGTACACCCGGTTGAGCCGACCGCCGACGGCTGCGAGGACTGCCTAGCCATCGGTGGCCGGTGGGTTCACCTACGGGTGTGCATGTCGTGTGGTCACGTCGGTTGCTGTGACAGTTCACCCAACCGGCACGCGACCGCCCACTTCACCGGCACCGCTCACCCCATCGTCTCGTCTTACGAGCCGGGTGAGGACTGGTGGTGGTGCTACGCCGATCAGGTGGTGGTGGAGGTTCCGGGTGCTCCGTCGTACTCCCATTCCTGATCGGGAGATCGCATGACTGAGGTAACCGTCGTACACCGTCCCGAGCGGTCGCGGTACGAGGTACGGGTGGACGGTGAAACGGCCGGTTACACCCGGTACCGCCGCTCACCGGACGGCAGCTACATCGACTTCCGGCACACGGAGATCGATCCCGCGTACGAAGGGCAGGGTCTAGGTGCCAGGCTCGTGGCCGAAGCGCTCGACGACGTCCGCCGCCGCGGTGACCGCGCGATCGCGACGTGCCCGTTCGTCGCCGCGTTCGTCAAACGGCACCCCGAGTACGCCGACCTGGTGGTGGCGGATCCCTGAACCGTCCGGCCGTCTGGACTGCGACTCCTTCCACGTCGACACGGCCTTTGGACAGTCGGTAGATCCTCGAGCCGAGAAGGCTCTGGCCAAGCTCAGCCAACGGGAACGGGATGTCGCGGTGGCCGTGGGCCGCGGACGGTCCAACACGCAGATCAGCGAGGAGCTGTTCCTGAGCGTGGCCACCGTCAAGGCGCACGTGTCCTCGATACTCACCAAACTCGATCTCAATAACCGTACCCAGATCGCGCTGCTCGCCCACGACGCCGGGCTGACAGATTAGGGACCCAAATCAAGTATCCGGGCCGCTTCGAGGGCGAGGTACAGCTGCGCGACACCGGTCGGCTGCGACAGATGCTGCCCGGTGAGCTCTTCGAGCCGGCGTAGCCGGTACCGCACCGTGTTGCGGTGCACGTGGAGTTCGGCGGCCGCGACGGAGGTCGCGCCGTCCGCGCTGAACCAGGCGCGCAACGTGTCGAGCAGGACGTAGCACTCTGTTGCCGGGAGCGCGAGGACGGGGGCCAGGATCGTCCGAGCCACGGTCGTCGCTGCCTCGGGCGCGCTGGCGATCAGGACGGCGACCGGTACCTGTTCGTACCGGACGAGCTCTTGGGTGCCGCGATTGGCGGTAGCCAGGGCCAGCCGGGCCTGGCGCAGAGCAGCGGGGGTCTGGTCGAGACTCGGATACGGCTCGCTGAGCCCGACAGGTCCACCGGCCAGCTCGGTCAGGTGGGCGCACACCCGGTCGATCCGGATCCGCTGGGTCAGCACGACGACACCGACCTGCGCGTCGACCTCCACCCGCCAGGCCGACTGCACATCGCGCGTACGTAGGACGTCATCCGCGTGCGGGATCGACTCGATGCCGGGCAGCGGGGTCGCCGCGGCCACCACGACGAACGTACCGTTGTGCGGCAGCCCGAGGGCGGCCGCACAGTCCCACAGCCGCGACCCGTCTCCGACGTCGCCGCGCAGGAGCACGTCGAGCATCGCGCTGCGGGTCTGGGAGTCGGTACGAGCGCGTTCCGCGACGGCGTCCCGGTAGGCGTCGCTCACCGAACCGGACTGGTCGTCGATGATGAACCACAGCTCGGAACTGGCGTGCAGCAAGGCGGTCGCGGCACCGTCCTCTTCGGACGCTTCGGCGAGGATGGCCGCCCAGATGTACTTCCCCGCGATCCGGTAGGCATGCAGAATCACCGGGAGCGGCGCGCCCTGCTCGGCTCGCCGACGGCCGGTGGCACGCGATGCCTCGTACCCGCGGCTCGGCCGCCCGGCCAGCTGGCCGAGGATGTCCACCAGGTTGTTGCGTACGGAGGTACGCAGATCGTCGACCGGTACGACCTCGCTGCTGTAGTAGAACGGCTCCGCCCGCCGGATGACGTCGGTCAGCTCAGTTGCCATGCGGTCGACCCGTTTCAGCAGACGTTCGCCGATCGCCGCGATGACGGGCGGCCGGGCCTCGACGAGGCGATCCATGCCCGCAGCGTACGAGTCTATTGTGCCTGTGCACAGTCGCCGGCCGTCGCACTCTGGCCACGGGCACATGGCCCGCCGCTCGGGTGTAACCCCAGACTCGTCGGCGTGAACATTGCCGAGAACCTCACGCGCAGCGCCGAGCGGTACCCCGACCGCCCGGCGATCCGGCTGAACGACATGGTCCTGACCTACTCCGATCTCGACCGCGCCAGTGCACGCGCCGCCGGGCTGATCCGCGAACGGGGCGTACGACCGGGCGACCGCGTCGCCGTAATGCTGCCCAACGTTCCGGAGTTCGCCGTCATCTACTACGGCGCACTGCGGGCCGGCGCGGTCGTCGTACCGATGAACCCGTTGTTGAAGGAGCGCGAGGTCGCCTACTACCTGGGCGATTCCGGGGCGTGGTTGTTGTTCGCCGCGACCGCGTGCGCTGGCGAGGCCGCGGCGGCGGCCGCGCGGGTCGGCGCGACGTGCGTGGAGGTGGACGGCGACCTGCTCGCGGCGGCTCCGATCGACGAGTGGGTGGTCGACCGGGTAGCGAGCGACACCGCGGTCCTGCTCTACACCTCCGGGACGACCGGCCGGCCCAAGGGCGCCGAGCTGACCCACGCGAACCTGTCGGCCAACGTCGAGATCGTGGCGACCGACCTGCTGCGGGTCGGCCCGGACGATGTGATTCTGGGCGGGCTGCCGCTGTTCCACTCGTTCGGGCAGACGTGCGGGCTCAACACCGCGGTCGCGGCGGGCGCCTGCCTCTCGCTCGTACCGCGCTTCTCCCCCGACCGCGTGTTCGAGGTCCTGCAACGGGACCAAGTGACCATCTTCGAGGGCGTACCCACGATGTACATCGCGGTGCTCGGCGACGAGCGTCGCGAGAAATACGACGTGTCGGCTCTGCGGGTCTGCGTGTCCGGCGGCGCGGCGCTGCCGGTCGAGGTGTTACACGGGTTCGAGAAAGCGTTCGGCTGCATCGTCCTCGAGGGCTACGGGTTATCCGAGACGTCACCGGTCGCCTCGTTCAACCACCCGGACCGGCCACGGAAACCAGGCTCCATCGGTACGCCGATCCGCGGGGTCGAGATGCGCCTGTTCGGTGACGACGGGCAGGACGTACCGCCGGGTGGGGTCGGCGAGATCGCGATCCGCGGGCACAACGTGATGAAGGGCTACTGGCTGCGCGACGAAGCGACGGCCGAAGCGATCCGGGATGGCTGGTTCCGCACCGGCGACCTGGCCCGTGTCGACGACGACGGGTACTTCTTCATCGTCGACCGGAAGAAGGACCTCATCATCCGCGGTGGGTACAACGTGTACCCGCGCGAGATCGAAGAGGTCCTCTACGAACACCCGGCGGTCGCGGAGGCCGCGGTGGTGGGTGTGCCGGACGCCTCGCTGGGCGAGGAGGTCGGCGCCGCCGTGGTGCTGCGGCCGGGCGCCCCGGCCACCGCCGAGGAGATCCGGGAGTTCGTCAAGCGACAGGTGGCGGCGTACAAGTACCCACGCCACGTCTGGTTCGCGGACGCCCTGCCCAAGACGGCGACCGGCAAGGTGCTCAAGCGCGAGATCCAGCCACCACGAGGTGCGCCGTGACCGAGGCCGACGAACTCGCCGCTCCGCTCGACGCGCTTCTCGTCGATGCGGCGCTGGGACCGCTGCGCCTGTTGACCCCGGACATGTCGACCGCCCGCTTCGCCGGCCGGTTGGCCACGCGGCCCCGGGCGACGGGTCGCCGACTGGCTTCGCTCGCCGTCGAGCTGGCCCGCGTCGGCGCGGGCACCTCCGAACTCGCGCCGCAGCGGCGGGACCGGCGCTTCGCCGACGCCACCTGGGGCGAGAACCCGGTGTTGCGGCGTGTGGTGCAGGCCTACCTCGCCGCCGGACGCACAGTCGAGCAGCTCATCGCCGACGCCGACCTGGGCTGGCGGGACGACCAGCGGGTACGGTTCCTCGCCGACAACGTCATGGCGGCCGTGGCCCCGAGCAACGTCCCGCTGCTCAACCCGGCGGCGGTCCGGGCCACCCGCGACACCCGGGGCCTGAACTTCGTACGCGGTGGCGTGAACCTGGTACGGGACATGGCGCGGGCGCCGCGCATCCCGCAGATGGTGGACGGTTCAGGGTTTGCGGTCGGGCAGAACCTGGCCGCCACCGCGGGTGCCGTGGTGCTCCGTACCGAGGCGTTCGAGCTGATCCAGTACGCGCCGCAAACGCCGAAAGTGCGGACCGTGCCGCTGCTCCTGGTCGCCCCGGCCATCAACAAGTTCTACGCCCTGGACCTCGCGCGAGGTCGCAGCCTGGTGGAGTACCTCGTCCAATGTGGACAGCAGGTCTTCGCGCTGTCGTGGCGCAACCCCGACGCCCGGCACGCCGACTGGGGGCTCGACGTCTACCTGCGAGCGGTCCTCGAGGCTCTCGACGCGATGGAGGCCGTGAGCGCGACGGACCGGACCGTCCTCATAGGAGCGTGCTCCGGGGGCATCATCGCCAGCCTGGTCGCCGCGCACCTGGCCGGGACTGGCCGGCTCGACCGGTTGGCCGGCCTCGGCTTCCTCGTGACCGTGCTCGACCACCGGCGGGCCGGCGTACCCGCCGCCCTCGCCGACCGCTACCTCGCCGCCGCAGCCACCGCGATGTCGAGGCGGCGCGGGTACCTGGACGGCCGCGCCCTTGCCGAGGTCTTCGCGTACCTGCGCCCCAACGACCTGGTGTGGCACTACTGGGTCAACAACTATCTGCTCGGCCGCAAGCCGCCCGCGTTCGACGTGCTGTACTGGAACGCCGACACGATCCGGATGAGCGCCCGCCTGCACGCCGACTTCGTGGACCTGGCGGTGACGAACCCACTCCCCCAGCCGGGAAGAGCGACGGCGCTCGGCACACCGGTCGACCTGAGGACCATCGACGTCGACGCCTACGTGGTGGCCGGGGTGGCCGACCACATCACGCCCTGGCAGAGCTGCTACCGCACGACCGGACTGCTCGGCGGGAGATCACGGTTCGTGCTGTCGACCAGCGGTCACATCGCGGCTCTGGTCAACCCGCCGGACAATACCAAGGCCACATACCAGATCAACCCGAGGAACCCGGCCGATCCGCAACGGTGGCTGAGCGGCGCAACCACCCGGCCGGGCAGCTGGTGGCCGGACTTCGTGACCTGGCTGAACCGCCACTGTGGACCGAAGCGACCCGCCCCCGAAACCCTTGGCGGCACAAGCTTCCCGCCGCTCGTCGAGGCACCCGGCACCTACGTTTTCGACCGTTGAGGATCTGTCATGTACCCAGGCATCGGCCGTTCACTCGGCACCGACTACTTCCGCCTCGCCGAACAGCTCACCGGCGCGGAACGCGATTACTGGCGGCGGACCCGCGACTTCGTAGACAACGAGGTGCTACCCGTCATCAACGACTACTGGGAGCGCGCCGAGTTCCCCTGGCCACTCATCGAGAGCCTCGCCAAGCTCGACATCATCGGCGACGGCATCGACGGGTACGGCTGCCCGCCGATGAGCCCCATCGCCACCGGCCTGGTGCACATGGAGCTGAACCGCGGTGACGGCAGCCTCGGCACGTTCGTCGGCGTCCAGGCCGGGTTGGTGATGCGGTCCATCGCGATGCTCGGCTCGGAGGAGCAGAAGCGGCAATGGTTGCCGGCGTTGGCCCGGCTCGAGAAGATCGGCGCCTTCGCGCTCACCGAACCGCGGCACGGCTCCGACTCCGTCGCGCTCGAGACGTCGGCCCGTCGCGACGGCGACACGTGGGTCATCGACGGGGAGAAGAAGTGGATCGGCAACGCCACCATCGCCGACGTCATCGTGCTCTGGGCCCGCGACACCGCCGACGGGAAGGTCAAGGGCTTCCTCGTGAAGAAGGACACCCCAGGCCTGACGACCACGCGCATCGAGGGCAAAGGGTCGCTCCGCGCCGTGTGGCAGGCCGAGATCCAGATCACGGGGGTACGGGTGCCCGACCGCGACCGGCTGCCGTTGGCGAACGCGTTCTCGGACGTGGGCGCGGTGCTCGCCAGTACCCGCAACACGGTCGCCTGGGCGGCCCTCGGCCACGCCACCGCGGCCTACGACGCCGCGATGTCGTACTGCCGCCAGCGCGTGCAGTTCGGCAAGCCGCTGGTCAGCTTCCAGATCGTGCAGGAACGGCTGGTGCGGATGCTCGCCGAGCTGTGCGGCATGCAGCTGTACTGCCTGCGGCTCGGCCGGCTCATCGAGGAGGGCCGGCTCAGCGACACGATCGCGGCGCTGGCGAAGATGAACAACACCAGCAAGGCCCGCCAGCTCATCCTCGAGGCGCGCGACCTGCTCGGCGGCAACGGCATTCTGCTCGACTTCCACGTCATGCGGCACCTCGCGGACATGGAGGCGGTGCACACGTACGAAGGTACGGAGACGGTCCAGACGCTCATCGTGGGACGGGACATCACCGGTGTGGGTGCGTTCGCGTAGGCCGGCGCGGGATCTGCGCTTCGTCGACGCGGACGGCGTCCGGCTCCGGGTCGGGATACGCGGCACCGGGCGCCCGCTGCTACTGCTCATGGGTATCGGCGGCAACCTCGAGATGTGGACACCGTTCGAGGAGGCGCTCGACGGCCGCGTGGTACAGACCATCACCGTCGACGCCCCCGGTACCGGTGGGTCCGGCGGGTACCGGTTCCCGCGCCGGATGTCCGGGCTCGCGTCCACAATGGAGCGCCTGCTCGACGCGCTCGGGTACCACCGGGTCGACGTACTCGGAGTGTCGTTCGGCGGCGTACTCGCCCAGCAACTAGCCCACCAGGCCCCGGACCGGGTACGCCGGCTCGTACTGGCCGCCACCGGCATCGGGCTCGGCGGCGTACCGGGCTCGCCGCGGGTCCTGCTCCGGCTCGCCACCCCGCGCCGGTACACGCAGCCCGACTATTACCGGCGGATCGCCGGCGATATCTACGGCGGGCTCGCTCGCCGCGATCCCGACGCGATGCTGCACGGGTCACTGGCACGGTTCACCCACGCGCCGGGTTTGGGGGGCTACCTCGCCCAGCTGTACGCGATCGCCGGCTGGACGAGCCTGCCGTGGCTGTGCCGCCTACCGCAGCCCACACTCGTCCTCGCCGGCGACGACGACCCGATCGTCCCGCTCGTCAACGGCCGCATCCTGAACCGGCTCATCCCCGACTCCAGGCTGCACGTCGTGGCCGGCGGCGGCCACCTCTTCCTGCTCGAGCAAGCGGCCGACGTCGGTCGCGTAGTCACCGCTTTCGTCGAGCCGGATTAGCTGGACGAATGGCGAACCGCGCGCCACCGAGCCGCTGACGCTTCGCCGTTTCCGCACCCGCGATGGCGGCCGCGCTGTGCGACCGGCACAACCGCCGTCGGGCCCCTCGCTGTCGCGCGGTGCAGCTCAGCCGAGCCAGGCTCGTAACCGCGAGAACGCCTTGGCGGTGAACGCGTCGACGACCGGCTGGTCGGCCGAAAAGCCGTCCTCCCAACCCTGCTCGTACAGCACCATGACCACCGCGCCGGTCCGCACCACGGAGACCAACCGGACGTCATCCCCTCCGGTCGGGTCGCCGTTGACATCGCGGGTCGGGTAGCGCTGTTCGATGAGAATCGACTCGTCACCACGGGTGGTGCTCGGCAGGATGCGGTTGCGGTAGGTGATCCCGTTCCGCCGCTCGGTTGGGCAGGCGGTGACAGCGTCGCGCACCTGCCTTACAAACTGGTCGGCGCCGTCCTGTTTGTATGTCGTGATCGTCTCGTCGAACGTCCCGTCGGGGAGGGTCCCGGGCTGACTCCTGCTGGCCCAGTACGTGATGTGCATGGTCTTGCGCGCCTGGATAAGGGAGTCGCTGGGATACCTTGCCCCGCACAACTTCGGCAGCATGTTGTCGCTCGACCCCTCTACCACGGGTTCGTCACCGTTGGTGTCGGCCGGCTGCAGGAACGCGTTGGCGGGGATTACCGTCGGGACGTTGGCGACCTTGGGCGAGGATGTCGGTGCCACCGACGGGGACGAGGTCGTCGACGTACCGGAGCTGGTGTCGGTGCCGGGTTGGACCGACGTGCCAGGCGAGGTGAGTACCCAACGCCCCCCGACGGCGACACCACCCACCAGCGCGGCGACCGTGACGACGATCGCGGCTATCCCGATCCGGCTGCGCCGGTCGCCCCTGCGGCGAAGGGCATCCGGTGTTTCCAGCATGACGGCATCAACCTCTCGCCTCAATGATCCGTACATTCGTTCGAGATCGGTCATCGTTCCTCCCGATGCGAGGCGATGGGCGGCGTCCCGGCCAGCGCCGCGACAAGTCCTGCGCGCCCACGTGACAGCCAGGACTTCACCGTATTGACTGCCACACCCGCTTCCGCGGCGATCTCCGCGACGGGCAGATCCATCAAGTAGTGCAGGGCAAGCGCCTGCCGGTGCGCCACGGGCAGGCCCCGAAGCGCAGCGGTGAGCATCACCGCGTCCTCACCCGGCGGCGGTGCGTACTCAGTTGGACCCGAACGCAACAGTGCGGCGCGCCGTCGGCCCAATCGGCGCCACCGGTCGGTCGCCAGGCGGGTGACGACCAGACGCACCCACCCCTCCGGATTGGGGTGTACGGAAACCGTCCGCCATCGCTGCCAGGCACGGGTGTACGCCTCCTGGACCAGATCCTGCGCCTCGGCCAGGTCCCCAGTCACCGCGTACCCGTACCCCATCAGCCGCACCGAGGTGGTGCGGTAGAACTCATCGAAACTGTTCGCGTCGCGCATTCCCACCAGCTTCGCGCTCATCGCCCACGACCGTTTCGGTAAATACGAACGGCGGTGGTCCCAGGTTGCAGCCGTCCACGTCGGCCACACGACTACCCGGCCGAGCTCGCGCACTGACGACTGGGGCGGGCCGGTCTCGCCCTGGGCGCTGACGGTCAACTCGGTGCGACCACGGCCGGCGTACGCGCTGGAGATCACGAATGTCGTGTCGAACGCACCAGTGTTGTCCGATGTGGAGCTGGCCACCTCGTCACCGGCCAACTTGACGGTGATCGTCTCCCCCGGCCCGAACCCGCTGCCGTGCACGGCGATCAGGGTGCGGGCCGGACGGTGACCGGGTCGACACAGAGCCGGCCGGAACAGGCGACCGTGCTGGGACTCGGTCCGGGCGCCGGGTCACCCCGGCTGGACTGGTACGCCAGCACGGCGGCGCAGCACCGCCACTTGATGGCGCAGCACGGCGATCTCCACGGCGTCCGCGTCCGGCGTCGGACCACACGCCAGCACGCCCAGCACCCACCGGACGATCATCAACGCCACCGTGCGAGCGACCACACCAGCGAGCCTGCCGTCTTGCATCTCCGCAGGCCAGGACCATCACCCTGAAGTGGCACCCCACGCGCTGGTGGCGACTCGAATGCAAGTGGCCAGTTAGTGCCCGAGAGTTGCGGCCCATTGTCAGGTGCTGATCGCGACTCTCCTTGTTGTCGCTGGGTCCTTTGCTACCGCTGCGATGTCACGCGGTGTCGAGGTCAGGCCGTTGCTCGGTCCGCCGCACCCTGGCGCCGCGTTTCTGCGGCGAGTAATCACGCCTCCACTGGCGCGGGTTGGGGTGCGGGCGGGCTCGGGTGGTGGGTTTCGTACATGCGCGCTGCGACGATCAGACCGGAGGCCGCGGTGATGGTTGCGACGAGCCAGATCGCGGCGCGCAGACCGAGCAGGTCGGCGGTGATCCCGGCGATCAGGGCGCCGGCGGCGTAGCCGAGGTCCCGCCACAGGCGGTAGACGCCGACCGCGCGGGCGCGCCAGGTGGGGTGGGCCACGTCGCCGACGACGGCGAGCAACGTGGGGTAGACCATGGCGGTGCCGGCGCCCATGAGCACGGCGGCGACCGCCCACGGTGTGAAGCCGGTGGTCGCGGCAACCACGGCGATGCCGATGGCTTGGAGCAGCATGCCGGCGGCGATGAGCCACTTGCGGCCCCACCGGTCGGATAGGGCGCCGGTGAGGATCTGCCCGACGCTCCACACCGCCGGGTACAGGGCGACGAGGACGCCGATGCGGGCCACGCCGAGTCCGGAGGTGGCGAACAGGATCGGGTACAGGCCCCAGGCGAGCCCGTCGTTGAGGTTGTTCACGAGGCCGGCCTGGCTGGCCGCCGACAAGGCGCGTTCGTGGAAGCTGGTGACGGTGAAGATCTGCCGGCCGGTCAACCCGTCGGGATGCTCGCCGTGGCGCGGGGTGTGGCTACGAGCTTCGTGCCGGGCGTGCTGGTGGGTCTCCCGGACGAGGATCGCGGACAGGCCGAGGCCGAGGGCCGCGTAGGCGAGGCCGAGCAGGAACGGGGCAGGGCGCAGACCGTGCTCGGCCGCCAGCCACCCGGTGGCCAGCGAGGTAGCGGCGAGGGCGAGGTAGCCGGCCGCCTCGTTGAACCCCATGGCCAGCCCACGTCGAGCCGGGCCGACCAGGTCGATCTTCATAACGATGGTGGTGGACCAGGTCAGTCCCTGGTTGATGCCGAGCAGGACGTTGGCAGCGAGGATCCATCCCCAGTTGGGTGCCCAGATCAGCAGCAGCGGTACCGGTAGCCCGATCAGCCAGCCGGCGACGAGGACCGGCTTGCGGCCGTACCGGTCGGACAGCGCGCCGGCGGCCAGGTTGGTCAGGGCCTTGGTGATGCCGAACGCGACGATGAAGGTCAGCGACGCGGTGAACGCGCCGATGGCGAACACCTGGTCGGCCAGCAGCGGCAATACCGTGCGCTCCTGGCCGATCATGCCGCCGACCAGCGCGTTGACGGCGACGAGCAGGGTGAACTGGGCCATATTCGCGCGCAGCCCGAGCCGCGGCGTCGACACGGTGCTGCTCATCGGCTGGTGTCCAGCGGGACGCCGGTCGCGGCGGCCCAATCGGCCGGGCCTCCGTCCAGGATGGACAGATCGTGGTGGCCGGCGCGTTCGAGCAGGCTGGCGGCGGTCGCGGCGCGTTCGCCGTGCCCGCACATCACGGTGGTCGGCGCGTCAGGCAGCGCGGTGGCGTGGTCGGCGAGCGAGCCGAGTTCGATCAGCTGGGCGCGGGGCAGGTGTCCGCTGGCGTGTTCGTCGGCCTGCCGCACGTCCACCACGATCTGACTGTCCACCTCGGACGGTCTGGCCAGGCGGGTGGTGGCAAGCGAACCGCCGGCTGCGACCCAGGCTGTTGCGCCGCCTGCGAGTTCGCCGGCGAGGTTGGGGTAACCGACGGCGAGTGCGGGCCACAGGATGTCGGCGGGGTTCTGGCCGGGGTTGCGCACGACGACGATCGGCAGGTCTGGGCGTAGCAGCCAGCCGAGCCAGGTGGCGAACGCCGCGCGCAACGGGATGGCGACCGAGCCGGGGATGTGGCCGGCGGCGTAGTCGGCGACCGGCCGCACGTCGAGTACGGTGGCGCCGTCGCCGAGCAGCCGGCGTACCTCGACGGCATCGAGCGGCGGCAGGACGGGCGGCGCGGTGACGAGCGGGCCGTGGCGGTTGAGCTCGCCTAGGCGGGCGAAGTAGGCCGGGTAGCTGCCGAGGCTGTCGGCGAGCAGGCGCACGAACGTGTCCTCGTCCGGCGCGGCGAGCAGCGGGATGGTGGCCTTCTCGGTGCCGATGGTGGAGGTGCGCGCGGCCCCGGGCGGGGCGGAGCAGAACGAGCCGGCGCCGTGGGTCGGCCACACCGCGGCGGCGTCGGAGAGCGTGGCGAGGCGGTGTAGCGAGGCGTACTGGGCCCGGGCCAAGTCCTCGGTGCGGTCGGGACCGGTCAGGTCGGTGCGGGCGGCGGCGCCGACGATCAGTGACCCGCCGGTGAACACCCCGAGCTCCTGGTTTCCGTCCAGCAGGAGGTAGGACAGGTGCTCCGGGGTGTGTCCGGGGGTGGCCAGGGCGCGCAACGCCAGGCCGCCAAGGTCGACCTCGTCCCCGTCGCGAAGCTGGGTGTGGTCGAAGGTGCGTTCGCCGGCGGCGGAGGCGAGCACCGTGGCGCCGTGGTCGTGGGCGAGCTGCCGGACGCCGGAGAGAAAGTCGGCGTGCAGGTGGGTCTCCGCGGCGTAGGCGATCCGTAGGCCCCGCATCGCGGCCGCCCGGTCGACCGCGCGCAGGTCCAGCGACGGATCCACGGCCAGGGCCCGACCATCGCCGAGGTCGAGTAGGTAGGCGCTGTTACCCAACCCCTCGTCCACCAGCGGTGCCAGCAGATCGTCGACGTCGCTCATGCTCTGATACTATTCCATAGAACTTTGGAGGACGGAGCATGGGTGACGCAACTCGCAAGACAGAGCTGTTCGACCAGCTCGCCCGGGTCGGCAAGGCTCTGGCCAGCGGCAAGCGCCTGGAGCTGCTCGATCTGCTGGCGCAGGCCGAGCGGTCGGTCGACGCGCTGGCCAGCGCGGCCGGGCTGAACCTGACCACCGCGTCGGCGCACCTGCAGACCCTCAAGCACGCCGGCCTCGTGGCCACCCGACGGCTGGGTACCCGGGTGTTCTACCGGCTCGCCGGCGACGACGTGGTGGATCTTCTCGTGCGCACTCGGGATGTGGCCGCCGCGCATTTACCCGACGTGGCCGCGGCCCGCGCCGCCTACCTCCACAGCGACGGCGAGGTCGAGTCGATCGGACGCGACGAGCTGCGCCGCCGCCTGGCCGCCGGCCAGGTCACCGTGCTCGACGTCCGCCCGGTCGAGGAGTACGCGGCCGGACACCTGCCCGGAGCGGTCAACATCCCGGTCGACGAGCTCGCCGACCGCCTCGACGAACTACCGGGCGACGTCGAGGTGGTCGCGTACTGCCGCGGCCCCTACTGCGTGTTCGCCCACGAGGCGGTCCGGCTGCTGCGCGCGCGAGGACACCGCGCCGCCCGGCTGGCCGACGGCGTCGTCGAATGGCGGCTGGCCGGCCAGTCCGTCGCCGCGTAACGCACCCCGACGGAGGACGCCGTGACCACCGATTTCGTCGAGGGCCGCGCCATGCATCGGAAGGGCGTTGGCCCAGCGATTGTGTGTCTGCCCGCGTTCGGCGACTGCCGGGAGTCGTGGCGGCCGTTGATCGACGCACTGTCGGACCGGTTCGAAGTCGCCGTAATGGAGCTGCCCGACCTCAACGGTGCCGGATGGCTACCCGTCGACCCCGACCTGGCCAGCATCGCCGGTGTCATCGCCGCAGTTCTGGGGCAGACGTGGGCGGCGCCATTGACGATTGTCGGACACTCGGCGGGTTTCGGCCCTGGCCGTGCGAGTCGCCAACCTCCTCAATGGACAGTGCGAGTCGATCGTGTCGATCGAGGGAAACCTGACCGCAGGCGACGCCTACCTGACGGGACAGGCAGCGAACTACGACAATCCGATCGAGTTCAAGTCCGGCCTTGTCGCACGGGTGCGACAGCTGGTGGCCGCCGGTCAAGCACCGGCCAACTATGCCGAGTCACTTGCCACTGCCGACGCCCGTACCCTGTGGCTGTTCGGGCGCGATGTCGCCCGGCAGGGCCTCGACGACGGCTTCGGACGCGAATTCGTTCACGCCCCCTCCCCGACGCTGTACCTGTGGTCGCGGACAACCACACCCGAGGCCACCCGCAGCTTCGTGCAGCGACTTACGGGCAGCCGGCAGGAGCTGGGGATCGGCCATCACTGGCCGTGGATCGTCGACGCAGCCGTGCTGGCCGGCATCATCTCCGGCTTCGTGCTGCGGCCATATCAGCGGTCAACCCACACGGATGAAGCGGCACGAACTCGGGCTCGGAGGCGTGGCCAGAACCAGAGAGCCGGTTTGCGGGCATGTACCCGTTCGATGGTGGCGGCCTTGATCCCCTGCGCTTCAACGACCTCGAACCCGGCTGCCCGTACGAGGGGGCGTGGTCGGCGGGTCAGGTACGCCCCGGCGGCCCGCACTGAAACCTGCTCGATGAGCC
>DASRII010000508.1:0-2436 GCA_035650075.1 Micromonosporaceae bacterium | reverse complement strand
CGTCCGTCTCGGCGCGGACGATGCGGTGCCGGTCGAGGTCAGCGTTCGCGCGGGGAGGTAGCAGTCAGCCATGAACGGATTCAACCGCGGGCTGTGGATCGTCCTCGGCCTCGCCTTCACGGTGGCAGGCGCACTCGGTATCGCCTCGTACGCCGGTTGGATCGCAGGCGCCGATACACGCACTCTTGTGCCGACTGACCTGGTTGACGAATGGGTGGACCGACCCCTGTGGCAGAAGCTCGTGCTCATCGGAGCCGGACTGGTGTTGGCGGCGTTGGGGACGGTGTTGATACGAGGTCAGCTCGGTCGTCAGCGACGACAGCGCTGGCCCGACCTGTCGTTGGCTGGGACTGGCGATGCCGGCGCCGGAGCCGAGCGCGGCCGCACCATCGCGGGCACCAGCGCCATCGCCCGGGCCGTGCGGCGCGATCTCGAGACCGATCCGCGGATCGACCGGGCCAGTGTCCAGTTGACCGGTAAGGAGCGAGATCCTGACGTCTGGATGACCCTGGCCCTCCGGGACGACGCCGATCCGACCACCATCACCGATGCCGTTGATCGGTCGCTCAGCCGGCTCGCCGGGACCATTTCGGCGACGCCACACCTGCGCCAGTTGGTTATCGACCCGGCGGGACGCTCGTCCCACCGGGTCGCGCTGCATTGACGAGCTATTGTCGTGCCGGCCCGAAACGCGTCGGCGTATGCCTTGCACGCGGCCGCACCGGCTTGGTTCGTGGTCGTCGACCCAGTCGCACAGCGGGTTGTACAGGTTGGCCTCGAGCCAGGCGTCGGACTTGGCGCCGCGGACGGTCAGCCGGACTGCGGTGCGGCGGTAGCGTGCCCCCAGCGCCCCCGGCGGTGGAACGGGGCAGCCCGTCGACGATCAGGCTGGACAGGGCCGGCAGGTCCGGTAGCGCGGCCGGGTCGAGGCCGTAGCCGTCGATGAGGTGGACCTGCTGCGGCCGGCGCAGTGTGGCCAGGGTGCCGATCGCCGGTCAGTGTTCCGGGTGGTGTGCGCCACCGGACCTGCAGCTGCTCCAGATCCGGCACGGCGGTCAGGAGTTCGGCAGAGATGACACCGTCGCCGTCGAGCAGTACATCGCGGACCGCGGACAGTCCACTGGGGACGGCCACGTGCGGTGCCGCGGTGTCCAGGACCAGCCGGCCCTGTCCAGCGGCCGTCGTCGGCCGCCCGCACCGTTATGGCACCGGTGGTGGCTGTGAGCTCCACCTGCCGCCCAGTGGGCGGCAGCCGCAGCGTCCGCGGGCTCGGCCCGCGCAGAGCCAGGCCACGTAAGCCGCTGCCGGACAGGTCCACCTCGGGGGTGGGTCCCGCCACTCCAGGCCACCGTGCGGCCGCCTTCGCGCACCTTGACCGTCGACGCATCCAGCCACACGAACGTGTACGGGCCGGCATCCATCGAGGTGCTGGGCCATCTCCGAGACCTAGCTCTTGGACAGCGCCGCCCACATCGAGCTGCTCGACCAGCTTCTCCACCCGCCGGGTCGACACACCCAGCAGATAGCTCGTCGCGACGACCGACACCAGGGCCTGCTCGGCCCGCCGCCAATAGGTCAACAGCTAGTCCGGAAGTAGCTGCGCTGCCGCAGCTTGGGCACCGCCAGCTCCACCGTGCCCACCCGGGTGTCCCACTCCCGCGCTCGATAATCATTGCGCGAGTTGACCCGCTCCTCGCTCCTGGTGCCGTACGGCGCCCCGCACACCGCATCGGCCTCGGCCTCCTCCTCGGCCGACATCAACGCGTCGGCGAACGTCTTGACCATCGCCCGAAGCAGATCCGGGGGCTCGCCGACTCCAAGTGCTCGCGCAACAAGCCAGCAGCATCCGCACTGTCACGTGCGGCCATCGAGTTCGTCTCCTTCGTTAGGACTTCGCCGTTCGAAGGATCACCACGGTGGCCGTCTCTCAACTCACGACCCGCCGAACAAGATCGTCGCGAGAACCCATCACCGTGGCAGGTGAAAGTTTCCCCATTGTCGCCAGCTTGACTCACCTCCCGTGGCGTCACGATTGACTCCGACGAGATCACAAGAGGACGGTGTGGTGCGTGAAGCTGGCCATTCGGATCGAGCGGAGAGCAGACCGTTGGCACTCTTGTTGATCAGGCACCGCGACGTGACTCATCCAATGCGGCCTGAACCAGATGAGCGTCTATGACTGGCCGTACCAGTGCGGGCACCGGAAGTATCATCCGTATGGCCCTCCAGTTCCTACGAAGGGTCGGCCGCCGCGGGCAGGCGCGACAAGTCCCGCAACAAACCCCAGTGACGGCACCGGCCGCCGGCCCTGCGGGTATGAACGCGCGGACCCGACGGGTCTTTGAACTGCTGGTGAATCGGTACGGATATCCGGTCAACGGTGCGGCCGGTATCGTGGGCAACCTGATAGCCGAGTCGGCGTTGTTGCCGAACCGG
>DASRII010000507.1:0-20620 GCA_035650075.1 Micromonosporaceae bacterium | reverse complement strand
TCGACTCGCACAACTTCTCGTACCCCTCGATCGCCGCCCGGTCCTCCTCGATGCCCTCCTTCGCCCGCCCGCGGCCCGAGCGCACCGCGGTGCCCTCCTGCATCCGGCGCAGCGCGCCCGAGAGCAGCCCGCCGGACAGCGGGGACCAGGGGATGATGCCGATCCCGTACGCCTGCGCCGCCGGCAGTACCTCCAGCTCCACGTGGCGGACGCGCAGGTTGTAGATGCACTGCTCCGACACCAGGCCGAGGAAGTGGCGTCGCGCGGCCGACTCCTGCGCCGCGGCCAGGTGCCAGCCGGCGAAGTTCGACGAACCGACGTACAGCACCTTGCCGGCCGCGACCAGCTGGGACATCGCCTGCCAGATCTCGTCCCACGGCACGGTCCGGTCGATGTGATGCATCTGGTACAGGTCGATCCAGTCCGTCTGCAACCGGCGCAGCGACTCGTCGCACGCACGGATGATGTGCCGCGCGGACAGCCCCCGCTCGTTGGGCCACTCGGCCATCGGGCCGTACACCTTGGTCGCGAGTACGACCTTGTCCCGGCGGCCACCACCCTGGGCGAACCACCGGCCGACGATGTGCTCGGTCACGCCTTCGCCGAGCTTCCAGCCGTACACGTTGGCGGTGTCGAAGAAGTTGATCCCGTGCTCCAGTGCCCGATCCATGATCGCGTAGCTGTCGGGCTCGGTGGTCTTTGGACCGAAGTTCATCGTGCCGAGGCACAGCCGGCTGACGGACAGGCCGGTACGTCCGAGGGTGGTGTAGTCCATGCCCCGAGACTAAACCGTTGGCGGGCAAGCCCTTGCAGGCCGGAAACTGGGTGCGATGGCTGGAACAGTTACTCTCCGCGACGTCCACGTCGGGTTCGGCGCACAGGTCGTTCTCGCGGGTATCGACCTGGTGATCGCCGCCGGCGACCGGGTCGGCATCGTCGCGCCCAACGGCGTAGGCAAGTCCACGCTGCTCAGGGTGATCGCGGGGGAGCTGGCACCCGAGTCGGGGGCGGTGGTCCGCGCGCCGGCATCCACCACCGTGGTGCGCCTGGCTCAGGAGCCGGACGTACGCGTCGACGAAACGCTGCGCGCACACCTCGCCCGGCGTACCGGGGTGGCCGCGGCGCGCGCGGCGATGGACGCGGCGGCCTCGGCACTGGCAGCGGGCGGCGGGGGTGGCGACTACCCCGACGCGCTCGACCGGTGGCTGGCGCTCGGCGGGGCCGACTTCGACGAACGGGCAGCCGAGGTAACCGCCGCTCTCGGCCTACGGCCCGGTGCCGACCGCGGCGCCACCGAGCTGTCCGGCGGCCAGCGGGCGCGGCTGGCTCTGGCGGCGGTACTGCTGGCCCGGCCGGATGTCCTGCTCCTCGACGAGCCGACCAACGACCTCGACGACGACGGGCTCGCCCGGCTGGAACGGCACGTCCAGGCGACGCCGGCCGGAGTGGTACTCGTCTCCCACGACCGGGCGTTCCTCGACGCGACCGTGGACCGGGTCGTGGAGCTGGACGAGTTCAGCCGGACCTCGACGGAGTACCGCGGCGGGTGGACCGCGTACCTGGCCGAGCGGGAAGCGGCCCGGCGGCAGGCGATCCAGGCGCGGGAGGGGTACGAGACCCGCCGCGCCGATCTCGTCGAGGCGGCCCGGCGTCAGCGGGAGTGGGCCCGGTCCGGGGCGCAACGGGCCGCGAACCCACGCTACGCACCGGACAACGACAAGAACATCCGGCACGGCAAGATCCAAGGCGCCCAGGCCACCGGCGCCCGAGCGGCGCGTGCCGAGCGCGCGATCGCCCGGCTCGACGAGTCCGCACCGGACGTCGTACGCCAACCGTGGCGTCTGAAACTCTCGATCGCCGAGTCGGCCCGGGCGGGCAACATCGTCGTCGCCATCCGCGAGGCGGTCGTGTCCCGGGGCGACATCACACTCGGCCCGCTGGACTTCACCCTGGGCTGGGCCGAGCGGGTACGGCTGACCGGCCCCAACGGCTCCGGCAAGACCACGCTCGTCGACGCCCTGCTCGGCCGGCTCCCGCTGGTCGCCGGCAGCCGGTATGTCGGCCCGTCGGTGATCTTCGGCGAACTGGACCAGACCAGGCGCCAGTTCGACACGGACGAGCCGGTACTCGATGTCGTCCGCGCCGCGGTGCCGACCTTGGACGCGACGGACACCCGTACGCTGCTCGCCAAGTTCCGGCTACCGGGTGACACCGCGCTGCGCCCCGCCCGGCGGCTGTCGCCCGGTGAGCGGACGCGGGCCGGGCTCGCCCTGCTACAGGCGCGCGGAGTGAACTGCCTCGTCCTCGACGAGCCGACGAACCACCTCGACATCGAGGCGATCGAGCAGTTGGAAGCGGCCCTGGCCGACTACGCCGGCGCCCTGCTGCTCGTCACCCACGATCGGCGCCTGGCCGCGGCCGTCGCCGTCGACCGGCCCTTCCCCGTTGATCATGAAGTTGGTGACTCGACACGCCGTCGACCCCGAAACTAAGTTCATGATCAACGCGGAAGGCGGGGCTATTCGCGGGCGGCGGGGGCGGTGCCGAATAGGACGTCGTCCCAGCTGGGGAGGCGCTTGCGCGGCTTTTCCGCGGTGGTGGCCGCGGGCTGGTCGGGTGACGAGCCGGGTTGGGTGTTCGTGCGGCGGGGGCGGAGGACTGCTAGGGACGGGACGGCGGGGACTTCCTTCGACGCGTCGTGGTCGTCGTCGAAGGCGGTGCCAGGGGCGCCCATCAGGGCGGCTGCGCCGCCGGCTACCGGGCGTTGGCGCGGTGCGCCTTCGGCGGCCGGGTCGAGCCCGCGACCCGAACCTGTCGACAGTGGACGGTCGAGCGTGGCGAGCAGCGCATCCCGGCCGGCCCGGATCGGGTCCCGCCCGCGGGAGTCCCTCCGAGGCGCTTCGGAGTTCGGCGCCGGCAGGGCGTGCCCGCCGCGCCCGGACGTCTCCGACCGACCGGACCGGCCGCCCGGGGCCTCCGATCCGAGGTGAGCCTGCCGCTCCGCGCACAGGTACTGCGCCATGTCGTCGTACGGCGCGACCATCTGCCGGTTCTTGTCGAGAACCCAGACCGCCTGTGCGGTGGCCTTGCCCGACGGCCACGTCGCCACGATGCGCCAGGTGCCGTCATCCCGGCGGAACGCGTCCCAGGAGATCTTCTCGGCGTCGATCCCGTGCTGGGCGAGCCGGCCGTCCACGACCTCGGCCAGCGACGCACTCTTCTCCAGGCCCTTGAGCTTGGTCCGCCGCGCGTGCTGAGCGAGCATGGCGCGCTCCTGGAGCACCGGTCCGGCGTACCGCAGCACCCGGTCGACCGGCACGCCGGCGATCCGGGCCACGTCTTCAGCGGACTCGCCCGCGCGGATCCGGGCCTGGATATCCCGCGGGGAGAGGGCCGGCGAGGGCTCTTCGGCGGTGGCGACGGTGAGCGTCGCGGTCTGCCCGATCCGCTCGGGCTTCAGCGCGGAGCTGATCCGGTCGTCGATCGGCAGCGTGAGCAGTCGGCCGACCTCGTCGGCGAGGACGAGGGCCTGACCGTCCTCGGAGAGGGCGACGAACCGCACCGGTCGCATGCCTGCCTCCGTCCGAACCGCCCCGAGGAATGGGGAAACCGCGCCGCGATGTCTCCGCCGACACCGTACGTCGAACCGGACAAGCATAGGCGAAGCCACGCCGCTCTCGTGCCGATCCGGGCGAGAAATCCTCAGTGGATCCGGTCGTCCACGATGCCCGCGGCGATACCGGCGAACACCGTGAGAGGGAAGAACACCTGACCGACGAGGCTCGGTAGCACCCCGGCGATCCAGAGCACGCCGGTCACGAGGGCCAGACAGAGGCTGACGGTACTGACGACGAAGAGGGGCCGGAGAGCCACGGCTACAGCCGTTCCACCACGTAGTCGACGCAGGCCGTCAACGCCTCCACATCGGACGGTTCGATGGCCGGGTACAGGGCGATGCGCAGCTGGTTGCGACCGAGCTTGCGGTACGGCTCGGTGTCGACGATCCCGTTCGCCCGCAGTGCCGCCGCGACGGCCGCCGCGTCCACGGTCTCGGCGAAGTCGATCGTGGCTACCACGTTCGAACGCAGCGCCGGGTCGGCCACGTACGGCGACGCCACCGCCGAGCGCTCGGCCCAGCCGTACACAATGGACGCACTCTCGGCCGTGCGCTTGGTCGCCCACGCCAGCCCGCCGTGGCTCAGCAGCCAGTCGGTCTGCTCGGCCGCAAGGAATATGGTGGCCAGGGCCGGGGTGTTGTACGTCTGCTCGAGCCGCGAGTTCTCGATCGCGGTGACCAGGTCGAGGAAGGCCGGGATGTACCGGCCGGACTCCTTGATCTCGTACGCACGCCGGACCGCCGCCGGCGACAGCAGCGCGATCCACAGTCCACCGTCGGAGGCGAAGCATTTCTGCGGCGCGAAGTAGTACGCGTCGGACTCGTGGACGTCCACCTCCAGCCCGCCGGCCGCCGACGTGGCGTCGTGCAGCATGAGAGCGTCGGTACCGGCGACCCGGTGGACCGGTACCGCGACGCCGGTCGATGTCTCGTTGTGCGGCGTGCCGTACGTGTCGACGCCGCTCTCGGCGGACAGCAGCGCGGCGCCGCCAGGCGCCGCCGACACGACGGACGGTGCGGCGAGGAACGGCGCGTCCGAGACGGCGGCGGCGAACTTCGCCCCGAACTCGCCGAACGAAGCCACCTGGGCCCAGTTCCGGATCAGGCCGAACGCGGCCACCTCCCAGAACGCGGTGGTGCCACCGTTGCCGAGCACGACCTCGTACCCGTCCGGCAGCTCGAAGAGCGAGGCGATCCCGCGGCGCAACCGGGCCACCTGGTCCCGCACCGTGCGCTGCCGGTGGGAGGTGCCGAGGTACGTCTGCGCGACGGTCCGTAACGCGTCGACCGACTCGGGCCGCACCTTGCTCGGGCCGCTGCCGAACCTGCCGTCGACCGGCCGGATGCCGTCGGGTATCTGAATCACCTGGAAATACTGACATGCGGCCGCAGAAAGCAAAAAACGGCCCCCGTCACAGGGCCGTGCGCACTCGGTCGAGAAATTGTCAGGTCACGTCGACAATCTCGCCGCTGGCTACACAGTGAATGAACGCGACGAACTCGTCCCGGGTGAAGACGAGCACCGGTCCCGCCGGATCCTTCGAGTCGCGTAAGCCGATGGTCGCGCCGAGGTTGGCCACCTCGACGCAAGCCCCATTGTCTTGGGAACGCCGACTTTTGCGCCAAATCACGCCAGATAGGTTGGTCATGTTATCTCCTTAGCCGCCTCCCGGATCAGCGCGACGGACTCGTCCGGGCCCAGCGCCAATGCCCGCAGGCGGTCAAACGTCAGGATAGCCCTGCTGACGTCGTCCTGGCTCTCGGGAAACAGGTCGCCCGCCAACGTCTCGATGTATACCACCGCCGGATCCGCGACATCCGCGAAACGCAGCACGACAAAGGACCCGGGGGTACCGGGATGCGCGCCCACGGCGAACGGCATCACCTGGATGTCGACGTGCGGCAGTGCCGCCAACTCGACGACCCTCATGAGCTGATCGGCGAAGGTGCCGCGGCCGCCGACCGGGCGCCGGATCACGGCCTCGTCGAGGACGATCCAGACCTTCGGCGGGTTGGGCCGGGTCAGGATGGCCTGCCGCTGCATCCGTACCTCGACCCGCCGCGCGATCTCCTCGTCGGGCAGGCCCAGCGGTCCGCGCTGGAACATCGCCCGGGCGTACTCCTCGGTCTGCAGCAGCCCCGGCAGCGTGTTCGCGTCGAAGTTCCAGATCTGCTCGGCATCCGCCTCGAACCCGATGTAGGTCGCGTAGCCCTCGGGAATCGTGCCGGCGTACGGATGCCACCAGCCGCGCTGGGACGCCTCCTTGGCCACCTCGATCAGGTAGCCGGTCGTCTCGGCGTCTGCGCCGTACGTCGCCAGCAACGCCTTGACCACGGGCACCCGTACCCCGACGTGTGCCCGCTCGATCCGCGACAGGTGCGAGGTCGAGATGCCGGCGGCTCCGGCCGCCTGCTCGATGGTCATACCGGCGGCTTCCCGCAGGCGGTTCATCTCCCGCGCGAGCCGCCGGCGCCGCAGCGTCGGGCTGGGGCTAGTTCCCACCCGGAAAGTCTGTCATAGGTAGCCTCGAGTGCGAGATCAACCTGCAAATCGTGCCAGACAACTTGTCTGAGGACTCACGCGTACGGCAAACTGCCGTGGGGCGACGGTCACGGATATGCGTGAGGTCGGGGGTCGTCGCCCCTACTTCGATCCCTCGTCAGTCGTGGCCGTCAGTCGTCGCCGTGCGGGATCTCGTCCCAGCCCTCGACGTCCTGCGGCTGGCGCGGACCCGGGCCGATGTACCGCGCGGAGGGCCGCACGAGCCGGCCGAGGCCCTTCTGCTCCAGGATGTGCGCGCTCCAGCCGGCGACCCGGGCACACGTGAACATCGAGGTGAACATGTGCGCCGGTACCTCGGCGAAGTCGAGGACCACCGCCGACCAGAACTCGACGTTCGTCTCGAGGATGCGGTCCGGCCGCCGCTCGCGCAGCTCGGCCAGGGCCGCGCGCTCCAGCTCCTCGGCCACCTCGTAGCGCGGTGCGCCCAGCTCCTTCGCGGTCCGGCGCAGCACGCGAGCGCGCGGGTCCTCCGCCCGGTACACCCGGTGACCGAACCCCATCAACCGCTCGTGCCGGTCGAGCACGCCCTTGACGTACCCCTCCGCGTCGCCGCTCTTCTCCACCGCCTCGATCATGTGCAGCACCCGCGACGGCGCACCCCCGTGCAGTGGGCCGGACAGCGCCCCGATCGCGGAGGAGATGCAGGCCGCCACGTCGGCCCCGGTCGAAGCGACGATGCGGGCGGTGAACGTCGAGGCGTTCAGGCCGTGCTCGGCCGCGGAGATGAAGTACGCGTCGACCGCCTTGACGTGCCGTGGATCCGGCTCGCCGCGCCAGCGCTTCATGAAGCGCTCCACAATGGTGCGTGCCTTGTCGATTTCCTTCTGCGGTACCGCCGGCAGACCCAGGCCGCGAGCCGACTGCGCCACGAAGGACAGCGCGGTGACGCTCACCCGGGCCAGGTCCTCGCGCGCCTGCGTGTCCGAGATGTCCAGTAGCTGCCCGAGTCCCCAGTACGGCGCGAGCATCGCGACCGCGGACTGCACGTCCACCCGGATGTCGCCCGAGTGCACCGGCACCGGGAACGGCTCCGCCGGCGGCAGGCCGGGACCGAACTTTCCGTCCGCCAGCAACGCCCAAACGTTGCCGAACGAGATCTTACCGATCAGGTCCTCGATGTCGACCCCTCGGTACCGTAGCGCGTTGCCCTCTTTGTCGGGCTCGGCGATTTCGGTCTCGAAGGCGACCACGCCTTCCAGGCCTGGGGTGAAGTCGGACATTTCACACTCCTGGGTCGGCGTCATCATCGATGTGTTTCGCGTGACACATCTTCACGCATCCGGGCTGGGCCAAGGAAGGATACTGGCGTGACACCCAGCACCACCAATCTTGCCTCCTTACGCCAGGAGTACGGCGACCGCCCGCTCACCGAGTCCGACCTCGCCGCCGACTGGGTGATCCAGTTCGGCCGGTGGTTCGCCGACGCCGTGACCGCCGAGCTGCCCGAGCCGAACGCGATGGTCCTGGCCACGGCCGACGACGCGGGGCGGCCGTCGGCGCGAACGGTCCTGCTCAAGGCGTACGACGAACGCGGGCTCGTGTTCTATACCAACTACGAGTCGCGCAAGGGCGCCGAGTTGGCCGCCAACCCGTACGTCAGCCTGGTCCTCCCGTGGTTGCCCATCCACCGGCAGGTGGTGATCTGCGGCTCGGTGACCCGGGTCGAGCGGGCAGAGACAGAGGTCTATTTCGCGGCCCGGCCCCGCGAGTCGCGGCTGTCCGCCTGGGCGAGCCCCCAGTCGTGCGTCGTCGAGGACCGGACCGTGCTGGAGGATGCCTGGGCGGAGGTGGACCGACAGTTCCCCGGGGACGTACCGGCACCGCCGAACTGGGGTGGATTCCGTGTCGCGCCGGACACTGTGGAGTTCTGGCAGGGCCGAGCCAACCGGCTGCACGACCGGCTGCGCTTCCGCCGTACCGGGTCGGACTGGGTCGTCGAGCGTCTCGCTCCATGACGACGACTCAAACGACGAGGAGCGGGTGGCGCCGGCACACCATCGACCTGCGGCCCCTGCGGCACCAGCCGTACCGCCGGCTGTTCACCTCCAGCGCCGCCTCGAACTTCGGCTTCCAGTTCACGGCTGTCGCGGTACCCGTGCAGATGTTCGCCCTGACCCGGTCGTCGTTCTGGGTCGGGCTGATCGGCGTGGCGGGACTGCTACCCCTGCTGATCTTCGGGATCTGGGGTGGCGCGGTATCCGACGCGGTCGACCGGCGCAAGCTGCTGCTGGCGTCCTCGACGCTGCAGTTCGTGACGACGCTCGCCCTGCTCGTGCAGGCGCTGTTGGGTGTGCGCAGCCCGGAGCTGCTGCTGGTGCTGGTGGCCGGTCAGGCGGGGGCGTTCGCGATCAGCGGGCCGACGCGACGGGCGATGCTCCCGCGGCTCGTCTCGCCGGCCGAGCTGCCGGCCGCGAACACGCTCGACACGACGATGTTCAACGGCGCGATGGTGGCGGGGCCGCTGGCCGCCGGTGTCCTGGTCGCGAGCGCCGGGGTGGGCGCCGCGTACGCGGTGGACGCGCTCGCGTTCGGCGTGGTGCTGTGGGCGACGCTGCGGCTGCCGTCGGTACCGCCGACGAACGGCGGCCAGCGGGCCGGGCTGCGCGACATCAAGGACGGGCTGGTCTTCATCGCCGCGTCGCCGGTACTGCTGCTCTCGTTCGCCGTCGACATCGCGGCGATGGTGCTGGCGATGCCCCGGGCGCTGTTCCCGCAGGTGGCGGCGGAGCGGTTCGGGGGCGAGGCGGCGATCGGCTGGCTGTTCAGCGCGATCGCGATCGGCTCGGTGCTGGCCGGATTGACGTCGGGGTGGATCGGCCGGGTACGGCGGCAGGGGCTGGCCCTCGTACTCGCGGTCGTGGTGTGGGGACTGGCGGTCGGCGCCGCCGGGTTGGCGCACTCACTGTGGCTCGCCGTGGCCCTGTTGGCGCTCGGCGGCGCGGCCGATCTGGTGAGCGCGGTCTACCGGCAGACGATCCTGCAGACGTACGCCCCCGATCAGTTACAGGGACGGCTGCAGGGCGTGTTCATCGCGGTAGTGGCCGGCGGCCCCCGCCTGGGCGACCTCCGCGCCGGAACGATGGCAGCGGCGTGGGGGGTGTCGGTGTCGTGGGCCGGTGGCGGCTTGGCCGCTGCCGTGGTTGCGCTGATCGTGGCACTGTCCTTCCCCGCCCTGCTGCGCTGGACCCGCCCCGAACCCCGCCCCGCCCACGCCGACCCCCGTTGATCATGAACTTTGTTTCGAATTCGACGGCGTGTCGCGCTACCAACTTCATGATCGCCGGGGGTGGGGGCTCGGTGGGCGATATTGTCGCCGGCATGGATACGAGCCCATCCGGTACCCAATGGCGCCTCGCGGTCGACGGCCAGGAGGCCACGGTCGTCGAGGTGGGCGGAGGGCTGCGGGCGTACTCGGTCGCTGGCGAGTCCATTGTGGACGGATACGAGGCCGGTGAGCTGTGCCCCGGGTGCGCCGGACAGGTACTCGCGCCGTGGCCGAACCGGTTGCGGGACGGCCGGTACTCGTTCGACGGCACCTCGTACCAGCTCGCGCTGACCGAGCCGCCCCGGCACAACGCGCTGCACGGGCTGGTGTGCTGGCTGCGTTGGTCTTGTGTGGACGCTTCGGAGTCCGCCGTGACACTGGGCGTCGATCTGCCACCGACGCCGGGCTATCCGTGGCGCCTGCGGTTGGAGACGGTCTGGTCGCTCGGCCCGGACGGGCTCACCGCCGAGCACCGGGCCACCAACGTGGGGGATCGGCCGGCGCCGTTCGGGCTCGGTACGCACCCGTACGTGTGGCTGCCCGGGGTTCCGGTCAACGAGCTGGTACTGCGGGTACCCGCACAGAGCAGACTGCTCACCGACGCGCGGCTGCTGCCGATCGGCGCGGCCAAGGTGGCTGGCGGCGACTACGACTTCACGGCGCCGCGCCGGATCGGTACGACCGTTCTCGACGACGCGTTCGGCGACGTGATCCGCGAGCCGGACGGCAGGTCCGTTGCCACACTGTCCACTGTGGATGCCTCGCGGACCGTCGAGGTATGGGCCGATGAGGCGTTCCGGTGGTGGCAGGTGTTCAGCGGGGACACGCTGACCGAGCCGCGGTACCGGCGCTCGGTCGCGATCGAGCCGATGACCTGCCCACCGGACGCGCTGCGGTCCGGGCGGGACGTGGTCGTGCTGCAGCCCGGCGAAACCTGGCAGGGCATCTGGGGCATCCGGAAGGGCTGACCACGGTGGAGCTTCGGGATGTCGTACGCCGCCGGCGGATGGTCCGCAACTACGACCCCGACCGCCCGGTGCCGGACGAGGTGGTCGAGCGGCTCCTCGAGCACGCGATCCGGGCGCCTTCGGCCGGATTTTCCCAAGGATGGGCTTTTCTCGTGCTGCAGGACGCCGCTGACATCGAGCTGTTCTGGCGGTCGACGACCGAACCCGACCGCAAAGAGGACAGCTGGCTGCGCGGGATGAAGCGGGCGCCGCTGATCGTCGTACCGCACTCGAACCGCGACCAGTACCTCGACCGGTACGCCGAACCGGACAAGGGCTGGACCGACCGGGACGAGAGCCGGTGGCCGGTGCCGTACTGGCACATCGACGCGGGGTTCGCCGCCCTGCTCATGCTGTTGACAGCGGTCGACGAGGGGCTGGGCGCCTGTTTCTTCGGGATTCCACCGGAACACACCAGCTCGTACCGGGCAGCGTTCGGGGTTCCGCCCGACTTCTCGCCGATCGGGGCGATCACGATCGGCTACCCCGAGCCGGACCGCCGCTCACCCTCGCTCCGCCGAGGTCGCCGATCGGTCGATCTTGTCACTCACCGAGGTCGATGGGGCGCCCACGAGTGATACGGTGCCGAGCAACTCGCACCGGATCGCTAGGCTGGCGGGTACTGATCAGCGGGGAGGGGGCTCAGTTTCACCGTGATCTTCAAGGCGGTCCGGGACGGGCGACCCTACCCAGAGCACGGGCTGACGATGAAGGAGTGGGTGGACATCCCGCCCCGCCTCGTCCGGCTGGATCAGCTCACCACGACAAAACGCGAGCTGGCCCTCGATCGGCTGCTCGCAGAGGACTCGACGTTCTACGGCGATCTGTTCCCGCACGTCGTGCAGTGGGACGGCGTGCTCTACCTGGAGGACGGTCTGCATCGCGCCCTGCGCGCCGCCCTGCAACAACGCAAGGAGATTCACGCTCGCGTCCTCGTGCTCCCCGCGGCGTAATCTAAGGCCGTGATGCCCTCGCTGGATCTGCTGGACATCGATGGGTCGCTCTCCGGCGAGGAGCGCGCCATCCGCGCCGTCGTGCGCCAGGTCGTCGATGAAAGGGTACGGCCGCACATCACGGACTGGTTCGAGACCGGCCAGGTACCGGTGCGCGAGCTGGCCGCGGACTTCGCCAAGCTGGGGCTGCTCGGCATGCACCTGACGGGGTACGGGTGTGCCGGCGCGTCCGCGGTCGCCTACGGGTTGGCCTGTCTCGAGCTGGAGGCCGGCGACTCCGGCATCCGGTCGCTGGTCTCCGTCCAGGGCTCGCTGGCGATGTACGCGATCTGGCGCTTCGGCTCCACCGACCAGAAGGAACAGTGGCTGCCGAGGATGGCCAGCGGCGAGCTGATCGGCTGCTTCGGGCTGACCGAGCCCGACCACGGCTCGGATCCCGCGTCGATGAAGACCCGGGCGGTCCGCGACGGCGACGGCTGGCTGCTGCGCGGCGGCAAGATGTGGATCACCAACGCGCCGGTGGCGGATGTCGCCGTGATCTGGGCCGGTACCGAAGAAGGGGTTCGCGGCTTCGTCGTACCGATGGATTCACCCGGTGTGACGGCGCGGGAGATACGGCACAAGCTGTCGCTGCGCGCGTCCTCGACCGGCGAGATCGTGCTGGACGACGTGCGGCTGCCCGACGATGCGGTGCTGCCCGAGGTGACCGGCCTGAAGGGGCCGCTGTCCTGCCTCACCGAGGCGCGGCACGGGATCCTCTGGGGATCGCTCGGGGCGGCGCGGGACTGCCTGCACACCGCGCTGACCTACGCGCTGCACCGGGAGCAGTTCGGCCGGCCGATCGCCGGGTTCCAGCTGACCCAGGCCAAGCTGGCGGACATGGTGGTCGAGTGGCAGAAGGGTTACCTGTTGGCGCTGCATCTCGGCCGCCTCGCGGACGGCCCGGGCCTGCGGCCGGAGCAGGTCAGCATCGGCAAGCTCAACAACGTGCGCGAGGCGCTGGCGATCGCGCGGGAGTGCCGGACGATCCTCGGGGCGAACGGGATCAGCGGCGAGTACCCGGTCCTGCGGCACGCGAACAATTTAGAGAGTGTGCTGACATACGAGGGCACTTCGGAAATCCATCAACTTGTTATCGGACAGAAGTTGACTGGGATCTCCGCATTTGCCTGAATAGTGCTTGTGTTGTCCCGGTGCTCGCGGGGTACACATATCGTGTGGCATACAGCCCGCCAGCAGGACGGTGATAACGATGGCCCGTTCCGACGACAACAAGACCGTGGAGTACCCATCCGACACTGGATGGCCTTCGGAAGCAGACGACATCGGCAAGCCGCTCGACCCTGGCCGCTTCCGTGACGCCACGCGCATGGAACTCGCCGAACCGCGTCGTAGTGGCTGGCGTGGGCTGTTCTGGCTGGCCGGCGTCATCGCCCTGATCGCGGTACTGCTGCTGGGGCTGCGCGGGATCGGTCTGTGGCCGAACTTCGGCAACCCGTTCGCCGAGCAGAGCACCGACCGCAGCCAGCCGGTGCTGCTCAAGTCGATCCAGGACCTGAGCCGGTTCACCGCGGCTAGCGGCAACTTCGAGGTGGTCATCGACGTCCAGCAGAACCGGCGGTTCATTCCGGACATCATCTTCAACGAGCGGACGCTGTTCGTCGCGGCCGGGTCGGTCGACGCGTACGTCGACTTCGCCAAGCTCACCGAGGACGGCCTGAAGGTCGACCAGACGACCAAGACGGTCGAGCTGAAGCTGCCCGCGCCACAGCTCGAGCCACCCCGGATCGACAACGACCGCAGCTACGTCTTTGCCGAGCAGCGGGGCATCGTGAACCGGGTGGGCGACCTGTTCGGTGGCGATCCCAACCGGCTGCAGCAGATCCTGCAGCTCGCCGAACAGAAGATCGGTGATGCCGCCCGCGGTAGCGGGCTGACCGAGCGGGCGCAGGAGAACACCCGCAAGATGCTCGACGGCATGCTGAAGGCCCTCGGCTTCACGACGGTCACGATCACGTTCGCTGCCCCTTAAGGCCTGTCCCCGAGGCACACCTGGCAGGCAGTTTCTACGGTGGAGATATGACTACTTCGTCGCCACACCGTCAACTCGTACGGCCACGCGACAACCGTTGGATCGCTGGCGTCTGCTCCGGCCTGGGCCGCCGTTTCGGCCTCGCGCCGAACCTGGTGCGCCTGCTCTTCGTCCTGTCGTGCCTGCTGCCCGGTCCGCAGTTCGTGGTCTACATCGTCCTATGGATCATGATCCCGAACGAGGACCGGGTGGGAGTGCCTCGTTACTGACGGATGATGTCGGTGACGTGCTGCTCGACTCGGATCGGCCAGTACGCGACGTCGTTCCCGATCCGGTAGCTCAGCGACCCGCCGCCGGCGGCCTGGGTGTAGACGACCACCCGTAGCACCTCGTCCGGTATCGGCGTGTCGCTGCCGAGGATCGCCGCCGCGGGCGGCACCAGTGGCCGTTCGGCGACCGGAGCGGGGAGGCTCAGCAGTGGATCGAGCAACCGCTGCGCGTCGTCGGTCAGGACGGCGTGCACCGCGTCGGTGAGCGCCTGCCGGTCCACGTCCCGGTACGGACCCTCGGCGTCGACGCTCGTCACGTCCACGGTCAGCGACTCCGGCACGGCGCGTAGCGATACGCCCGGCATCCAGAGCGCGGCATCGGGGTTGGGATCGAAGCCGACCTCGATGTCGACGCTCGCGTGCGCCGTGGCCTCGAGGTAGAGGCCGAGGCTGGACTGGTCGATGCCGGAGAGCCAGTCGCAGTGCGGCGGCTCGCAGATGACGGTCGGCAGGTCGCGCTCGCCCCCACCCGGTACGCCGGGCCGCCCGGGGCGGTCACCGCCGGGGCGGGGCAGATCCGGGGGCCGGCCGGGCTGGTCCGGCGGCGGATCGACGACTACCGCGGCGCCCGGCGCGATGCTGTCGGGCTCGAGAACGCCGAGCTGGGCGGCGACGGCCAGCCGGGTGTGGTCGATCACCTGCTGGCGCAGCGCGTACTGGCTGGCGGTGAGGCCGCCGGGCAGGCGTCCGCCGGCGATGCGGGATACCGCTACGGCATCGAGGTTGGCGAAGCTGTCGCGCAGCGGCGGTCCGTCGTCGAGTCGGGTCGTGTCGACGCATACCGTGCGGTCGACGACCACGCGGTGGTGCACGAGGAGGAGCCGGGTGGGCTCGAAACGGACCCGGTACGCCAGGCCGAGCCGGGCGAGCATCGTGGCTTCGCCGGCCGGCGGCAGCGTCACGGTCAACGCGCCCCGGACGAGTACCGTGCGGTTCTGGTAGGCCGCCGGCAGCTGCGGCGGTGCGTCGCAGCCCTCGACCAGGCCGCTCAGGTCGGGTGGGGAGTCGAGTGGACCGCCGTCCGTCCGCCTGCCGGTGTCGCGCCGATGCCCGGGCAGCTGGAGCCGCGGCGGCTGCGGATCGTAGTCGGCCGGATCCGGGTCCGGGATGCCGAGAGCGCCGGCCCAGTCCGGTGTGATCTCGGTCGAGGCGTCGTACGCACCCACGTGCTCCTTCGACCAGGCGGACAGGTACCGAGGCGTGAACGCGAGCGCGAACGGCTCGTCGCGGTGCGGTGTGACGCGTACCGGGAATGCCGGCATTTGGCCCGCGGTGTTGGCGAGCCGGGCGAGCATGGTGCCCGAGCCGCGAACGAAGGACGAGCCGGAGGCGAGGACCGGCGGCCCCTCGTGAATGTTGAGGCGCCACGGCCACGAGAACACGGTGTCGACGATGTCGCGCAGCTGCTGCCCGGACACCAGCTCACCAACCTGGTCGAGGATCGGGCCGCTGATCTGGTCGTCCCACAGGTCCCTCGCGTTGGCGATGGCCACGACCAGGTCTTCCAGGACGTTGAAGCCGACCAGCGAGAAGTCGATGTCCATGCCGGACGCGTCGCGGTCGAGCGAGGCATCGAGGTAGACCGTGCCGTATCGGTCCACCGCGGACGGTGTGAGGTCGATCGCCAGGCGAAGGTTGTCGATGGTGAACGAGCCCGACCCGGAGCTGCTGATGGCCGCGGCGCACAGCCCGAGGGTGAAGATCGCGCAGAGGATGCTGTTGGCGTTGCTGGCCGGCTTCGTCTCGAAGTCGAAGTTGGTCTCGACGTGGGGCAACCTCAGGACCAGCCGGACCTTGCCGTCCCGGAACCCGAGCGTGCGCACCAGCGGCTGGCCGCCCAGCGTCAAGGTCGTCCCGGAGAAGTTGTACGCCCGGAAGTGGGTCACCCCGCCTGGCCCGACGTCCTGGCTGATCTCGGTGATGCCGAACGAGACCACCCGCGGTCTGGTCGCCCTGGCCCATTCGGCCTGGTAGATGCGCCGGAACGCCGCCTGCGGATCGGTGGGGTCGAGCGCCGACAGGAAGGTCGTGAGGAACCGCAGGATCCGGCAGCTCGCCGTCGACAGGCCGGGGCACGGTTGAGGATCCAGCACGATCTGGTCGTACCGGCGACGCTCGGCCGCGGTGAGACCCGCCGGCCGGTCGCCCGCCTGGATCCGCCAGGCGGTGAGCAGCTTCTGCAACGCCGTCCGCACCGCGGCGTCGGGGACGTGCGGCTCGAGCTGTTGCCACCAGTCCACGACCAGCCCCAACTCGCCCGGTTGACCCCCCTCGCGGACCAGATCGTGGTCGGTGAACTCCTGGATCGGGGCGACCACCGCGTCGAGGATGGACTTCAGCTCGTCGAGGCTCTCCTGCGACGTCAGCCACGCCAGGTCGGTCTCCACCGCGGTGGCGGCGCGCAGGCGGACCCCACCACCGGGGTGCTTCACAGCACGGTCGTCGTCTTCCCGGGCCGGCACCGTCGCTCTACCCACCGCCGGTCTGGTGTAGGAGGCGTCGACGTAGCCGTTCGGCGGCTGAACGCTCACTCGGTGGTCCGCGGCCTCGACGGCGACGAGCCGGATCCGGCCGACCTCGGGCATGAGTACCTCGGCCGGCACTCCCGCCTCGGCGAGGTTCTCGGGGACCCCCGGCACGATCAACCGCCACAGCGCCCGGGTGGCAACCGGGTCCGCGACCGCATGGGTGAGCGTCCACACCTCGATCGCATGGCCGTCCACGGTGAGGTCCCAGCGCTCCGCGGCGGCACGCATACGCTCGATCGGCCACTCCCGCCGCAGGCCGGTCCGGCGTGCCCGCACCCGTCCACCGGCCGTGGCCGCGCTCGGGGCATCGCAGCGCAGGAACCGCTTGCCGGGATGACTCATCACGAGACCGTGCGGCCGGGCGATGTCCCAGTGCACCTCGACGTCCGGGTAGGCCACCACGATGCCGCGTCGCCCGAGAACGCAGCGCACCTGGGTCCGCGCCTCGGCGAACGCGCCGTGCAGGAACTCCGGCAGGTGCCCGGGTGCGGACTTCTTCGCGTGCTCGACGAGGTACGTCAGCTGGACACCGGCCATCACGCCCCGATTCTGGGACTCCGACCGTGGAGGCCCCCGTCCGCTCAACGACTGTGGCCGTGATCCGACACCGATGGCTAGCTGGTGTTCCAGCGGACGCCGGTGAGGGCCCCGGACAGGGCGCGCTTCGCATGGGTGCAGTCACGCAGACCGGCCTGCTCCAACCGCTCGGCCGCTTCGTCGGCGTTGACCTCGCGCAGGGTCTCGGCGTCGGGGATACCGATCGAGCGGAGATCCTCGGCAAGCTTCGGCCCGATGTTGACCAGGCTCTCCAACTCCGTCATGCGGATCACCGTAGGCCGTCGATACGACAATTCCGGCCGACCCGGGTAACGTCGCCTGAGTGATCAGCGTCTTCGACCTGTTCAAGGTCGGCATCGGGCCGTCGAGCTCACACACCGTGGGCCCGATGCGGGCGGCGCGAACGTTCGTGCGGGGATTGAAGGCGGACGGCCAGCTCACGCATGTCGCGAAGGTCACGGCGGAGCTCTTCGGGTCGCTCGGGGCGACCGGATTCGGCCACGGCAGCGACCGGGCGGTCGTGCTCGGGCTGGCCGGCGAGGCACCGGAGACGGTGGACACGGACGCGGTGGAGGCCCGGGTCGCGTCGGTGCGGCAGGAGCGGAGGTTGGCCCTGCTCGGAGCGCACGAGGTCGACTTCGATCTCACCGAGCACCTGACCATGCACCGCAGGCGGACCCTGCCGTACCACCCGAACGGCATGATCTTCACGGCGTACGACGACAGCGGCGCCGAGCTGCGGGCGCGCACGTACTACTCGGTCGGCGGCGGGTTCGTGGTCGACGAGACCGCTCCCGGGGGCATCGGACCTGATCGGACCCGGGTGCCGTACCCGTTCACGACCGGCGCCGAGCTGCTGGCGTACGCCACCGACCAGAGCATCAGCGACGTCATGCTCGCCAATGAACTGGCCTTGGGCCGTGCCGTCTGGACTGAGGAGCGCAGCGACGAGGGAAGGCGGCACTTCCAAGGCCCATGGCCCGCGCCGGCGGAGGCCGGCGCCAGCGTTGCCGCCTGGCGGTCGGAGACCGAGATCCGGGCCGGGCTGCTGGACATCTGGCGGGTCATGCGGGAGTGCGTCGATCGTGGGTGCACGCGGGACGGCGTACTCCCGGGTGGTCTGCACGTCAAACGCCGCGCGGCGGAGCTGTACCGAAGCCTCGATGCCGAGCCCGACGCCGTGGACCCGTTGCGGGTGATGGACTGGGTGATGCTGTTCGCGCTCGCGGTCAACGAGGAGAACGCGGCCGGCGGGCGGGTCGTGACCGCACCGACCAACGGCGCGGCCGGGATCGTCCCGGCGGTGCTGCATTACTACACGCGGTTCGTACCGGGGGCGAACGACGACGGAGTCGTCCGCTTCCTGCTGACCGCTGGCGCCATCGGCGTGCTGTTCAAGGAGAACGCCTCGATCTCCGGGGCCGAGGTGGGCTGCCAGGGTGAGGTCGGCTCGGCGTGCTCGATGGCGGCGGCCGGGCTGGCCGAGGTGCTCGGCGGTACGCCGGCCCAGGTCGAGAACGCGGCCGAGATCGCGATGGAGCACAACCTCGGCCTGACCTGTGACCCGGTCGGTGGCCTGGTACAGATCCCGTGCATCGAGCGGAACGCCGTCGCGAGCGTCAAGGCGATCACCGCGGCACGGATGGCCCTGCGCGGCGACGGCAACCACTTCGTCTCGCTCGACAAAGTGATCAAGACGATGCGCGAGACCGGCGCCGACATGAAGGTGAAGTACAAGGAGACCGCCCGGGGTGGGCTGGCCGTCAACGTGATCGAGTGCTGAGCGGTCTGGCCTGGTAACAGGTTCGTGACAGATCGAACATGGACGTTTAGCCGATGGGCGAACGGCCATGAAATTGGTCACAGTGACCCTGCCCGGGGGAAGTTCATAGGTGCGGGAGGTGACGGTGGGGACCGTCGCGCTCAAGGACGTCACAAAGGTGTTCCCCGATGGCACGGTGGCGGTCGACAACCTGAGCCTCGACGTAGGCGCCGGGGAGTTCATGGTGCTGCTCGGCCCGTCCGGATGCGGTAAATCGACCGTCTTGCGTATCGTTGCCGGGCTCGAGGACCCGACGACCGGTGCGGTCATGCTCGATGGCGTACTCGCCAACGACCTCCCCCCGCGCGACCGCCGGATCGCGATGGTGTTCCAGGACTTCGCGCTGTATCCACACATGTCAGTGGGTGACAACATCTCGTTCCCGCTACGGCTGTCCGGCGTCCAGCCCGAGCAGCGCGGCGAGCGGGTCGCCGATGTGGCCGCGGCCCTCGGCATCGGCGATGTGCTCGGCCGCAAGCCGCACCAGCTCTCCGGTGGCCAGCGGCAGCGCGTGGCGATGGGCCGCGCGATCGTCCGCCGGCCCGGCCTGTTCCTGATGGACGAGCCGCTGTCCAATTTGGACAGTGGGCTGCGGGCCGAGCTGCGCGCCGAGATCTCCGGGCTGGTCCGCGAGCTGGGGGTCACCACGATCTACGTGACGCACGACCAGGCCGAGGCACTGACCATGGCGGACCGGGTAGCCATCCTGCGGCGCGGGGTGCTGCAGGACGTCGGTACGCCGACCCAGGTCTACAACCGGCCGGCGACGCTCTACGTGGCCGCGTTCCTCGGCAGCCCGCGGATGAACCTGCTGGAGGCCAGCGTCTACGTGCACCTCGACCGGTACGTTGCCCTGCACCTCGGCGACCAGGCGCTCTACCTGCCCTGGGACGACATCCGGTCCCGGGCCGTGTCGCACTACCACGGCGAGCGCATCGTCATCGGCATCCGGGCCGAGGCGCTGACCCCGGTCGTACCCGACACGCAGGGTGACATCCTGCACGGGCGGATCCGGTACCTGGAGCATCACGGCCACGAGTCGCTCGCCTTCCTCGACATCGGGGCGACGGCGATCGTCGTGGAGGATCTCGGCGGCGTGACGCCCGAGTCGAGCGGCGGTGGCCGGTTCCGCCGGTTCAACCAGGTCTTCCAGCGCCTGGCCGGCCGCGGCGACAATCGCGACGGCCGCGGCGACGGTCGACCCGAACTGCCTGCCGGGCCCAGTGGCCGGGGGCCGGGCAGCGCCCTCGAGCGGCGCCGGTCGTCGACCACGTTGCTCAACGACCCGGGGCGGCACCACCGGCGGCCGGCCGAGCTCGCGATCCGTCTCGCGCCCTACCCGGCGGTGACCAGCGGCCATCCGCTGGCGGTCTCGGTACGCATGGATGCTTTGCACTTTTTCGACGAACGCGGCCGGCGCATCGACGTGGGGTGGCGCACCGGTTGACGGTCCTCTAGCGTGCGCCCATGGCGACCAACGGGCCCGCGTCGGGGCTGCTCATCATCGAGCGGATCCTCCGCGATCGCAACAGCATCTGGACGCAGATCATCGAAGAGCATGACCTGAACCGGCTCACCAGCCAGATGCTGGCCAGCTCGGCCGTCGCGCTCGCGTGTTACGGGGCCGTCCTCGGCTCGTTCCACAGCCCGCTCATGGCTCTTACCTCGGCGATCAAGCTGCCCCTGCTGTTCCTCGTCACGCTGGCGATCTGCCTGCCGACGCTGTACCTGTTCAATCTGGTCTTCGGCGCGCGGCTGTCGGTGCGGCAGGCCTTGGCGCTGGTGATGGTGGCCATCACGGTCACCGCGATGTTGTCGGTCGCATTCGCGCCGATCAGCCTGTTCTTCCTGATCACCGCACACGACTACGCGTTCTTCAAGGTGCTGAACGTGGGCATCCTGACCCTCACCGCGATCGTCGGGCTGCGCTTCCTCGTCGGTGGCATG